>CAYGJY010000006.1:0-1077 GCA_964350645.1 uncultured Candidatus Saccharibacteria bacterium | reverse complement strand
CAGCATGCCGCGGTGAATACGTTCCCGAGCCTTGTACTCACCGCCCGTCAAGTCAGGGGAGTCGGGAGTGCCCGAAGTCCGTGTTTATCACGGCCTACGGTAAGCTCGATAACAAGGACTAAGTCGTAACAAGGCACGGCTAGCGGAAGCTGGTCGTGGATTAATTCCAATTGGACACGTTGTCGGTGACTGGTAACAGTTACTACATGACGACTAATTGGTCGATCTTATATGCCTCAATTGAGCATATAAGGGGAATATGATATCTAGATCCCTAAATCTGGTATCAGACACTTTGGAAAGACAAAGCCAGGATAAGACAAAAGAGAGTGGCCTTCGGGCACATCTTTGCTGATATATATGCTAGAACAAAAAGCCGGTGATCCCTTTGGGATCACCGGCTTTTTGTATGTATGAGTTTTATATAACCGGTGGTAGACCTTTGAATAGATTGATCATATTTAGATCGTTGATAAATTCATTATATAGGTCTCCTTGCTGGGCAGGGAAAATTACCTCGTTATCAAATAGCCCATCAATAATTACTACCTGTTCGTCAGTTGAGGCTGAATATAAGTCAGTGATGATCCGATCTGCCTCAGTTTCTTCATCAGCTAGGGTGCCATTTGCTGTACCAGAACGATTGGGGTCATCTTTTAACGAATCAATTAGAGCTATTCTAAGGTCAGCTTTAGTGGCGTCAATACTGGCAAGGGCGTCTGCTGTGAGTGGTACAGACAAATTTGTATCGGGAAATATGTTCGGCAGACCTCCGATAGTACGAACGCTGTTTATGGCATTAATGTAGCGTGCTGCAGCAGAACTACTGAGTAATCCGCTAGTCTCAAGTCGTTTTGCAGCGTTTACTAGTGCTTGATGGTCGGCTGGGTTGGTGGCAGTATTTGTTGTAAGTAATCCGTATGTTGAGTTTATCAATGGTGTGACAGCAGATACATTTTCATTGCCGTAATCGATTGGCAAATCACTTAGCCTAGCACTGACTGCAGTAGTCACGATTGCTTTTGCAGCATCTAATTCAGGGCTGCTAAAACCTCCAGCACCACCAAACTCTCCAAG
>CAYGJY010000005.1:0-1139 GCA_964350645.1 uncultured Candidatus Saccharibacteria bacterium | reverse complement strand
AAGCGCACTGCTATCTATCGGTCCCGCGGCGCGGCTCCTATCTGCGCGCGGCTCTTCGGCGCGGGCGTAGCGGTCGGTCCGCGCCGGCCGCCCCCTACTCGGCGCTGGGGACGCACCCAGACCGCGCGCGTCGCGCCCACGGCGCGGGTGCACTCGCCGGTAGCGCCCGCGCCGCATCTTCTCCGCGCCTCTAGCCCGCGTGTCTGCGCCTCCGGATCCGCGCGGCAAAAAGCCGGGCCTACGTCGGCTCCTCGGCGCTGGCGCCGCTCCCAGGCCTTGGGCGCGCGGCTATCTATCGGACCCGCGGCACGGCCCCTATCTGCGCGCGGCTCTCTGGCGCGGGCGTAGCGGTCGGCTCGCGCCGGCCGCCCCCCACTCGGCGCTGGGGGCGCACCCAGACCGCGCGCGCCGCGCGCACACTCGCTGGTGGCGCCCGCGCCGCCTCTTCTCCGCGCCTCTAGCCCGCGTGTCGCTCCGTTTCCTCGCCTCCGGATCCGCGCGGCAAAAGCCGGGCCTACGTCGGCTCCTCGGCGCTGGCGCCGCTCCCAGACCGCAAGCGCACTGCTATCTATCGGTCCCGCGGCGCGGCTCCTATCTGCGCGCGGCTCTCTGGCGCGGGCGTAGCGGTCGGCTCGCGCCGGCCGGCTCCTACTCGGCGCTGGGGGCGCATCCAGGCCGCCCGCGCCGCGCCCACGCCGCGCGCACACTCGCTGGTAGCGCCCGCGCCGCATCTTCTCCGCGCCTCTAGCCCGCGCGTCGCTGCCTCCGGATCCGCGCGGCAAAAAGCCGGGCCTATGTCGGCTCCTCGGCGCTGGCGCCGCCCCCAGGCCTTGGGCGCACTGCTATCTACCGATCCCGCGGCACGGCTCCTATCTGCGCGCGGCTCTTCGGCGCGGGCGTAGCGGTCGGTTCGCGCCGGCCGGCTCCTACTCGGCGCTGGGGACGCACCCAGGCCGCGTGCGTCGCGTCCGCGGCGCGAGTGCACTCGCCGGTAGCCCCCGCGCCGCCTCTTCTCCACGCCTCTAGCCCGCGCGTCGCTCCGTTTCCTCGCCTCCGGATCCAAAACGAGATCCAAGTGGCATTTAATTACGCGCAAAGCACTTTTTATGCGCTATATATACCCTCCCGCCGCTCGGTAG
>CAYGJY010000004.1:0-1601 GCA_964350645.1 uncultured Candidatus Saccharibacteria bacterium | reverse complement strand
TTAAATTTACATGAAGATTGCTCTTTAAAGTAATCTCTATTAGGCTTTAAGGACCAAATTTGAATATCAGTTGAATAATACCTTTAAAAAAACTCCAATGGAGGAATTTATGTTTAATAAAATCGCCTTATCTATTTTTTTACTCTTTGCTTTTAGCACTTCACACTCTCTATATTCAGAAATGCACTGGTCCGAACCAAGTACACTTTCTTCCTCTACAGAATTTTCTAAGCAACAAATAGCATTTAACAAAAAAGGCCAAGGAATTGCAGTTTGGGTGGAAATTGATAGCCCTACTCTCTCAACACTTGTCTATTCAACCTGTGAAGACTTTAAATGGACAGAGCCAAAAGTTTTTACTTCAGCACGATCATTTTTAGGCCATACAGTTAAGATAAATGAATCCGGAAAGATTATTGTGGTATGGAACCAGTGGGCAGATGGACCCATTCCTAGTTACTCTGATATTGAAGCTATCTTCTTTAATGGGCAAACTTGGGGGAAGCCGCAATACTTACATCTAAGTTGGGATGAAAGAATCTCTATCCCAAAAGTTGCTCTTTCTGAATCCGATGAAATACTGGTAGCTTGGGTCACTGACGGTGGAAGCACTACGGAGTCTGTTGTTGCACTTACTTATGACAACCAAATCTGGTCTAACCCCACTACTCTTGCAACTAATGCAACCCCCCATCAAAATTTTGATATCGATGTCAATAAAGATGGAAAGGGAGTTGTAGCCTGGTTCAACGACTCGAACTGCGTCGAAACCAGAAGATACGAGCGCTCAAGTTGGTCACCTCCGTCCATAGTATCCTTGCCCAATGTAGTAGGTAGTCAAAAAATTATGACAACTTATGCAGATACAGATCACCCTGCAATTGTATGGGTAGCCAACCATGAAGTGATTAACAATGAAAATATCGTAGCTTCTTTTCCAAACTTAATCTACCCAGAAACAGTATGGGTCACATCTACTGAACAAGAAAACACCTTTGAATATACTTGGTTCTCTCCTGATGAAGGCTGGCTCAAACCTAACACTATAGGGACTTTTGGAGGAGATGCTAATAACTGTAAATTTAATCTAGCCGTCAATGCTCGAGGAGAAGGTCTAGCTGCTTGGGGTGAGCAGAATGGTTCTCTTAAAGTGAGCCGTTTCCACTCAGTTAACGAACCTATAATTTCCACATTATCGACTAGCTTTAACCCACAAGCAGGGTATGTCAATGTTAGTGTTAATGATGAAGGCAATGGAGCTGCTATCTGGAATGAGAGCACAGCCACCCTCAAAGCAAATGTCTGTATTGGGACAGATTGGATGCATGAGCCCCACATTTTCTCCTACTTTCTTAAACCAAAAACATGGGGAGAAATTTCACTAGACGATGCAAATCAAGTCTCTGCTCTTTGGATGACTACACACCCACTTGAGGGGAAAAACTATATTCAAACAGCTTTTGGGCAAGAAAATGCAGAAGGATTGTTTTTCCATACTCTAAATTTACGTGCAAAGCACTATGTGAGCAGCCCAAGGTCGCAAAAAGACTCCATAGAAATTAAATGGAATCCTTCTGAAGATCCTCAAATAGCGAAGTATG
>CAYGJY010000003.1:0-16927 GCA_964350645.1 uncultured Candidatus Saccharibacteria bacterium | reverse complement strand
ACCGCTGAAAGCATCTAAGCGGGAAGCCAACTTGAAGATTAGGTATCATTAAGTCCCCTGAGAGATGATCAGGTTGATAGGCACTAAGTTGAAGTCCAGTGATGGATGTAGCTGAGGTGTACTAATCGGACGTATTTCCCATAGGGAATGTTGGACATGACAATGTGCAATTTTGAGTGTAAAGTTAGTTTCCAAATGTACAGGATATGCAGTTTTGTGATCGATAGATCGTAAGACAAAAAAACATCTGAAGCAGACAATGAGTTTTGTATGTTGGTGAGTCAGCGAGTGGGGTACACCCGTTCTCATTCCGAACACGGCAGTTAAGCCACTTCGCGCCGATGGTACTTTTTTCGAAAGGGAGAGTAGGTCATCGCCAACATACAGTACTGATTCCTTCAGGTGTTTTTTTGTAATAAAAGATGCCCTCGCCTGAACCGGCGAGGGCTTGGTCGAGGCACTGCCTCAGACATTCGGGATTCGGTCGAGGATGATACGTTCGTAGAACCATCCGAGAAGAACGATAGCGCTGATGCTCATGAGCATGAGGCCGAACAGCTTGAGCATCTGAGCTCGCTGTTCCAGTGTTTCTGGAAATGTACCTGGCCCCACGCGGGGTTCTCCAAGCAAGATTTCCAGGTAAGACCAGGATAATTCCATTTATCTGCCTCTCTGTTTATTGAATAAACAATAAAAACACACATTTACTTTAATTACAAGTCCAATTTCAATTGAAGTCTAATTAGTAGAGAATGTTATCTTAAAAGAAATGCCCGTAGATATGGCGTATGTGCAGGTATTTCTTGTTACAATTACTTAATGCGGGATACACGTTCTTGGGCGCTGCGGCGTCAGCTACAATATGGAGTTGGTTTTTTGACCTTCTGGTTACTAGTCTTCACCGGTGTGTACTATCAATATATTTATGCCGGACCAACCTGCTTTGATGGAGAGCAAAACGGCGAAGAGCGAGGGATTGATTGCGGTGGAGCTTGTGCACTGATTTGTTCGTTTGATGTGTTGTCGCCTGAAGTACGTTGGACACAAAGTTTTAAAGTGCGCGATGGACAGTACAATGTTGTCTCTTATGTAGAGAACCCTAATATCACCGCAGCCACTCCTGAGGTTCGGTATACCGTGTCGCTCTATGACGCTGATGGCCTAATCACGGAACTTTCGGGCGCAACGCCATTGCCGCCAGATAGTGTTTACCCAATCTTTGTTGGCCCAATCCAGACTGGTGATCGAATACCGACTAATAGTTTTTTAGAATTAGCACCAGCCTTGACCTGGTACCCAGCCGACACCGGACGCGACCAATTTAGTATTCGTGAGCAGCGTCTCAGTGGGGAAGACACTCGTCCTCGACTCGACGCTAAGGTGACTAATAATGCCTTCACTGAAGCACAGAACGTTGAACTAGTGGCGACAATTTTTGATGCGAATGGTAACGCACTCACGTCGTCACGCACCTTTGTAGAATATTTTCCTGCCCAATCTGAAGTTGCGGTAGTCTTCACTTGGCCAGAGCCAATCGCGAAGACCATTAGAAGTTGTACCGTGCCAACCGATGTTATGTTGGCGATTGACCTCTCAGGAAGCATGAATAATGATCAGGCTGAACCGCCAGAACCAATTACCTCAGTCTTGGCTGCAGCCGAAGCGTTTGTGGGACGTTTGCGTGAGCAGGATCAAGTTGCCGTAACTACATTTGCGAGTAGTGCGTCACTCGATGAAATCTTTACATCTGATACAGAAGCAGTGGCTGACACTATTGCATCGCTGGTTATTGATCCGGAAGAAGAAACTGGCAGTACTAATACTGGAGCAGCCATAGTGAGTGCCTCTGAAGAGTTTTTTTCAGAGCGTCCAAATCCAGCGGCTCGCCGGGTGATGGTAATGTTGACAGACGGATTAGCAACCGCTCCTGATGATGAGCCCGAGATGTTCGCTCTCGAGCAAGCTGCCATCCTTAAATCAACCGGAGTAGAGGTTTACACCATTGGGCTCGGTAATGAAGTGAATATGGATTTTGTTAGAGCCCTGGCTACCGATCCATCGTATGCGTACCAGGCGCTCAGTCGGGCTGATATTGGTCAGATTTATCGGACTATTACTGGTGCATTGTGTGAGGACGGGGCAGCGGTGATTGATATTATTCCAAAGATAAACCCGACGTTTCTTGAGGGTGTCTAGCGTAGGGCAAAAAGTGGCGAGGCTTTGCCTCGCCACCTTTTGCCCTTAGGAGCTAACTAGCCTAAAATGGTCTGATGCGCACAATTAGAACGCTTTTCAACGGATTTGACGGCATGTTATTTGCAGCTATGCTGGCCTTGACGCTGATGGGGTTGGCCACCATGTATACCTTTGCAGGTGATAATACTTTTTTCGAGCGTCAGAGTCTCTGGATTATAGTTAGTATTGCTCTAATGTTTTTAGCGATGATTCCTGACTATCGTTTTTTACGAACCGGGAACACGGCCTTTATCTTGTATATCCTGGCAGTTTTTTCACTGGTTTTGGTGTTGTTTATAGGTGAAGTCACATTGGGAGCTAAAAGTCGTTTTGACTTAGGTTTTTTTAGCCTACAGCCATCTGATCCAGCTAAGTTAATTTTGATTGCAGTATTAGCAAAGTACTTCTCAAAACGTCATGAGCTCATCGGAGACTTTCGCCACATCATTGTATCTGGTTTTTATGCCCTCCTTGTTTTTGGCTTAGTGTTTATTCAACCTGACTTCGGGTCGGCCATCATTCTGTTTTTTATCTGGTTTGGGATGATTTTAGTAGCAGGTATTAAGTTGAAACACTTGGTGTTGGTATTCTTGATGGGAGCCATTGCTTTTGGGGGGATGTGGGCGTTTGCGTTTCAGGATTACCAAAAGCAGCGTATCATGACCTTCCTTGATCCCTTGTCTGATATTCAAGGGGCTGGCTATAACGCCTATCAGTCGACCATTGCTGTTGGCTCGGGGCAGCTTTTTGGTAAGGGGATTGGTTATGGTACCCAAAGTAAGTTGCAGTTTTTACCTGAATATGAGACTGACTTTATCTTCGCTGCGTTTGCTGAAGAATGGGGATTGGCCGGGGTCACGCTTTTATTTATTCTGTTTGGGATTGTTATCTGGCGATTACTTCACTTTGCTATGCTTGGAGCTAGCAACTTTGAGCGACTCTTTGCCACTGGCGTAGCGATTTTGATCACTAGCCATTTCTTTGTTCATATTGGGATGAATATTGGTTTACTGCCTGTAACGGGAACCACAGTTCCGTTTTTAAGCTATGGAGGAACGCATTTGATTACTGAGTTTGTTGGCGTAGGAATTGTGATGGCAATGAGTCGCTACACTACTATGCGTTTTACGCCACGCGAAGACGCAATTGTCGAAGGATCATAAATTATAGACAGCTGTGGTTTCGAGAATCATTCGCTCCAGTGAGAAGTGACGGCCGCGAACAGCAGCTGCAGCAGCTAGTTTTTTCTGTAGTTCAGGGTTATCTAGAAGAGTTTCGATAGCATTCTGCAGATCGGGTACGCTACCGCTTTCAATTAGAAGTCCGTCCCAGCCATTAGTAATAATTTCTGGAATACCTCCAACACGAGATGCAACAATTGGGAGACCAGCCTGAGCCGCTTCAATCACGGTATAGGCTAGGGCTTCGGAGCGTGAAGGGAGGACAAATATATCGAAGGCTCGTAAAAGAGTGGCTGCTTCATGAATCGACCCAAGGAGAAAGACGTGTTCGGTAAGCCCGGCCTTGGTGATACGTGCTTGTAGCTCAGCTTCAAGTTCCCCGGCGCCGATGATGATGTGACGAATGTTTTTACCAGTCGCTACCAGTTGTTGGATAGTGTCGATGGCAACATCGTGGCGCTTAATTGGATGAAGTTCAGCAATCGTACCTGTCCAGGTGTCCGTTGCAAAGGCAGTGAGGGCAGGGCAAGTAGCCACACATACTGCACGGGCAGTCACACGATCAAGAAAATCAGTTTGGGGCCGGCCATTTTGGACGACAACTAGTTTACGCTGAGCCAACGGCCATTTCATCTGGTGTTTGATAGCGTTTGAGACCGCAATAGTGACGTGAGCAAGCATAATGGTGAGCCAGTGAAAGAAACCAACGATGAATTGAGAAATAGCGCCTCGGTCTTCATTAAACGCCCAGCCGTGAGCGGAGTATATAATTTTTGGTACTCGAAGTAACCGACCAGCGAAAGCTCCTAAGCCGCCGGCCTTTGAGCTATTAACATGCAGCACATCAGGTCGTTCAGTTTTAATAATCTGCCATATTTCCCCAAAGGATTTTAGCTCTTTAGAGAAAGAGATATCTCGTTGCAGGCCTGGGATAGTACTAACCCGAATACCAGCTTTGGCTAGTTTGGTCGCTAGCTCACCATCGCCACCGAGGGCAACCACCACGTCAAAACGATCACGAGGTAAATTAGTGGCGATGTCGTATACGTACCGTTGTGCACCACCCCAGTTAGATTTGGTAATGAGGTACAAGATTTTCTTTTTTTGGTAGGGTTGCATTGTTAGTATCATAGCTTGTTTTTACCTCAGAAACTAGCGATTTACCTTGCGGTTTACACGGCTTCCGGTAGGATATGACTATCTATGGGTGAACGATCACGTGAGCTGCTGATACTACTGGTAGGCGATATTTTCATCATTAGTGTGTCGCTGTTGTTAACGCTTTCATTGCGTTATCTAGCAATTCCAAGTGCTGAGCTGTTGGGTCAACACAGTGGTCCGTTTATGATTTTGGCCGGTATTTGGCTGTTTATTTTTTATATCGCCGGATTGTACGACAAGCACACGGTCTTTCTTAAGAATTTATTACTCAGCCGGATTATCAATACGCAGTTTGTTAATATCTTGATTGCAGCTTTGTTGTTTTTGATTGTCCCGTTTGAGATTGCTCCCAAAACAAACTTAATTATTTATCTCGTTATTTCTGTCTTGTTGTTATCGGTCTGGCGCTTGAAAGTGTTCAATTATTTTTCACCAAAGCATAAGCAAAAGGCTATTTTGATTGCAGACGGTGAAGAGGCGATTGAGTTGGTTGATGAAATCAATAACAACGATCGTTATAATTACACCTTTATCAGAATCATTGACGAATCAGCCGCCGCTGATGTGTCTGACTTTGAGACTAAGTTGCTGCGATTAATCGATGAGGAGGATGTCAAAATTATTGTCGCCAATCCGCGTGGAGGACATATTGAACGTGTTATGCCGGCAATTTTTGATTTGGCTTTTCTCAAGTTTGAGTTTGTGTTTCTTGATTTTTATAAAGTCTACGAAGATACGTTCGACCGAGTGCCACTCTCGGCTTTGCGGTATGACTGGTTTATTACGCATGTATCTCAGTCAAAGAGTCTTGTCTATGACTTTTTCAAGCGCGTCATTGATATTGTTGGCAGCGTAGTTTTAGGGTTGGCGTTTCTATTGGTGTTGCCATTTATGTATCTAGCAATCAAGTTAGAGGGAAAACAGGCGGGTGTTTTCATGACCCAAAACCGAATTGGTCAGTATAATCAGCCAGTGAAGGTATTGAAGATTCAGACGATGACTAGTAACGATGCTGGCTCGAGTACCTGGACACATGAAGACATTCAGAAAGGTAATCAGATTACCAAGGTTGGTGAAATCATTCGTAAGTTGTCATTGGATGAAATACCGCAGATTTGGAATATTCTGAAAGGTGAAATGTCATTGATTGGTCCTCGAAATGATATTGAAGGCTTGGGCAATCGTCTGGCTGAACAAATTCCGTATTACAACATTCGTAATTTTGTAAAACCTGGAGTATCTGGCTGGGCACAAACCCACCAGCAGTATATGGGGGACAATATTCAGCCACAGTCTCTTGAGGAATCTCGTACTCGCCTAGCTTATGACTTGTACTACATTAAAAATCGTTCTCTCATGCTCGATATCGAGATTGCCTTACGAACAATTAAAACGCTACTTTCACGATTCAGGGTTCTTTTAAAAGAGCGAACGTAACCATGCTACACTCTACTTTGTAGTATATGACTATGGAAACAAACCAGAAAACGATTCTTTTGATTGGCGTGGGGTATGTAGGGGAAATGCTTTGCGATCAATTTTCAAAGCGAGCTGACGTACAGCAAATTATTGCGCTTGATAAAGAACCCCAGAGCGATTGGTGTAAAACTATCTCAAAAGTTACCTATGTACAGCACAATATGGCTGATGATGGTTGGCAGGAGATTGTGGCCCAGTATGAGCCTGAAGTGGTGATTCATACGGCGTGGCAAATCCGTGCCATGTACGGTCAGGCGGCAGAGCAATGGCGGTGGAATGTTGATGGCTCTGACAAAGTGTTCGATTTCGCCTTGTCGTATCCATCGGTCAAGCGACTTGTTTATTTTTCAACGGCGTCTTCATATTCAGCTCGGAAAGATAACCGCTTTGATCACGCATTCACGGAAGCCGAAGGCTTCCGTGACGACGATTATATTTACGCGCACGAAAAGAAAGTGACGGAAGAAAACTTGAAAGCCAAGTTCGACCAAGCTAAAAAAGAGGGAAGGCGAGTACCACAAGTGACGGTAGTGCGACCAGCGGCAATCACCGGGCCACGTGGTCGCTTTATGAGGATCCGTTTTGGTTTACAGTCGGCTCTGTCAGGCAATCTTAAAGGTGGCTTTATCAATAGGCTCATCACGACACTGACCAGTTTTGTTCCAGCGACGAAAGGCTGGGTGCGACAGTTTATCCATGAGGATGACGTGAATGATATTGTGCTCACATTCGCTCTTGAAGACCAACCGTGGGACTACAACGTCTTTAATATTACGCCGCTCGGCGAGCCGGTCTTCGCGCCTGATATGGCCGCAGCAGTGGGGAAGAAAATCCTGCCGATCCAACCGTGGATGGCTCGGGTAGCGTTTGGTTTTTTCTGGCACGCGACGCGGGGCAAGATACCGACCTGTCCAGGATCATGGCGCTTTTACTCCTATCCGGTCTTGATGAGCGGGGCTAAATTAGCTGGTGTATACCAATGTCAGTATAGTAGTAAAGAAGCATTTGCGTACACCGACGGTCGATACGAGCAGTGGGTGCCAGCAAAAAAACGAACAAAAAGATTGATCTAGACTAGTCCTACCCCATTTTAAGTAATGATATAATGTGGCTTGGAAACGAAGTGTGATTTACTAAGTAAACATATAAATTATGGAAGATTTAAGGCAAAACGAAACGCCGGATGTCATAGCCGCCGAGGCTCGCTTGGCAGAACTAGCAGCTAACGGACAATTAGAAGCTTTTATGGAAAGGCTCAGCACTCTAAGCGCAGATGATCCGGAATTCAGGACAGCCGCCCGTGAACTGAGTGCTAATAGTGCAGAATTACTTAAATCAATTGAAAATAGTGAAAAAATAATGACTGTTGGCCCGCTGCTCACTATGATGCTAGGGGCAGCGGCCGCCTTTGGGTTTAGACATAGTACTCCTGAGACCTTCCAGGGAGATGGCTCTGGTCAGAATTTTGGTGTGATGTTAATGGCTATTACTGTGGCTGCCGTGCTGACTGGGACAGCTGGTGCTAAAATGCGAAATCTCAACCAAATGGTTTTTGAAAAGGTAAACCCTTTCTTGCAGGCACTGAGACAAAGGCGCGTTGAAGCGCCGCCACGTCGACGAATCTAATAGTAACGTACATTTGTATGATGAACTCACAACCAACTGAAAAAGATGACACTGAGGCTCTCCATGATTTAGTGCAAGAGCTGAATCTACTTAAAGAAACAGATCCCAAGGCATATGCACAGCTACTTAATGTAATTAGCGATTTTATTGAGACTGCTTCAAAGCAGCGATAGTGATAAATCTTTTGCATTACCCCAGCCTGTTTGGAGTTGATTAACATAAATGTCGATTTTTGCAATGGTGCTGAAGCGCTAAAAATGCTATAACTAGCGGTGAATTTTCTATGACTGAACCACGTAAACAGGGAGCATCTGATAAGACAGAAAGTATTATTCGACTTTCGCGAGCTATTGCCGTACTTTTGTTGGCCACGCTGGTTGGTTATTTTGTCTATAGCTCAACCGTCAATTCCGACTCAAACTATCCTTTTAAGTTAGGCCTTGATTTAGCGGGCGGTTCACACTTGGTCTATGAAGCTGATGTATCAAAAATTGACCCGACTGAGGTTGATGAATTAATGAGCGTCCTTCGTGACGTGATTGAGCGGCGGGTTAACATCTTCGGTGTTTCAGAGCCAATCGTGCAGGTAGAGAGTAGTAGCTTTGTCAGTGAAACACCGACTGAACGTTTGGTGGTGGAACTCCCTGGAGTGACTGATGTGAGTGAAGCTATTAAGCAAATTGGTGAGACACCACTTCTAGAATTTAAGTTAGTGAATCAAGAGGCGATCATGCAAGAAGAAGTATTAGCTCAACTTCAGGCTAGTTTAGCTTCGTCCACTGGCGTAGCTGCACCAGCTGCTGCTGAACCGGGTGAGATGTATCTTGATACCGGTCTCACCGGTCGCTATTTAGAGAGCGCGGCGCTCGAGTTTGCTGGTCAGAATGGAGGGGCTGGTTTAGCCAATGAACCAATCGTGTCAATTCGTTTTAACTCTGAAGGTGCCGATTTATTCGAACAAATCACTCGAGACAACGTTGGTGAAAATTTGGCTATCTTTCTTGATGGCGAAATTATTTCAGCACCACGTATTAATGAAGCGATTGCCGGCGGTAGTGCGATTATCTCGGGTGGATTTGCCGCTGATGAAGCAAAGGACTTAGCCCAAAACCTAAATTTCGGAGCATTACCAGTACCGATTTCACTCGTAAGCACACAGACTATCGGCGCATCACTTGGTGCTGAAGTGCTGGGTAAGGGAATTACAGCTGCTATGTATGGTCTTGGGTTAGTCATTTTGTTTATGCTGCTCTGGTATCGATTGCCGGGGGCAATTGCAGCAGTCGCATTGCTTTCGTATGTGATTGTTATGTTAGCGTTATTCAAATTAATCCCGGTAACACTGACGGCAGCTGGTTTGGCAGGCTTCATTCTCTCAATTGGTATGGCAGTTGATGCTAACGTGCTTGTGTTTGAACGCATGAAAGAGGAGTACCGTAATGGTCGCAACAGTCGTGATGCAGCCCGTATCGGCTTCGCACGAGCATGGAGTGCCATTCGCGATGGAAACATCACCAGCCTCCTTTCAGCAATTATTCTATTTTGGTTTGGCACGTCTATTGTTAAAGGGTTTGCACTTGTATTTGGGATAGGAGTTATCTTGTCGATGCTTACAGCCCTTGGTGTGACTCGGACACTGTTGTTGGCCTTGCCATCTACTGAAGAAAAAGAAAAGTCACTAGTATCTAAATTATTCACATCAGGTTTTTAATATGTTTGCTATCACCTACAGTAAAATATTTGTTTCGATTAGTGCGGTGATTGTAGTCGCGTCACTTTGCATAGTGTCTTTCTTCGGCCTTAATTTGGGTATCGACTTCACTGGGGGGTCATTAACTGAAGTAGCCTACACCGAACGCCCCGCAGTGACCGATCTTGAAATTGAGCTCGATACTCTTGATTTAGGAGGGTACTCACTCCGTGCTTCAGTTGATGACACTGGCCGTGATGGCTATATCTTGCGAACACGTGATCTTTCTGAGACAGAACGGCAATCGGTCGAATCAGTCGTAACGGGAGCAGGTAGTGAAGCTGAGTTAGTTCGATTTACCTCAATTGGTCCAGTTATCGGTGAAGAGCTTAAGAGTAAGGCAGTCTGGGCAATTGCTGGAGTGATCATGGTAATCATTATTTATGTTGCCATCGCTTTTTCTGGGGTAGGGAAACCAGTTGGTTCGTGGGTATACGGTGGTATTACTATTCTGGTTCTGGTACACGACGTGCTGTTGCCGACTGCCCTAATGAGTTTATTGGGTGTTATTGCTGGGGTTGAAGTTGATGTGTTATTTGTGATGGCTTTGTTGGCTGTCTTAGGGTATTCGGTTAATGACACGATTGTGGTGTTTGATCGAGTACGAGAAAATTTGATACTGCATCGTGAAGAACATAAAAAGAAAATTACTGAAGCAGGAGTAATGCGTGAAGAAGTCACCTATACATTTACGAAGCCGTTTTCAGAGATTGTTGGTATGTCGGTGTCAGACACGCTCTTACGCTCAATCAACACGTCCTTCACTACCTTGCTTGCACTCATTACTCTCTATATTTTCGGGGGTGCAGTCACTGAAACCTTCGCACTTATTTTGATTGTTGGCGTTTTGGCTGGAACATATTCATCTATTTTTCTCGCGAACCCACTCCTGCTTTATATTGCTAACCGTGAGACAGCTAAAGAGGTGAACTAGTCTATGCAAATTAGCTTCTTAGGACATGGCGTGTTTGGGGCAGCGATTGGGTCTTTACTCGAAGCTAACGGTCACCAGCCTGAGTATGTTGACGTTGGGGATGCGTTTTCGGGGCCAGTTGATATATTATTTTTGGCAGTACCTGTCCAGTATATGCGTGCTGCGTTGACTGAGCACCACGCGATGTTACAAAACACACAGGTAGTAGTTAACTGCAGTAAAGGGATTGAGAAAAGCACCGGTGCCTTGCCACACCAAATAGTCACCGAAGTTCTTGGTGAGTGTGAGTATGTTGCGGTCATGGGTCCGTCATTTGCTAGTGAGATAGAAGCTAAGGTTCCTACTACAGTAAGTATTGCCGGTGAGAGTGACCAGGCTGTTGATACAGTTACAAAATTGCTAACCAGGCCATATTTTATATTAGAAAAACTTGGCACAGTCCTGGAGCTAGAGCTGGCGTCAGCCATGAAAAATATTTATGCAGTCGCTTCTGGGTACGTCGCGGGAAGTGGCGGTGGACAGAACACCCATGCCCATGTGCAGGTGATGGCCTTGCGGGAGTATACCAAGCTGATTAAGGCGCTTGAAGGCGAAGCTCAAGTGGTGCGACCAGGAGTGATAGGAGACTTGATTTTGACTTGTGGTTCAAATGAAAGTCGTAATTATCAGTATGGCTATGCATTAGCTTCAGGTCAGTCTATGACTGAATTGACGGCTGAAGGAGTAGCTTCAGCTGAGGCAATCGCTATCATCGCGGCTAACCTCAAGGTGGAGTTACCGGTTGCTGCGGCAACCCTCTCACTCATAGAGCAGCGGCCTGAAGCTCAACAGAATTTGTATGATGCCTTGGGATTTGGTAATTTAGAGTGATGATAGTAGGAATTACTGGCTCACTTGGCGGCGGAAAAGGTACCGTTGTTGAGTATTTGAAGGAGAAAAAAGGTTTTACGCATCACTCAGTTAGCGATATGTTGACTGAGGTGCTTATTGAGCGTGGTGAAGACGTGAATCGAGAGGGGATGAATCGAATTGCGAATGAATTTCGGGCAGCCAGTCCGGGAGGGCCAACCGCAGAAGTGTATGCTCGGTGCCAGAAAAATGATGACTGTGTTGATGTGATTATCGAATCGCAGCACTCTCCGGCAGAGGTGAATTATATTAAACGTCTTGGTGGGAAAGTGATTGGTGTCACGGCTGATTCTGATATTCGCTACGAGCGTATCACCGCTCGCGGTAGTGTGAAAGACAACGTCACGAAAGAAGAATTTATTGCCCAACAAAAACGCGAAGAAGAAGGGACTGGCGATCCAACTAAAAGTAATATTTTTGATGCGATTAAAGCCGCCGATTTTGTGGTCCAGAACAACGGGACGTTGGAAGAGTTACATGATCAAGTTGATGAGATTCTTAAACAAATACAGACGTGAACACGATCCACAAATCAGCTTGGATTCATATTGTTGATAGACAAGTATTAAGTACTCGTTCAAAAGGAAAAGATGCGTATTATTTTCCTGGAGGAAAGCCAGAAGGTAATGAGACGGCAGAAGAGACTTTGACACGGGAGATTAAAGAAGAACTTTCAGTTGATCTTGTGTTCGAGACCATTGAAGAGTTAGGTACGTTTGAAGCTGAGGCTCATGGTAAGGCAGAAGGGGCGAAGGTGATTATGAGGTGTTTTACTGGACAATACGTGGGTATACTCAAGCCTGACGCTGAAATCGAAGAAATGGTTTGGCTAACCTATGCTGATAAAGATAAGACATCTGCAGTTGATCAAATTATTTTTGATTGGTTAAAGGAGCGAGATGTGATTAATTAATCTCTGCGTAGTCGAAGAGGACGCCGAAGGCTTCGCACCAGGTTAGGACATACTGGTAATCGTTAATATCAACATCCATCGGGACTGAGTAATTAATGTTCCCTTGGTTGGCGCGAGCTGGACCAAGGTCAATATAGTCAGTCGCGTCTAAGTCTTTAGCGAGGTAGATTTTGAGGTCTGGGCCATTGGTGCCATTGTAGTCTTCGTAGCGGATGATTTGCTCTTCAGGGGTAGTTACGATACGAACGTTACCACTGGCTGCATGGCCGGGGGTATCTTGAATCGGGCTGATTCTCGGTGCTGACGTATCTGGCAGGGTCCGCACTTCGCTCGTGTTGGCAGCTGCATCAGCTTCACTTTCTAGTTCTGGCTCGGCGACTTCAGTAGTACTCTGATTGGGATCGATTGGCAGTGCTGCCGCCGGTAGAGGTTCGTCAGCTACTTTTGTAATAAACAGAGGTGAGATGGTCCAGTAGGCAAAAGCGATAAGTGCCAGAGCCAGGAGGACAAGAATTATTTTTTTCATATAGTAATTATACGCGTCTTGGAAGAAAAAGTTTCAGATATATCACAAAAGGCGGCGAGCTGTGTTCGCCGCCTTTTGTGAGTAGGTCAATCTAATTATGAATCCGAGTCCCAACAAAGGATTCGCCAGCTAAGTATTTTTTTAGTTCAGTCAGATTTTCACCGCTAATAGTAGCAACTTCGATGTCATGAGCTTGGGCTTCTTTAGCGGCTTCTGGGTCAAACGGTGAAGATAAATTTGGGGTAAATTCTTTGGGAATTATTTCCCGGAAATCAGCCCAGGTAATATCTTCAAGTTTTTCGGCGGCGGGATCTTTTTTAGGATCAGCGGTGTAGACATGTGAAATATTAGAAAGGTTGATTACTTTTTTAGCCCCATGCCGCACGGCTGTCCGGGTGGCAGCACGGTCACTGCTGGCACCCGGTTGATATAAGTCTACATCTGGATTTATGAGCACATCGACGTCGCTAAGAATTGGTCGTAACAAGGCTGCGTTCATTTGACATGCAGCGATCCCGATTTCATCCATCTGAGTTTGGGTTACATTTGTAAATGCTCTTGCAGCATTAACGTAGCGTCGTGAGGTTTTTCCGCCACCTGTAATAATGACAAACCGCTTTCCAGCGGCAATTTCTTCAGTGATGAGCTGTTTAAGATTGGTTAAAAAATCAGTATCAATCTGATCAGGGACGATCATCGATCCGCCCACTGACATAACGATAGTTTCAGGGTGTGACATACGGTGCACATTTTAACTGTATTTACACAAATGTCTAATGTAGACTACTTACATGAATACTGACGTAACGAAAATCATTAAGCAGGAGTTAGCTGCTGGGAAAACCGCTCCAGAAATCCGTGTTGTTTTACTGGAGTATGGTGAAAATCTTGATGATCACTATGATACTTATTTTGCTTTACAAAAAGATAATGAATCAAACGCCAAAGCTAATGTACAAACTCAAAAAACTCAGTTTGATTCTTTTGGGGGTCCAGACACGATCCCGGTAGTGCGAGGTGAGGGAGGGATTGGTTTTATTGGTCTACTGGTCAGGCTAGTGATTGTGCTCAGTGTACTTGGCCTCTTTGTGTTTATTGCTCTCGGAGAAAGTGATGCACTGTTGCGGTTTGTAGGTCTTGGTGACAGTGCTGCCATGGATGCACATTTGAGTGCAGAAGATATTTCCCACCGCACAACGTTACAAGGAATGTCTTACTCAGCGCAGCTCTATAAAAACAAAATTCTCGACTATGGTGGTTTGTGTCGTTCAATTGGCATTGATGCTTCAGTGTATCGATGTACTGAGAACCGAACTGATTATGCTATCGAGACCAGGTTGAGCACTGGTGAATTCTACTGCGTCGATAGTAGTGGTTTTGAGGGAGTTACAACGTGGGCGTATGGCTCTGAGTTACGTTGTGCTCCTTAGGGTTTTGTTTTGAAAGTGGCGTGATACGCAAACCCCACTTGTTTGATTCGCCCTCAATGCGATATTTGCCAGAGAGGGTGAATTGATAGAAGGCAAAAATACCGATGAGGATAATTTTTACCACCCGGTATTTCACCCAAAACTCAGGTGACGCAGTGATCCGGACAACTTCGTTCGCAATTCCAAAAATTGAAAACGCGATCAGCCAGCGGTAGGTGAGGATTTCCCAACCTTCATCGTACATTGCGAAGGTGCGACCAAAAAGAGTTTTGAGGTAATAGCGCTCTTTGTAGAGTCCATAGCCAAGCGCTCCGGCACCGATGAAGTAATACAGGGTATCTGAAAAGATCAGGATGTCTGGGTCGTGGTAGAAGTAGGTGAGGAGACCGGAGATAGTAATAAATATACCAGTGACCAGTGGCAGAGTGGGGATATGTCGTTCGTAGAGGTAACTGACGATTAGCATCAAGAGGGTCGTGAGCGCAAAAACCAGTGCTGCCGTACTAAAAGAATAGAATTGAGCCACTACAAAAAAGGCCAAAATGGGACCGATTTCGGTCAAAATATGAATAAACGCAGCGCGAGTCATAGGGAGAATTGTAGCACGCACAAGTCCGGCCCCATCGACCCGTCGGCGGGGCGGTTCCGCTTGCTCCGTCCCCAGCTGAAAAGTTTTCAAGTACGTGTTTGTGTACTTGCCAACGTGTTTCTGTTGGGGCTTTTCTTATGTCGGCTGGGTAAACAATTAGTTTCACTGATGTATGCATTTATACAAATAGCACCCTTCAAGATCGGTCGGCGTCATATTATAGTTAAGCTATGAATACGCCGCAGCTGAAAACTGCTGGAATGACGATCATCGAGTTACTGGTGTCGATTGCGATAATCGGGATTTTAGCGACGGTGGTTTTGGGCGCGATTAATAATGCTCGCGAGAAGGCACTTTATGCGGCCGCTGAGTCTGAGCTCTACAACCTCCGTAACGCTATGGAGCAACACTATGGGGATACCGAAGAATACCCGAATGGTGCAGGTTCGTACTGTCGGGATAATCCTGGTCTTGGTAATGAGATCAACTTAAATACTCCTGCTGGGAGTTTGGTGTCCGATGGTAATTCGGTTCCAAACTGGGCTGGTCCGTACGTCGGATCAGCCGTCGATCCCTGGGGCACACCTTATTTTCTTGATGAGGATTATCAGTGTTTAGCAGCTACCAAGGGCTGTAAGGGTATTACTGATGCTGACTCTGATACTGGCTCAAGTGTATTGGTTTCGTGTGGCCCCAATATGGCGACTACAAGCGAAGCGTGTGCATATGATGATGACAACGCGGTGATCTATCTCTGCGACACGTAGTCTACCCGTTGAAGGGTTGCAAATATTTTTTCAATCTGTATAATACCGCGACTGTTATTGAGAGGTTTGGAAGCGCAGTTTTAATGCGCTTTCTGCACGGGGTAAGTTCCTGCAAAACCCTCTCAAGGGTAGCAGCGTATTTTGACAATCTTACGAACGAACGTCGCGCAAAAGTTTACTTTTGTATGACTGAGTGAGTGAGGATTGTATGGTTTCCATATAATTAAATAATCCAAATCAACATACTAGCAACCTAGTTGGTTTGGAACATACAAATTTTCGATTAATTTATTAGTCGAGGATGGTATGCATCAGCACGTAGCAGTTCTATAACCGGAACTGTTACAAAGACAAAAGCGAATTGTTTCGTACATTCTCTTTTGTCTTATCCTTGGATTGTTTGTGAGTGCGTTGAGACAAGTACACTCCGCACAAATACCACAAACAACAGGTAAGTAGATGATCCATTTATGGATCACTTCACTAGGTAGCAATACCTAGTTCCTGTCTTTAATTAGAGTTTGATCCTAGCTCAGGGTGAATGCTGGCGGCGTGGATGAGGCATGCAAGTCGAATGGGTTTAGACCCATGGCAGACGAGGTAGGAACACGTAGGTACATACCCCAAAGTCACGGATAACCCGGCGAAAGTCGGAGTAATACGTGATAGTCTCTTCGGAGTAAAGATTTATCGCTTTGGGAATGGCCTGCGGGCTATCAGCTTGTTGGTACGGTAACGGCGTACCAAGGCTACGACGGCTAGGGGAGGTGAGAGCCTGACCCCCACCGATGGAACTGCGACACGGTCCATACTCCTACGGGAGGCCGCAGTCGAGAATCTTCCGCAATGGACGAAAGTCTGACGGAGCGACGCCGCGTGGTGGATGAAGCCCTTAGGGGCGTAAACACCTTTTATGAAGGAGGAAGTTTATTGACGTTACTTCATGAATAAGGGGCTCCCAATTCTGTGCCAGCAGGAGCGGTAATACAGAAGCCCCGAGCATTACCCGGATTCACTGGGCGTAAAGGGTGCGTAGGCGGTTATATTAGTCGGGTGTTAAATCCTGAGGCTCAACCTCAGGCTCGCATTCGAAACGGTATAACTAGAAGAAGTGAGAGGTGAACAGAACTTATGGTGTAGGGGTGAAATCCGTTGATATCATAGGGAATACCAAATGCGAAGGCAGTTCACTGGCACTATCTTGACGCTGAGGCACGAAAGCGTGGGTAGCGAACGGGATTAGATACCCCGGTAGTCCACGCCCTAAACGCTGTCTGCTAGCTATGGGGAGTATCGACCCTCTCCGTGGCGTAGGTAACCCGTTAAGCAGACCGCCTGGGTAGTACGAGCGCAAGCTTAAAACTCAAAGGAATAGACGGGGGCTCGCACAAGCGGTGGAGCGCGTGGCTTAATTCGTCGCTAAGCGA
>CAYGJY010000002.1:340174-449760 GCA_964350645.1 uncultured Candidatus Saccharibacteria bacterium | reverse complement strand
GCGCCTTTTTTATTATCACTATTATGTTCCTCGAGTCGTCGCTTTGGATCAGTCGTAATCCCGCTATAGAGTGAGCTATCACTGCAGCGCACCATGTAGACATACCACATACTCATGATCGATCTTTAGTGCGCCAATACGGTGCAAATCGAATCGAAAAAGCATATACCTTAGCCAGCGGCCACACTAGGCCACTTTTCCTCATGCTCCGAAACGAAACATCCTGAAACTCAGCCAGTGTCAATTCTGCACCCAGCAACTTCCCGTCACGAAAACAATAGCTGCAATATTCCTTTGACTCGCGTTCTCCGCTATCTTTCACAAATGGCATTAGACACATCGCGCACGACTTTTTCATACTCTCAGTATACCTTAGCTATTTTCTGTTGGTCTACGACGCCACCAATACCACAGGGCACTTGCTAAGAGGCTCAACCCAAGTGGAATATAAACTTGCGGCACTGTTATCATTGCCAGCGGCGGTTGCCCCAAGAAGCGTTTGATCGCATACGTCCGAGAAAGTGTGAACCAATACCCGTCGGCTCCAGGCGACTCAACGGTACCGATAGTTAAGGCATACTTACCCTGATTAACTGGAGTGCTGACTTCCAATCGATAAAACCCCGGCTTGATTTCTTCTCGGTACTCCGGCCCAATAAAATAAGACACAGCTTCACTTGTGTCAGTATACTCGTCCCAAGGCACAGAACGCGCCGGCAGTCGCACAACTGCTTCTACCCCCCGACCGCTATCTCGTCCCCGGACCACAAGGCCGCTGAAATTTGCTTGGGCTGTTTCAGCAGTTTTGGGTTCACGAATCTGGAAATATAGTTCAATGGGTTCGGTAATAGTGAATTCATAGGTATGTTGAAATCCTTTGAGTTCACCATAGTATGTCCATTCTTGGGCAGGATCTTCGATCTCAATCACGTCACGTACTGATTCAGGAGCAACCACAAAATCATCAGCGGCAAAAGCAGATTGGCCGCCCAGTAATAATAAAAGTAAAACAAGACTCCTCATACATTATTCACGAAAACCAGTATCTTTAAAGCCACGCTCAAAATACCCGCGCAACGTCCAAGAGGAGCCGTACTCTTCAGCTGCTTCACTGTCAGGTGTATCAAGACCGCCAGGGCTATTAGAGATTGACAGCGTGAATGCGTCAGGATTTTCTACAAATTTCCATATCTCAAGTAACACTTCTCCAAGCGGAGTCGCATGAGAAAAGACAGTGGTACAAGTATCAAGCGAATAGTCGACCGCCTGATACTCAATGTTGTACTCCACATCAGTCGTGGACTCTACACAGTCTGTCCGCCCTGACGGTTCAGCCAAAGCAGCCAGATCGGCCGCTGCGACGGCGCGAGCCAAGGCTCGTTCTAGATCACCCGGCAACTCCCCTGACGCTCTCTCAGCAGATTCACCAGCAGCAATATAATCATAACTACCATCTTCCCGAACCCGGAATGATGCTCCTGCTTCACCATACCGAACCCCAATCACCCCCAAGTCTCCAGTTACAGCCGCATCCGGAACATCTGTCGCATCGTAGTTTGGTTTAAAGTTTGTGACATACAAATACATCCCACAAAAAAATGCCACCACGAAGGTAAATATGAGAATAAACCAATCTCGGGCTTTCATTAAGCTTAGTATATCAATAATTTTGGCAAAGTTTTGTCATGCGGTATGATACCGAGCACTGGAGAGATGGCAGAGTGGTCGATCGCGCATCCTTGGAAAGGATGTATACGTTTACGCGTATCGGGGGTTCGAATCCCCCTCTCTCCGCAGAGATTAACTTCTCGCTCTCTGAGTGGAAGGGGGTGCGGGGGAAGCCGCCAAAAAGTTGAAAGGAAATTTTGGGGTTGCTAATTTGTTTACTCAACTTTCTCTAATGGCTGCTCCGGTGCAACCGAACAAAGACACGCTTTGATCGTCCGAAACAGCCATTAGAAAAAACGTGTCAGAAATTGTTCGTTTGCACGCTTAGTATAGCCCAAATATAAAAGAGAAAAGCCCACCACAGTCAGCAGGCTTGTCCCTGCCGCCGTAGCGGGCTAACACTCAAAAACGAACTTCTCCGCACCGCCCTGTTCCCAGTACCCGTCGTCCCAAAACTCGTTCGCCACTGGCTGTGAGTGGAGGGAGCGTGAAAGATGGACCGTGTCAAGAGGTGCGCTGAGATGGATAGTCGACTTGCGACCATCCCTGTCAAGCAGTCCCGTGCCCAAAAATCCGTAATGGAACGGAGCGCAATGAATGTCGATCTTTCTCAGCGCAAACGGGACGCCCGGCCGGCATGGACGCAGTTCGGTTCCGTGCTTCCGGTTGAACGCGTCGAGGCGATTCATTACCTTCCGCACGCTCACCCCTTTGCTCCCATTCTTCCACCGCTTGCGCAGTTCGTCCCTCGTGAGACCGAGGTGTCTGCGGTTCAGATATGCTACCCTGAAGTCCGGCGGCATATGGTGGCTACGGAGCTGTTCCTGGACACATTCGAGCCAGGCATAGTAACGCCCGGTTTTCGTATGAAGGCGGTCTGGGCCGAGATATCCCTCATTGCCCGTCAAGAGCGAGTCCATGACGGACTCCGTCGTCTCCCCGTGAGCATCGTAGATCTCCACGCTCACGGGATCATCGCTTCCTTTCAGAAGACTTGTGCGTTCGGGCTGTGGTTTCCCACGGAAACCCATTATGCTTCCGCCAGGTCTCATGTGTTTTCCTTTCTCTCTTCCAGAAGAGTGTTGCTTCCAGTGAGAAGAAAACTACAATTTATATGTTTTGTCAAGCAAATTCCATGATACCGATGACTCATAACTCCTTGTTTTTAAAAAGAATTGGTGTAATTTTAGGATTAATGAGTGACGAAGAGCAAAAGCCGAATATTACCTCCGCTGAACTCATAGCAACACAAAAATAACACCAAGTATACCGGCAATTTTTTGATTTCTTTTTATACGCTTATAGTCTGCCTCTAAATGGCCAATTTCATTTTTGACACTATGGGTGATGTCACTGAGTTGCTCTGCGACTACTTTTTCGAGTGTGGCTTCATCAGGAAACGTTTGTTTGTACATTGAGGGCGTCATGTCAAAAGTATAGCAAGTGATCGGGCATAAATTGCAGTTTTTCAAATTTTAAGTAGACTTTGAAAGACACCTAATAAGGAGGAGGGTCAAATGACTGAAACACTGTTGTCAGGTGGTTGGTATTTTTCAGTACCAACCGCAGGCGTGCTTTTCCTGTGCTGCGCGCTTGCTGCTGCAAAGTGGCCCTGACACATAGGGGCCGGCGATTGCGATCGCCGGCCCCTCATCTTTTAAATTGACGGAAATTGTGATGTCGCCAGCTTTAATTCATTGCTAATATCAACACCTTTTTTTAGCTTACTGCTGATTACTTTAAAATACTCTGAAGCTTTGTACTGTTCTATCCACTCCTCACTAAGATTAGCCCCTAACCCATCACGAATAGTTTCTGGAGGAAATCCCATGTCATCATTAAACGCTTCTATCAGTCCTTCCCAATACTCATTTCGAGCACTATCCATCTCAGGACTTTGAAGAATAGTCATCAAACCTGCAAGAAATTCTAATATGAAACTATTAGTATCTGTGATTGATTCATTAATTTTTCCTGGTATAGACTCATACAAATGTATTGCGAACTCAATACCTTTTGTCAAATGATCATTAATTGTATTTTCAACTACCTGTGTGTCCTGCTCAGCAGTTCGAGTATTTTGTCTAGCAGCAGCAGTATGCCCAATATCTCTAGCAGCTTTTAATTCAATTCCAAACTCTTTCTTTTGTGCCGTTAGCTGCTTAGAAAGTGACATGTAATCAATATTTGCCTGGGCTGCCTGTACTACACCAAATGCTCCGCAAACTCTGATGGCACTATATGTATTAGGAACTAGTCTATTCGCCTTTAAAATTAATTCAAAGGTATTTCTGGCTTCTCTTTGTAACACTGTGTCAGCAGACTCTTTTTTTGCTGGTGAATGGAATCTCTCTGGCATAAAGCTAAATACTCATTCCCCGCAAGCGGGAAATTCGTTCCTGAGCAGGCGGATGCGTCTGAAAGAGGCCGCCTAGTTTTTGCATAAAACTCTGCTTCTGACCTTCAGCGTACGGATCTGAAATAAATAGGTGAGCCGTTGCGTGGCTTTTCTTCTGCATTGGTCGGGCTGCACCGGAAATCTTTTCGAGTGCTGAGGCGAGACCTTCAGGGTACCGCGTTAGCAACGCACCGGTCGCATCTGCCAGATACTCACGCTTCCGCGAGATCGCTAGTTGGATCAGCTGAGCTGCGAGCGGTGCCAAGATGATTCCCACAATCCCGAGAATCAAAAACAACGGGCTTCGATCGCGATTGTCACCGCCGCCAAAGAGAAAGGCCCGGGATAGGAAGTCAGCCAAAAGAGCTACAAAACCTGCGAGTACTACGGCGACCGTCATCACCAACATGTCGCGATTGCCGACATGCGCGAGTTCATGAGCCATCACGCCTTCAAGCTCGTTACGATCTAGGATTTGTAAGAGACCAGTGGTCGCGGCTACCACAGCGTGCTCAGGGTTGCGGCCAGTAGCAAAGGCGTTTGGGGCCGGGTCATTGACCACATAGACTTTTGGCATCGGTAAACCAGCTGTAATCGAGAGATTCTCAACGACATTAATTAGTTCACGGTATTGCCCCGGATCAGCCTCAACAGCGTTCGTCATCCGCAACACGAGCTTGTCAGAAAACCAATAACTGTAAATATTCATCCCAAAGGCAAAGATGACAGCGATGTATAGAATTACCGGATTACCCATGTACCAGGCTGCGGAATATCCAATCAGGATTACAAACAGCAAGAAACTCCCCATTAACAGATAGGTTTTGAAGATATTTGAACTTTGGTGAGTGTAAAGATTACCAGTACTCATTTGTTCTCTTTAATTTAATTAGAAACTTACTTTTACGTTTTCTCGTTCAACTGAATTTTCTTCTAACTCAAAGTATGCTTCCTCTTTGAAGCCAAACATATTTCCAATGATATTGCTTGGGAAAGATTGCAAAGCAATCGCTAGGTCGCGCACATTGGTGTTGTAGAAGCGTCGAGCTGCTTGGATTTTGTTTTCGGTGTCAGTCAGCTCGGTTTGTAGTTCTGAGAAGTTTTGACTAGCTTTGAGGTCCGGGTAGGCTTCTGCAACTGCGAGCAATTTACTCAAAGCTCCACCAAGAGCTGCTTCTGCTCCAGCCATAGCCTGAATTTGTTCAGGCGTAATGTTTGACGGATCAACGTGTACTTGCGTCGCTGCTGCGCGGGCACTCGTAACCGCGTCGAAGGTTTCTCGTTCATGAGCAGCGTAGCCCTTTACGGTCTCGATCAGGTTTGGGATCAGGTCATACCGGCGCTTGAGTTGGACGTCAATATCAGCCCACGCTTCTTTAGTACGCTGGGTGAGTTTAATAAAGTTGTTGTAAGCGAAAATCGCGTACAACGCTAAGACTCCGATTGCTCCAAGAATAATCCACGTAAGTGTCATAAATCTAAAATTAATTCAATTAAGTAGCTAAAGTATACCAAAAATTTGACAATGTTGTAGTCATGTCCCAGCAAAAAGGCGGCCATGTGGCCGCCTTTTTATTTTCTTCAATTGTTTTACTCTTTTTTATGGAATTTAGTACATTCCGCCCATACCGCCGCCCATGCCACTCATATCTGGCATTGACGGCTTGTTGTCTTCAGGTTCATCAGCGATCGCACATTCAGAGGTGAGTAAAATCGCAGCAGCAGACACCGCGTGTTCCACGCCTGCTCGTTCAACTTTCACCGGGTCAATAATCCCCGCCTTGATCATATCGGCACACATTTCGCCTTTCGCAGCGTCATACCCTGCGTTACCACCAGCTTCTTTCACTTTCTGCACAATCACGGCACCATCGTGCTTCCCAGTGTTCTCTACAATCTGCCAGAGTGGCATTTCAAGTGCTTTAAGGACGATGTTATAGCCAACTTGCTCTTCAGCAGTAAGGTCCTTACCCACGCGCGCTCCGACGAGAGCGGCTGCTTTAGCTAAGCTCGTTCCTCCGCCAGGTACAATCCCCTCTTCGATTGCTGCCCGAGTTGCATTTACAGCATCTTCGATCTTAAGCTTAAGATATTTCATCTCAGTTTCTGTCGCAGCCCCTACCTTAATCACCGCAACCCCGCCAGCAAGCTTCGCGATTCGTTCTTCAATTTTTTCTTTATCGAACTTTGAGGTTGCAGCTTCGAGTTGTGAACGCAGGGTTGTGACACGGTTTTCAATATCAGCCTTTGATCCACCGCCACCAACAATTACCGTATTATCTTTAGTCGATGCGACGCGATCAGCTTTGCCAAGTTGCGCCAATTCCACATTTTCGAGCTTGAGGCCAAGATCATCTGAAATTAGCTCTCCGCCAGTCATAATGGCAATATCCTGCAGGACATCTTTCTTTCGATCACCATACCCTGGAGCTTTCACCGCCAAGACTGAGAAACCACCTTTTAATTTGTTTACTACAAATGTTGTGAGAGCTTCACCTTCGACATCATCAGCAATAATTACTAATTCTTTCTTGCCAGATTGGGCAATCTTCTCTAAGAGCGGCAGGATTTCTTGCACTGAGGCGATCTTCTTGTCAGTAACAAGAATCTGCGCATCCTTGTACTCTGCTTCCATTCGCTCTGGGTTGGTTACCATATATGGCGACACGTATCCCCGATCAAATTCCATTCCTTCGGTGAGTTCAGTCTCAATCCCAAATGATTGACCTTCTTCGACTGTTACAACGCCATCCTTTCCAACCTTGTCGATCGTTTCGGCAATTTTGCCACCGATTTCTTCGCTTTCTGCTGAAATAGTGGCTACCTGCTTGATTTCTTCAACATTGTTGATCTGCGTTGCCATTTCTTTCAATGCAGCTACTACATCAACAGCTGCGTGCTCCATTCCAGTTCGCACTGCCATTGAATTCAACCCCATAGTGGTTTGCTTCAGTCCTTCATTGACGAGCGCTTGAGTAAGAATAGTTGCGGTCGTAGTACCGTCACCAGCGAGTTCATTGGTCTTGTTGGCTACTTCCTTCACGATCTCCGCCCCCATGTTTTCAAACTTGTCTTTCAGGGTGATTTCTTTAGCGATCGAAACACCATCATTGGTAATCATGGGACCACCATAGCCTTTGTCCAAAATTACGTTGCGTCCGCGCGGACCAATCGTGACTTTTACTGCATTGGCTACCGTATCTACACCCTTCTGTAGTTTCTTTTTTACGTCTTCTCCAAAAATTACTTCTTTTGCCATGTGTACAATTTTAATGCTGTTAATTAGCTCGTCCAGGAATATGTGCTAGGAATGGCACACATTCGGACATCAATTCGCAATATACCCTTCGGGTATTAGCTTATTGAATAACACCCAAAATATCCGATTCTGAAATAACGGAAAATTCTTCTTTACCAACTTTGATTTTGTCGCGCCATGAATTGAAAATAACGCGGTCACCTTCTTTCACTTCCATTGGAATCCGCTTTTCTCCATCGTCGTCCCATCGGCCAGCGCCGATAGCAACCACAATTCCCTGTTCGTTTTTTTCATCTTTACTGATTGAATCAGGCACAATAATACCTGATGGAGACGTAGTTCCGATTGATTCATCTTCAGTCAGCGGTCGGATCACCACTCGATCTCCCAGTGGTTTAATAGATAGTTTTTCTGCCATATGTCTAAATAATGAACGATAAGTTAGTCAATAACATCTTCAAAGCAGCAAAATCTCACGATTGTGCTACTACCTCCCTGAGGCGCCGTCATTATACGACAAGCTAGTGCTATTGCAATATTTCCGAAATTTGCGAGACCAAATCTCGCTCCACCACACTGATGATCTTTTAACCTGCGCTTACTATTTATGCAGCAGCGAGAATGCCAGTTGTGAATATAGAATTACTTGCCACCCATCCCCCTTTCTGCTATTATCGCTCCACATGGAATTCATACAGTCAGTCGTGCTTCCAGCACTACCGTATGCACAAATCATTCTCTCCATCCTACTCGTAGCCGCTATTTTGCTACAACAACGTGGATCGAGCCTTGGTGGTGCCTTTGGGGGCGATAACTTTAGTGCAGCATTTCACAAGCGCCGGGGCGCAGAGCTTTTCCTCTTCCGATTTTCAATCGTAGTTGCAATCCTCTTTGTTGTCTTAGCAATTTTGAACGTTGCCTTTTAAAGGACTGTCCGAAGACTTACCGGAACTAATAGTTTTCTGCAATCGTTATGGAACGACCCGTTTTGGATGATAAACGTCCAATTATAGATCGATACTTTGCCTTTATGGCTAATCGCTTACCAAGCGACCGAGTCATTTTTGTATTCGTTCTCCTTACCTTTATCCTGTCCACGCTCTATACGGCGATGCTTTTTAATAACAGTCAAAAAAGTACCGTCCCGACAGACGGTGGGACATTTACCGAAGGAATTATCGGCACACCGCGCTTTGTTAATCCGATTCTGGCCATTACGCGTGCTGACCAAGATGTGTCGGCTCTCTTGTACTCGGGGCTAATGAAGGTAAGTGCCAATGGTGAACTGATTCCCGACATTGCCAGTTCAATTACTATTTCTGACGACGGTTTGGTGTATAACGTGATCCTGCGAGATAACGTTCGCTTCCATGACGATACACCACTCACCACAACTGACGTCGCCTATACAATCGCTCTGATCCAAGACCCACTTTTAAAAAGTCCGCTGCGCGGTAATTGGAACAACGTCATGGTTGAAGTAATTAGTGATACCGAACTCAACCTAGTTCTCGAAGAAGCTTATACTCCTTTTATTGAAAACCTCACGGTTGGAATTCTACCAAAACATATCTGGAGTGATCTCACAGTTGATCAAATTCCTTTTAGTCAAAACAATACTGAACCAATCGGCTCTGGACCATACGCTCTTGATAGTGTTACTTATAACAAGTCAGGCTTAATTGATGCCTATACACTCAAAGCTTTTAGTGACAGCCAAGCAGACGCAAAGATCTCAAATATAATTTTGAAATTTTATCCAAACGTTGAAACACTGCAAGTAGCCTTTACTGAAAAAGCTTTTGCCGCTACTACTGCTATACCCGACACTGATCTCAATGAAATCAATACTGATATCTACGAAGTCATCGAGCAGCCGTTACCGCGAGTGTTCTCAGTCTTCTTGAATCAGAACAAGTCTGCCGCCTTGCGCGACGACGCGGTCCGTCAAGCACTTAGTGTTGCCATTAATCGGGCGGATTTAGTTGAGTCTGTTCTTAGCGGCTACGGTGTCCCCAGCAACTCACCTATCCCGACTGGGTTTCTTAAGGTAGAATCTGCAAGCAGTTCGACCACTACCGCACCGGCAGCCACTACCACGAATCCAATTCGACAGGCTGAGAACATTCTGATTAACGCAGGTTGGAAACAACAAGCTGATAAAACCTGGCAAAAGGAAATCGACGATGAAGACACGACTCTTGCCATCACTATCACAACTGCCAATACTAAAGTCTTTGAAGAAACCGCTGAGTATATCCGCGCTGCCTGGGAAACTCTCGGCGTCAAGGTAAGCATTGCCCTGTTTGAGCAATCTGATTTAGTGCAGGTGATTATTCGCCCACGTGATTATGAAGCGCTGTTATTTGGGACCGATATTGGGCGACAACTAGATTTATATCCATTTTGGCACTCATCACAAAAAGATGACCCCGGATTAAACATCGCCAACTACACCAACATTGCGACTGATGACCTACTCGAAACTGCTCGTACCACCCAAGATCAAAACGAAAAGACAGAGGCTTTAATCGACTTTGAGTCGATCATAACTAGTGAGGCGCCCGCACTATTTTTATACAGTCCGACGTTCACCTACGTAGTTCGCAAAGATGTCACGACGTTACCGATTGTGCGGCTGGTCCGCCCGAGCGAACGTTTCAGTACGATCAGCGACTGGTATATGAGTGAGAACGATGTCTGGCCAATTTTTTCAAACTAATAATTACAACGTAACAACAATAGTATGAACAATCAAAATCAAGACCGAAATTCTGAACAGCGATCTCCCCGTACGACTCACAGCCGTACTAGCGGACGAGCCCCAGCTCGATCACACGCTAGTGGTTCAGCCCGTGGAAATAATACTCGTGCAACTGGCGGCGGCCGACCACACCGTGCTGGTGGATCAGCACCCCGTCACCGTAAATCAGGTGACGGTCCTCAAAATCGTCCAGCTGGAGGCAGAAGTCGCAGTGGGAATGGGAAGCGTGCTGGCGGCAATCGCCGCAACAACAACCGCCGTCGCTCAATGACCAGCCCAGCCCTGCAACACCGTATGGCCTTAACTGATGAAAAATCACCAGTCATTCCAGAGCTGACTGATGCTGACACTATTCGTGTTATTCCAATTTCTGGCGTAGAAGAAATCGGCCGCAACATGATCGTCTTTGAAAACAAAGATGACATCATCGTCGTGGACGCCGGTTTTCAGTTTGTTTCTGAAGGAAGCAATGCTCCTGGTATCAACTATATTCTGCCAAACACGCAGTACCTTGAAGAGCGAAAGCACAAAATCCGCGCCCTCGTAGTGACCCACGGTCACCTCGACCACATTGGTGGTATTCCTTTCATTATGGAGCGAATTGGTAACCCACCAATCTACACCCAGTACCTGAGTTCACTCATGATCCTCAAGCGCCAGGAAGAATTCCCCCACCTTGATCCCGTCACTATGAATGTCGTTAAAGAAGGTGAATCATTCACAGTTGGTACAACTAAAGTAAAAACCTTCCCAGTGACCCACTCTATCCCTGACTCAATGGGACTCGCAATTGAAACCACCCATGGCGACGTAATCATTACAGGTGACATTCGTTTGACCCACGAAAACAACGAAATCGATAAATTTGAACGTGAAGCCTGGGAGGGTGTCGGTAAAGGTAACAACCTCCTGATGCTCGCAGACTCAACGAACGCTCACCAAGAAGGTTTCTCGGCATCTGAGTCTACTGTCTTTGAAAACCTTGAAAATATTATTAAGGATGCGACTGGTCGACTCGTAATTGGTACCTTTGCTTCACAATTTGAACGTCTGATTCACATCATTAAGTGCTGTGAAAAATACGGCAAAGTCGTGATCCCTGAAGGTCGTAGTATTAAGACTCACATTGACATTGCTATCACCGCCAAAATGATGGAGGTAAAGCCTGGTGTAATCGTCAGCCCTCAAGAAGCTGAAGCATATCCGGCAGACAAAATAGTAATCCTAGCCACAGGAGCTCAAGGTGAAGAATTTGCTGCCTTGATGCGGATGGCAACTGACAAACATAAGTTCATTTCACTGACTGAACGCGATACGCTCGTCTTATCCTCTTCAGTTATTCCTGGTAACGAAGTGGCTGTGCAGAAATTGAAGGACAATATTTATCGCCGCAACGTCCGGATCATTAGCTACAAGTCTGGTTCCGTCCACTCTTCAGGACACGGTAACGCTGGTGAACTAAACTGGGTACGTCAAACAGTGAAACCAAAATTCCTCGTCCCAGTACACGGACACCACTTCATGTTGAAGAGCCACATGTACAACGCAATTGAAAACGGCTTCCCGCGAGAAAATATTGTAGTGCCTGACAACGGAAATATTATTGATGTTGTCGGTGGAGAAAAAATTGTTGTCCACAAAGTGAAGGCCCCAACTGAAATGATCATGGTAGACGGCTTTACCGTTGGTGCCAAGCAAGAAGTTGTCTTACGCGACCGTCTCTCACTCGCCAATGATGGTATGTTTGTAATCATCGCGACTGTGAACACCAAAACTGGCAAGCTACGTAAATCACCTGACATTATCTCGCGTGGTTTTGTCTATCTGCGTGAAAATCAACAGCTTCTGTCAGAGGCACGGGTTTTGATTAAAAAGACTGTTGAGTTGAAAACTGCCAACATGAATCCAATTGATCTTGATTACGTGAAAGACGAACTGACCGATGTAGTGAGTGGATTCTTGATGCAAAAGACTAATAAAACTCCAATGGTGATTCCAGTGCTGATCGGAATATAACTTTAAGAATTGAAAAGAAATAACGAGCGGCGCCAAAGGCGCCGCTCGTTATTTCTTTTCCCCGTTTTACTACCCGACCAACAGATCAAGCTGATACTATAGACATACCTATGACCGAGTTCCGACGCCATAGCGTGCGTCACCTACATCACAAGAGCGATGGCTTTTGGCGGATTTATTTTCTGTCAGTCGTTTTCACCTTTCACGCCCTCTTAATCGCCTACATCAACTCTACCTTTTTAGAAAATTATCTCTCACCTGAAGGTGTCGGAGCGTTGTTTGCAATAGGCTCAGCGCTAGCAGTACTATCATTTTTGTTTATTTCCTATGTCCTCCGAGCATTTGGGAACCTAAAACTGACTGTCGCCCTCGCTATTATCGACATGCTGGCACTCATAACGCTTGGACTAACGGAATCAGCCGCGACAGCCATCGTAGCCTTTGTGGTTTTTATTGTCTCCCACTCACTTCTATTCCTCAACATCGATATCTTTGCTGAAAGCCTGACTGGTAGTAATGAAGCAGTTACTGGCAGTCGCCGTGGCCTAGCCCTCACCCTTAAGAGTGCCGCAGCTGTCTCTGCCCCACTCGCAATGGGATTGATCGTCGCTGGTGGCGACAATCTCCAACCGGTCTATTTAGTATCAGCGGCTGTCTTTTCAATTTTTATTATTTTTGTTCTTCTTACTTTTAAAAATTTTGAGGATCCAACCTACCATCACCTTAAAGTCACTGAATCTCTCTATACTCTCTGGCATCGCCCTGACGTTCGCAACGTACTCTTTGCTCATCTCTTACTGCAGATTTTCTTTGCCTTCGCCGTTATCTACATTCCACTCTATCTAGTAACTGTCATGGGTTTTGACTGGAGTGCGGCAAGCTATATTATTTCTGCCGGCCTGTTTGCCTACGTACTCCTTGAGTGGCCAGTTGGTGTCATTGCCGACAAATTTCTAGGTGAAAAAGAGCTAATGGCTTTTGGCTTTCTAATCTTAGGTGTATCAACCTCATATATAGCTTTCATGACACATAGCACTATCTTCGCGTGGATTATTCTGATTTTTATGACTCGAGTCGGAGCTGCATTGGTTGAAGTTACCACCGAAAGCTACTTCTTCAAACACACCAACGGATCTGACGCAGAAATTATTGGATTTTTTCGACTCCTACGCCCCCTTTCGGTTGTAATTGGGGCATTGCTTGGAAGTGCTGCCCTCCTCTATATGCCGTTTAATCTCATCTTTGTTCTCCTAGGTTTTTGTATGGTACCTGGTCTCTTCTTCACTATGGCACTCAAAGACACCAAATGATATAGTTCCCCACAATGATCTCCCCGCGCAGCAGTAAAACGGAAGCTGAATATCAGACTTTTAAAAAGCGAAAACAAGCAGCCGCTGAAGATTTAACGAGCTTCAAACTCGACGATGAGGTGGTTATTCGTGAGTTTACAAGCTGGCTCATTATTGAAAATCGCTTTCCGTATGACAATATGACGAGTGTCAATCATATGCTGGTACCAAGACGCAGCTTTGTTGACTACTACGCTGCTGACGAAGCCGAACGCACTGAGTACCACGAGATCATCCAACTCTTAGTTGCCGAAAATTATTACGATGCATTAGTGGAAAACTTTCCCCGCTCGAAGTCAGTCTCTCGCCATAACCACGTTCATCTAGTACGCTGGAATTACACTACTGAAGATGGCAAGAATAAATCTGAAACTATGGAAGTTGATACCAAGTAGCCACTTTGATTACGAGTGATTCTACTTCAAGCGTCTGGAGTTGTTCCTTAATTCTATTTTTTTCAAATTGATACAGCTTTATTTCAAGCCCGCGCCTGGTTAACGATTGTTGGGTAAGTTCACGCAAAATCGCTCCCCTAATCTCTCGATCACTACCCTTAAATTTTGATTGTTTTGTATATTGTGCGCTATTGGTGTTTTTGACTTTATATTCTTTTTTTAAGAATGAGCCATAGTCCATCAGTGCCCAATACCACTCTCTCGGTTTTGATTGATCGAGCGTTTTATCAATCATCTGCAAGATTTCAGCATCTGACACATGTATTTTTGTATTAAAAAAATGGTGAAGATAGACAGTCCGTATATTAGTTTCAATCAACGGCGTTGGTAAATTAAAGGCAAACGCTCGCACAGCCCCAGCTGTGTAGGGGCCAATACCAGGTAGTGCGAGCAACTCTGCATACTCACGCGGAAACTGGCCAGTACACTCATTACGTACACGTCTCGCACACTCATAAAGGGCTTTGGCACGACGATTGTACCCGAGACCCTGCCAAGCGCGAAGGACGTCGCCAAGTGAAGCGCTGGCCAACTGCTTTGCAGTTGGCCAGCGCTTCACAAAAGCTTGATACTTTGGTACCACCCGTTCTACTTGCGTCTGCTGCAACATAATCTCAGACACGAGTATGTTGTATGGTTTTAGCTGTGACTTCTTTCGCCACGGCAAATTATGCCGACCATGTCGGCAGTAGTACTCCCATACAGTATCGATAAATGATTGCGCTTTTTTAGTCATTAAACAATGTCTGTGTCTGGACGTACCGATCAATATACGCCTGCACGTCAAACTTGCGTTTAGCACCATTAAAATTCATGTAGCGCACCTTGCCAAAGACCGATCGCTCAGTCCAAGCACGATCATGCACTCCACAGATAGACCACATCACTCCCACCACGCCATTTGGATCACGACCATCAAGTTCGTACTTATCATTGAGATAGAGGGCAACGTCAATTGCAGTTTGTACGTTTGGCGTCCATTCTAAAATTTTTTTCGCCCAGTACATTCGGCACCAGCCGTGCATCTTCCCTTCAGTCACCATCTGTAGTTGCATAGCATTCCATAAATCGTCATGCGTCTTAGCAGACTCAAACACCTCCTGATTATAGGTATACTCCCGAGGATCATCTCTATGCTCAGCAATCGTTTTCTGTGCCCACGCGTGAGCACCCGATACTTGATCGTACTGCTCGTTATACAAGCAATAATTGTCTGCCAACTCACGTCGTACGATCAATTCTTCCAAGTACGCTTCTTTTGTCTCGCTCGAAACGCCACGTTTCTTCTGCACTTCTAATGCAACCCTTTGTGGACTGATGTGACCAAAGTGCAAGTATGGCGAAAGATGTGACGTCCCATTTATAGTTGGATCATTTCGTTTTGCGTCATAGTCAGCGAGTTTGTTCTCAATAAAATCTTGTAGCGTATCGTACGCAGCAATTGAACCAGGTACTAACCACTCAACTGGCAAAACACTCCTGTCGATCGTAAGACTTTCTTTAATTATTTTCCAGTCAATCAGATCCTGTTTAAGATCCATTTTATTGGTTTGTTTAGTTACTGTTGGAAAATCCTCTAACCACTCAGGCAAGAGGCGATGGATTTTAGGACGAATAGTGTACGCCGCGTATTCTTCTTTGTCGCTTACAACCCAACACGGCACGACATTGTGAGCATCAACTTCTTCAACTAAACAGTCAACTGCATCTGCAGCTTGCTGCCGCCAAGAGCGAGCAAAGCGAAGCGGGCTGAAGTCAGTCACCACGTGCCCAGCGTTGTTATTTTTAATAAATGTTGGCACGGTCTCTACAGCGTTGCCCTGCAACAATACAAATGGAATATTGAGTCGGCGGAGTTCTTGCTCGACTTCCCGTAGTCCGTCCAACATAAAATCAAAATGCCTCAAGTTGGCACAAGGAAAATCCTCAGTGAGATTAAACACTACATAGAGCGGAACACAGCGCTTAATAGCGTGTTCTTGTGCATAGAGCAATGCCCAGTTATCGTGCACGCGCTGGTCGCGCTGCATCCAGTACACAACCGGCCCTTCACCCACTAAGTGGTCGTTTAGTTTTCGCGCCCGATCAGATTTCATCACTCGCTAATGGTATAATCTGCCTTATCAACTGGTTCAATGACTGGCCGTTCAGGAATAACTACCCAAAACACTCCATAGATTATCACCCCAGGAAACAGCCCCGTAAGAATAAGAAGTACTACAAATCCCAACCGCCAAAACGTTGGGTCATGATCAAAATATTCAGCCAGTCCTCCAAGGACTCCGGCGATAATTTTATTATCTGTCGAACGATATAAACGTTTTTTCATATTTATAGATTATAAATGACATCTTTGCGTTCCACCACCACTGGCCAATTCATGCGCTTAGCCGTGTCATATAAGACCCGGTTGGGATTAAAGCAAATCGGCCGATCAACTAACTCTAGCATTGAAATATCGCCCTCAGTATCACCTACCGCCAGAGAACCAACTCTCGTCAACTCTGGGTTTCGCTCAAAAAAACGATTGACAATATTGGCTTTGTTTTCGATCAGATGTTCATCAGTCACAACGCCAGTAAAGCGATCGGTAGGACCAATTTCGTACATGCGACCATAGACTTTATCAAATCCATAATTCTCACAAAATTCATCAAGGATTGCTTTCGGCGACTGTGAAATTGCAACTGTGTAGTACCCCTCAGTTTTTAACTCAGCTATGAGATCTCGAGTGTAGCGGTACACCCGCTTACTATGTCCAGCCACTACTAGACGACCGAGATCTGCCATATCGCCGTAATGCACTCCTCTAATATGCTCAAGAAATGTTGCTACCATTGAGCCAATGTAGTCATTATATGATCCTTCGCGATTCAGCCAAGCATGAAAGGGCTCTTCATATTGATCACGAGCAGATTCAGGAAAGACTCCTTCTTTTACCAGAGCCTCAACGAGTTCAATGAACAAGCTAGAGCGAAACACTGTCCCATCAATATCAAAAAAGGCTACTGGCGCACGTTGTTCAATATCAATCATACTCTCAGTATAGCAATATCTTTTACGCAACTTCAATAAAGATTGGCCGCAACTCTTTCCACTCATCTTTACTGAGCGTACGTTCTTGGTACACACTGTCGTGTGTAATTTCACTGATAGTCAGTGCCCCATCAGGATACACAGACTCAACAAAAGCAATATGGCCAGTACCATCCTCAAGCAGATACTCAAAGACTGACTCAGTCTTAGGTTGCACACCAAGATGAATCCCGCGTACACCTCGCAAATGACGTTGCCAAGTACCTGCTATGCGTGGTCGCTCACGGGGCCAGACTATAAAACGATTTTTTAACTGTAAACGGTATAGTGCATATTCGACATCCTGAAGCGGTAAAGCGAGTGTTTCAGCAAAAAATTCGTCAGCTATCAATGTCCGTAGTGCTGTAGTGCTAGGATGATCCGCTTCATAAAGTGTCCCGACCATAAACTTGGGCAGGAGTGCACTTTTACTTTCATGCATCATATCAACATGTACCCAGCCTTTCGTATCCCCAGTCAGCACCTGAAGCCACTGTCCTTGTCGATTAACGATCTGAAACGACTGACCGTAGTTTAACGTCAAAATAACTCCATCAAAACTGCGCGTCGGTAAGGCAAAAACTGGTGTGTTCACGTGAAGAGCATACCCAAGTTCGAGTGGAAAAGTTGAACGATCAGTTTGACCCAGGTTTACACTTGTCTGCGTTCGTGGTGGGGTATGTTGAGTGGCCTGAGGTGCTACTGCGCTTGGGATCTGAACTACTGGCCTGGATCCATGCAACACCTTTTGTGCAGGTGCCTCTAGGGCCGTATTATCAGAAGCAAAGAAGCCAAAACCATACCGAAATACAAACAGATATAAGTCGCGCAGCACTGCAGTCAGGACATCCATACGGACAGTATAGCAAATTAACTAAGCAACAAATCGATAGACTTTATGGAGGAGAAAACCAACGAGAACAGCAAACAAACCAAAGAGTGTTGCTGGACCTAACACTGGCACAAGGCTTACAACTTCTACCAAAACAATCCCTGCGAGCGTTGAAAGTAGCGTAATATCGTTAGACTTTACGAGCAATTTATTAATGAGTGCACCGGCAAAAATTGCCAAGAGGGTGAGTGCTACAACATAGAGAAGTAGCATTGCAATCAAGAGTACGACGCCAACCAGCGAACCGAGTAAACTGATAAACAACAGTACAATCAATGGCGGCAAAACAAAGAAGGCAGCCAATCCAATAAGACCATACTGCGCAAACGAACGAGAGTTCATCGTCACTAAAGCATGCACATGTTTACGAACCAAGATGTACATAACAAGTGTTACAAAAGCAAACATCAGAAATGGAATCAGTGCCGTCTGTGGTGAAATTGGATCACTAAATTTTGCCGTCGAAATAATCTCACCCACTACTACTGCATTTTGAGCTCGAGTGAGTTCGTTGTTACTGGAATAACTAATATTTCCCGCAATGTCAGCTCGCCCACCAATGACTAATGATTGAGCTGTTACCACCTCAACATCACCGCCAACCGGCCCGTCAATCCGTAAATATTCTGAAGTACCAAAAATTGAACCCCCAACAAAGCCATTAATCTCTCCGTCACCCCCATAGAAAAAAACATTCCCTTCGATCCGCGCAGTCGACAGAACTTCAAGTCGACCAGCTATAACAAACACATCTCCTCCGACATATTCAGCGATAGTCACTTCCCCAGCAATAACGCGTACATCGTCAGTCACTGAGGCGTGTACCTGTGACGATCCACTGAGTGCGAACAAATCTCCTTCAATCACTCCATTGGTGGTGACAGTACCACCAACAACAACCGCATCACCTGCAATGGTACCTGATAGTGACACCGCCCCAGAAATCCCTGTTGCTCCGTAAAAATCACCATTAACAATCTGATCATCACTGAGTGACACAGAATCGCTAATCCTAAGAACTGTTTCAGCCTGAACTGAGACTGGAGCAAGTAGAATAGTTATGATACAAGCTAAGAAAAATTTCATACGATTATGGTGTCTTACTGATAACTTCGACTTCGTGTTCTTGTTTATGTTCAAACTCTTCAATTGCCTTCTTCTCTTCTTGAAGACGTTCATCTTCGCGCTTAATGGTTGAAGAAGCGATATTTTGTTTTTGATAGAGATTCATCAAAGAAAAACTCACCATTGCGGCAAAAATAATACCAATCAGGTTAATAGACAAAAGAACCAAAGCACCTGACATAATCGCCACATCAAGCGCAGCGATCCCCACTCCAACAGTTGCCAGTGGTGGGATAAGCGCTACAGAGATTGCGATTCCAGGCAACGTCTCACTCCATTCAGGTTGAGCAAGTGCAAAAGACACTGCAAGCCCAGCTACCACTGCAACAATAAAGTGTACCAAGTCTGGCTCGGTGCGAATCATTACTTCATATGTGGTATAAGCAGCCTGATCGCCAAATAAAACTGCCGCAGCAACGGACAATATCAGCCCAATTACAAATGACTTAACCAATGTAAAAAATGAACGCGACAACACAGTACCATTACTCATCACTAAACCAAGCGCAATACCGAGAATAGGATACATCAGTGGCGCTAACAACATACTCCCAATAACGATTGACGTACTGTTCAGGAGCAACCCTAAGGTAGCCATCAAAACTGATAACCCAACCAGATAGAAAAAATCAAAGTCAGGAGTACTGCTCTGCATTAATTTACGAACAACTGCTGCTTTGTCATTATCGTTAATGGCCTGAAATCTTGCTAATACATTCATACTGGACGGTTATGCTAAATGATTACTAGTATACCCTATTATAAACAGCTCAAAAGAGCGACTCCTTCACGAAAACTCGGTGGCGCCCCAGCCAAAATATCGGTTAATCTTTCTGATTCGATAGTAGCGGCTGCACATGCTTGCATGGCTGGAGTAACCACAAACGTGTCAACATCGATTCCAGCAGTCTCAAGTAAGGATATCTGAACCTCACTTAACTCTAGATCACGTGTATATATAGGCTGATAGAGAGTCAAATCATCTTGAGAAACTGCACCCACCTCTTCAGTTACTAATTGGTCTGACGAAGCTGGCAGTACCTCATTTGCACTATTATGAGTATCACCCCGCTCGACAGAATCAGCAGAAAGTGAGGGCTTAGCTGGTGTGTTTGCAGTAACCGCAGGGAGTGCCTGTTGCAGGCTCCACCAAACTGCCACGGTCAAAAATATTGAAATTGCAAGCAATATTAAACCCAACGTAATAAAACGCTTCATACTCATACAGAATACGTTACCGGAGCTTGTAAGAAATAGGCAATCAAAAGCGCAATGATTATTAAAGAAATCATACCGACAAACAAAACCACCCGTGGCCGTGAGAGCTCTTTTCTCCCTGAGTGCCAATCACGTGTGTACAGGAAGGGAAATAAAAATTGAAACAACTGCATAGTTCTTATTTAATTACCAAAAATTTCTTTACCTTTGTGCCACATCTCTGGGTGCCCACGATCTTTCATCCAATACCACCACTCAGCTCCCCACAAATATTGCTTTTCGAAGTGGGTCGCTTCAGCATAACCCAAAATATCTTCAAGTTTATCTATATCCATTCTCGTATACTGCGTTTCAATATCCACCTCAGTAATTGGAGCCAAAAGCCATGGTTCAGCTGATAACTCAATTAAAAACACTTCTTTTTCACCAAAGACTAAACTGAGTAAATTTTTCTTTACCCGATACACCCACGGTGGCAAGATCGTCTTAAACTGACCGAGCTCTGGATTCCAAAAATGAACATATACACTTGTTCCAAAAGCATCACCATGGCGGTATGGACCGATCCAAGTACCAAGATTGCCACTATCGGTTACTAGGATAGGTCTTGTTGGATCAAGCGATTTAACAAACGCAATTTCCTCTAAAAGAAACTCTTCATCAAACTCGCCACAATGTTCTTTGGCAAACACTTCTAAGTATGGCTCATTCTCTACTTGCCAGTGCGTAATAACAGCTCGATCTTTATAGCGCTGCACCACTAAATTGATCTGCTCGAGAATTTCTTTTTGCTGTTCTTCCCAGTCGAGTGATTGCGCCCACTCTGGAACATGGCACTCAGGCCAGCGGGGTAATCTACGGCCGACAACAAAAATTACTTCTGCCCCCACTTCCTCGGCACGATCGAGTTGATAATCCATCTCTGTAAAGGAATACACGTCACGTTCAGGTTCGATCATCGGCCAGTGAGCGGCTAAACGAAATTTCCTCACTCCTAGCTCATCAATAATTGCATCAAAGGTTTCTCGCCAGTCCAAACCAAGTTCATTGGCGTACATGACATTAAAAGACATCCCGTACTTAATCTCAGCTGGCTTATCATCAAATGTCAAAACAAATACACCGCCGACCAGCAAAGCAAACACCCCTATAAGTATTAGTGCAATTCGGCGCATATTAAGTAAATAGTATCACGAAGCCAATCGAAATAATGGCTACATAGAGGGCTTTTCGAACAACAGTATGAAAATCAAATTTATTTTCCCCCGCTGTCACTGGAATGAACTTGCCAACAAAAACTCCCATAATCAGAATGAAGACAAACTTTAAGCCATCAAGTGCCTGCACCACTGATACATCACCCAGATCAGTCGCCTTAAGTAATAAAAAGGCAGCAATTCCAGCCAAAACTTTTGTAAACAATACAATCACACCAGTTTTCTTTGACGTACTCTTAGTCTGTTCAGTGATTTTAGCAAAGTAGGACGGGACCATGAGTAATGTCAGTGCAAAGATCACAAACCCCATTCGTGACCAGAAGAAGCCGTCATCAAAGCTTGTCTCTAAAAAAAGACCCTTCATCGTGATGAAATGTAGACCAAAAAATACCCCACTGTGAATAGCGGTAAAGGCAGTGTTGACGGTGAAGTGTCCCTGTGAAACTAAGAGTGTCCCGGCTGATAAAAGGGCAATTCCTAAAATAAAGTTTGACGACGGCGTAATCGCCAGAAACAACCATGACATAGCGAAGGTTGAGATGGCTGACACAGCCCCAATAACAGGAATCACATCAGACGCGTCTGCCTTTCGAAGTGCATCATACAATGAGACTAAGGCCATAAAAAAGGTATAGGCCGCCAAGAATGACATCCCGACAACTTGAATCGTCGGTGATTGCACATTGGCGAAACTCGGCATACCTAACTGACTAAGGCCAGGGATAAATCCAAGTAAAAAAATCACCACCCAAAAACCCGTCAGTAGGCACGAATAAAAAGCGTACACAAAAGGTCTTGGAAGTGCCTTTTCATCACTAACGATATACTTGTCGAGGATCGCAACAACCGCGTTTAAAAACTGCCCTAGTGCCGCTAACAGTATCCATGCCATACACCCTTCAGTATCCCATTATTAGATAGGTTACGATATCATCCTGTCCACACTATGACTCGAGTGTCACGCTGTTATTTTGGATAATTTTTTTATAGGTATAAGCTGATGGTCGAACTTTTCTCAATAATGTATCGTAATCAATTTCAATCAGACCGAATTTTTTCTCAAAACCAAGTGCCCACTCATAGTTATCCATCAGAGACCAATACATATGCCCACGTACATCAACGCCATCACGCATGGCGCGCGCCACACCTCGAACTTGTTCAGTAATATAGGCTGCCCGATCCGAATCGTCAGCGTCAGCTAGTCCAGCTTCAGAGACAAAAATTGGCTTCTTATACCGAGCGAGCATCTTCAGAGCTAGGTAGATACCGTGCGGAGCAATTTCCCATCCCATGTCGGTTTTTTTGTATTCAGTTGTATCTCCGTATTTTTTATAATGATAAAAATTAAGACCAATAGAATCACAGGAGTGCTGGACGCGATTCATAAACGAAAAAGTTTGAAATCGGTTGCTGCAGTAAGCCTTCAGTTTATTAATAGGATTACGATTACCTTCATGAGCCACCACATGTTTTACAATACTGACCTCCATATCTGGTGCTATTTGTTTAATTGCTTCGTACGCTGCTTGGTGTGCACGAACTAAATTTTTAACAACAGTCCGATACGTAAAAAATGCCCCCCAACTCACGCGTGGCTTTGCTCTATTGCGATCACCAGAGTTGGTTGTCTCAGCTAGATGTACCAAAGTAAATTGCTTAAAAGGCGGCCAGTTACCCTTCAACCATCCGAGGCCAGCAAACACGATCGGTTCGTTCATAGTGGAAATTCCTTCAAGATCTGTCCCTAACTCTTTCGCAATAAAGCTTGCGTAGCGAGCAAAAATCTCTGGTGAGTCTTTTTGTTCAAAGCCACCACGCTCAGCAAACCAATCAGGTAAAGTAAAATGCCACAATGTTGTATATGGCCTCATACCTCTCACTTTGAGGGCGGCAATAACTTGACGGTAATGCTCGACTGCTTCCATATCCCACTGTCCCTCTTCAGGCTCAATTCTGGCCCACTCAATTGAAAATCTGTGCGCGTTGTGTCCTAAATCTTTTGCCAGATCAAAATCTTTTTCGTACAGACTGTAGTGCCCACATGCCCGACCACACAGAGGCACCCGACCTTCCTGCGCAGCGACAGCCCAGTCACAATTCTCAATCCCTCCTTCAACCTGATATGACGCAGTGGCTGCTCCCCAATAAAAATCTTTCGGAAATGTAAATGTTGTCTTCATAAGTTATGTACCTCTATTTGTAGCAAAGGACAGTCGGATTACCACTCTTCAGTGGGCACAGCGCCATTAAAGAACTCAGGTGGTGCCAAATACTCAAGCCAGAGTTTATATAATTCGGTAGTTGCAATCACGTCGTTCGCATTGTATATGGCAATGTCACGGAACTTTTTGTCAGCAAAAAGTTCCGTGACATCATCTCCGGCTACTCCGCCAGCCTTTGGACTCTCGATGCCAAATGCCCGACAGAATAAATGCAAACTCGGTCTTCGTGACATGGCGCCATAAAAGGTCAACTGATCCTGTAGATCGATGTGACGTACCTGCTTTTGTTGGTAGAGATACCGCCCCGACAGCAAATCGGCCGTTGGCTTGCAACGATGATGCACACTGCGGTGAAGTAAAAACGGCACATCAAACGCTCGACCGTTAAATGTCACGAATGTATCATAACTCTTGGCCCCTTCCCAAAAATCTTCCAACATCTCCGCCTCGGAGCGAACTTTTAATCCAAAGTCACCGTACTGCTCATCTGCTTCAGCTCCAGCCACATAATATACCGCCCCCAATGAGCGTTCGAGATCGTAGAGTCCAATGGCAACAATTTCTCCAGTCAGAGGTGAGAAGCCCAAACCTTCTGTAAGGTCATGTAGTAATGCCGTATGTTCTCTCTCATCTCGTGCGCTACGGTCTATCCATCGAGTCAATATAGCCTGTGTTATAGGATCAATTGTGTCCCATTTCTCTCCGACAGTTTCAATGTCAAAAATCAGAGTGGCCATGGCTTATAAAAGTGGTTGCGGCTCAGCCGCAAAGCAGCCTAGAATAAACCGTTCGTTAGCTCGAAGATAATATCCATACGACACACCGTTGTCGTACCCACCACAACTATCAAGCAGTGTTTCATCAACACCCTGACCGTAAATTGGGAAACCATCGCGCGCATAGCCTACCAAATTAGTCTCAGTACTAGCTCGGAACTTCCAGGTCTCATCATTTCGCAATAATGATCCATCACCAGCATAACCAACCACGACCGAATCCAGACAGTGTAACTTAATCCCTCGAAAAGGTTGTAGTGCCGTCTGTAGTAGAGTTTTCTCTATAGTCACTACCTGTGTGGAAGAGCCAACCGTTTGCTTGGTGCTAACAAAGCCAGAAACTGTTCGCACACCTTCATTTGTTTGTACCACAGCATTAGTTGGCCAGGCAGTAATCTGTGCCGAAAAATTAGTCTGTGTCGGGCAGTACAATTCTGTCCGAGCAGCTTCAAGTTGTTCTTCTTCTATCGGGGTTGGCACATCTTGATTTGTGTCAGCTACCGTATCGACTGATGTGAAGACGGGCTCTAAACCAGCACTTAGACCAGTATTTAAAGCTAACTTCTCCTTTAAAGATGCGATGTGTGCCTCTCGGTCAAAGTCAGCACTATCACCAGCTTCACTTGGAATTACTTCATTAGTGAACTGTGGTGAGGAATTTTTAGTCAGGGAATATGACGCACCACCCGACTCTGCTTTCAACGTAAAGGTAATCCCAGTTAACACAAACAGCAGGATAACGACATACAACACTAAGTCACGGGTCCTAATCATACTATGATAATACCAAAGGCCGCCGGGCTTCGCCCGGCGGCCACTCTAACAACTTAGCTTACTCCTTAGTTTTTTTAGTAACAGCTTTCTTGTTACTAGTGGTTTTTTTTGCAGTTTTTCCAACCGTAATTTTTACCATCTGTTCTATTCGTCTAATGTCTGCTAATAGCTGCGATCGATCTTTATTATAGAGTACGGCGTTAAAAATTGATCGTCCCCCATTACGAGCAAACACTGATCGATCACCAACTTTCTTATTAACGATAATTGAATGAAACGATTCTAAATCTTCGATTTTCTTAATTCCTTTTGTTTCAGTAATATTTCCTTCTTTAATCGCAAAATATTTCATATACACTGCAAATCCTTTGCACTTTTTAGGAATTACTGGCTTTTTTGGGATGCGAATAAAAATATCGTTCAACGAGTGATCAATATCGCAACTGAGCATATGTAGAGTATCCCGGTACCCACCAGCCCGAGGTCCGACTTCGATGATTTTCCAATCATCATCAATTTTCATTAATTCAGTGTGCGTTGTAGTGCTCCGTAAACCAAGTGCGTGCACGGCGGTTTCAGTTACCTTTTGCGCTTTTTCAACCGTGGTTTTTTTAAGTGCCGTAGGTGTCATCTGTAAATAATTATAAAAATCATCGTGACCAATATCTTTCCCAGTCTTAACACGTACCATTGGACAGTGATATACCTCACCCCGACTATCAACATACGAATCTATCGAATACATTTCCCCCTCCATGTACTCTTCTGCAATAATCTTTGGCTCCTCTAAACGCCTATCATTTTCATAAGCCTTTTTAATCTTGCGAAATAACACCCGCAGCGTCTTTTCTAAATCTTCTTCGTGGTAACAAATTGAAACAAATAGACTAGCTGCTAGATTAGTCGGCTTAACCACCATTGGAAAACCAATCTTTTCAATAATCCGTGACCTCTCTGCCTGAGTTGCATCTTTCACACGTGTAAAATTTGGAATACTTTTTGGGTCATATAAACGAAAACGTTTTCTCATTTCATACTTGTCTACAGACCACTCAAGAGACTCAGTAGACGGTGTACGCAAGTACGGCACGTGAGGAATAATTTTTGTAAAACGAGCAATACTAGAATCTCCTCGACACGTAATCGCTACCAGTTCATCCTGATACGGTAAAAGTGCCTCAGCAATTTTCCATGATTTTGAAAAGTCGCAAGTAATTAATATGTCGTAACCAGTTTGAGATTCTGGAACTGGGTAACGACTATCACGAATGAGCATCACTCGTAATTCTTTGCCTTCTTTTTTCTTATACTCTTTAATGCTCGTAGGAACACTGGCAGGGAGATTCATTACGTACGCGACGATATTTTTTTGCTTTTTTTTCATCTGTATATTTAAAAAATAAAAACTGCGTTTCCGCTAGTTTGGCAACCGATCTGAATAGTGGCGTTCCGATGCAAAATAATACTACACAAAGCTGATTTTTTAAAACTATACTACATATTTCATATTTATCAATACTTGACAACTGCTTCAGAATACTAGAAATTTCATTGAATGCAGCTGACATACGCTCATACACACAAGTGGGTAAAGGACCTAACCGGGGACCTACTAGTCCCTTTTGGTAAAAACAATAGTAAAAAAATTCGCCGTCTTATCGGTGAAGCCTCAGAAAAAGGCATAACATACACGTTCGAGGACTTACACCAAGATTTCTTGGATTGGTTTACCCCTTTATATGTGTCACACATTAGTGAGAAAAAAAATCCTAAAATAGTTGATCTCTATAGTGCGACACTCGGTAAAAATAATCGAAAATACCCCTGCTACTCATTAACTATCCTAGAACACGGCACCCCAATTGGCGGCACTATTTTTACCCTCAGAAAAAATCACCTTTCAATTGCTTTTAGAGCTTATAAAAATAAATGGACTTCAGTTGAATCGGCTTGTAGCCCTGCCCTGTACGCCGAATATCTCATTACGGAACACGCAGTTGCACACGGAAAAACTAAGTTGGTTCATGGTAGTGACCGAAACTTATATGGCGTACACTCTAATATTGGTGTCGCTATTTTTAAATTATCCACCGGATGTCATCCCGTACTGTCACAAATACACGAAACCAGTGTGCTAGAGACCGATGACTGTGTATCCGAAACCTTGATACTGCAATACCCCGAGAGTGGCCGAAATATTACTAATGCTTATTTGACAACTACGAAAGAAAACGAGGCGGCTTATGAACAACTGTATAAGTATCCTGAGAAACTCAACATACACACTTTGTATCAGTTACACTGACCTGAATTATTTTGCAGCGTATTCCAGCATCTGAGTGGCGATGTCTATGCCAGTGATTTGCTGCGCACAACCAAAATCAGTCGGGAAATTTACTTCTGCAATATACGCGCTCCCATCTAACCCAAATAATATATCTACCCCGCCAAATTTGAGTCCCAACACTGAGACTGCTTCAATTGCCATTTTTTGCACTCCTTTTGAGAACTCATACGCCTCACCATTTGGCGTATCTGGTGTATTAGTTCTGAAATCACCATCAAGTGATTTAGTCCGATTACTCGCAACCACACGGTCATCGAGGACAACCAGCCTTCCATAATAGGTATGTTCAATATATTTTCTCAATATGATCGATGTACTCTCATCCCTAAAAAAATCACATATAGACACCAGACTTTCTTGCGAATCTGCACGCATAACGCCAACCCCTTTTGAACCACCTAACGCTTTTACAATAATCGGGAACCCCCCTAGCTTATCAGCAAAATTCTCTGCTTCATTTCTATCGGTAGGAACCAGCGGTATCGTAGGGATTACCTTTAGACCAGTCTTTTGATGATAATAATAGGTAGTACCCCGACCACTCAATGCTCGAGTCCAATCTGAGTAAAAATGTCTACACTCATCATTGATTAGTAGCTTTTCAATCACTCGTGCCCGCTCTCCTGTAGCCCCACGATAGAGAATATCATCTCGACCAAGCTTTGGTAGGGAAAAATAATCAAAATCTTTGACATTAATAGGGCAAAACTCTATATCGAGCTTTTCACACGACTCTTTGAACAAACCGTGTGTGAAAGCACCTACGGCTTTTTTTGATTTATGAATGTAAATGAATCTCATTACGTTTATTGGACAACCAGATTCCCTACCATACCTTGGGCCCGGTGACTTCCAACTGAGCAATAGTATTCGAAAGTACCAGTCTTATCAGCTACAAAGGTCACTGATGTAACCGCATCGCCCGGACGAACTTTAGCCGTAGCCGCATCAAATTCATCAACTACCCAGTCATGAAAGCCATCAGTACTAACAAAGTTAATTGTGACAGTGTCTCCCTCATTAACAACAATCTCTTCTAAGTTATAACCATAATTAAAACCACTTACTTCAAATGTCACTTCATTTGAATCATCCTCTACTTCATTTACTGCACTACTTTCAGCTTGAATTTGAGAAGCTTCAGACGTAGCTGCGGCTTCAGCACGAATCTGGGCAGCCTCGATCGCAGCTTCTTCAGTTGTCATTTCTCTTGGCGGAATCAACGTATCATCAACAACATTTTCCATCACTACATCTGACTCTGACACAGCAGACATCGCTTCAGGTGGCATAGTTTCATCCGATACATCTCCAGCAGCTTCCTCAGTGACTACGGCAGTATCATTATTTGTTTCTGCTACTGGCATTGTAGTCGCATACCAATAATAAGCTCCGCCGAAAATCAGTAATAACAATATGGCAATAAGTGGTTTCATAACAACATCAAATCTAATTATCTACTATTTATAAAAGTATACCACGCCCCGAAAGCTACCGAGTAACAGGGTGTTGGGCACTCCAGGCATACAGGGTGATGGCTGCCGAAACAGATGCATTTAATGACTCAGCCCGTTCACTCATGGGAATTGATAAAATGGTATCGCACTTTTCATGGGTTTTTAATCGTATACCACTGGCTTCATTCCCAACCACAAACACTGATGGCTTTGAGAAGGTCTCATCTGGCAAAGCAATGTCACCATCACCATCAAGGCCGTAAACCCAAAACCCCAATTCTTTCAAATCAAGAAGTGCGTTATTGATATTCTTAACCTGCACGAGTGGAATCGAGAAGGCCGTACCCGCCGATACTTTGATCACTGTCCCTGTAACTGGGCAACCTCGGAATTCTGGCAGTAGTACTGCACTCGCACCAAGGGCAGCCGCACTCCTGATGATCGCTCCAACGTTATGTGGATCTTGCACCTCACCAAGTACCACCACACACGTATCTGGTGTAACCTCTATGTCCGCTTTAAAAGCTTTATAATCTCGCAACAAAGCGCTACTAGATATTTCTGCGATCACTCCCTGATGATTTGCATCTCGGTCAATACCACCTGGCAGCTTGCTGCTCGAAAAAGTGTGCACCACAGGTGCTTTGCCAAGAACAGTCTGTAACGTTGGATCATCAGCAAGATCAACACGAACATGCACCGCCTGTACCGCTTCAGGACGTTTACGAATTGCTTCAGCCACAGCGTGTTTGCCATAGACATATATAAGGTCAGGTTTCATGTGACAGAGCATACGGGTTTATTGAGCTTGATGCAATAGTGTGGTCTAATAGCGCTGATGGCAAAGCGCCCTTTCATTCGCAAACAAAAACGGAAAAATCACGGCGCCAACTTCTGGGACCAGGAATACACTACCGGTGGTCACTTGAAACTGTCAGACGATGCTGGTGAAGATTTAAAGAAATTTACCCGGTGGTTAATCCGCCAAACCAAGCTTGAGCACCTCAATCCAACCTCAAGTGTTTTTGATGTTGGTTGTGGTAACGGTCGCAACTTGATCTATTTGGCCGAGGAATTTGGCGTACACGGCATCGGTTACGATATTTCAGCTGCCGCTATCAAGCTGGCAACTCGAGCTGCTGAAGACCACAATCTCACTTTTGCCACTCGCTCAATTGCTGGTTCATTTGATATTGCTGACAATTCACAAACGCTCGTCTTGGACATGATGGCTTCTCACTTCCTGAATGAAAAAGAGCGCTACCAACTACGTGATGAAATTTATCGAGTTTTAAAGCCAGGTGGCTGGTGGTTTCTAAAAACCTTCTTACGTGATGGCGACCTGCACAGCGAACGTCTCCTTAAAGAATTTCCCACTAAAGAAGACGGTACCTACGTCCACCCCGTGATGGGCGTTCCCGAGCACGTGTATTTTGAGAAAGAACTAATTGATTTCCTCGAAGAGAAATTTGTCGTTCATAAGATTTATCGTTCCCACAAACATATCGCTCATGGCAAAGCGCGTAAGCGCCGTACGGTCAGTGTCTACATCGAAAAAAGTGCTTATTAAATTTTTATTTTATGTGTGCTGCCGAACAATCACCTTCAATAAATCGATTACACCCCGGAATTGTTTTAGACAAAATTGATTGTACTGCCCTACAAGACATACTTTCAAAAGTAGATGGGCACTTTCCATCAAAACAAAGAGTCTACAGTGAGGAAATTGCCGATGGAGTTACCTTCGATGTCACTATTACACGTGAGGTTAACAGTGATAAACACGTGAGGACAGATTTTGCATTCAAAGTACTCTCCAAAAATGGCTCTGAAAAAAGCATCTTGGGTAATTTAGTTTTCTCAACCACCGACCAAAACCCTTACTACCATTTACGACACCGCGAAGTAGCGACTGGCACGCTAGAGATATCAGGTAGTGACGTACTCAAAAAAGCTGAAGCATTTATTCAAACACTTATCGAAACTAACATTCTGCCTGAGAGACCTTTTGTGATTAATGCTGGTCAACTGGCAGTCATTGATTGGGGTCTAAAAAATGGTTACGTGTTCAGAATAAAAGATCGACAAGAACTGTATGAAGCAATTGCAGCTGGCCATCCAGGCTATGTGACAGATGTAACTATCACAGATGAAGGCGGCTGGCAGCGCCATGGCTACATTTTTAAGAAAGAATTGGCTGAGTGGGCAAGAACAACTCCATGTGGAGCTGGTGGCTCAGAGGCAGACACCACCTTGCAAGCAGAAAGATTTTCACTCATGAAAGAGCCAAAACATGGTTAAGCATTTAGCTCAGACGCATCTTTTTAAAAGCCTCAAAATCTGAAGTGAGCAAATATGGATTAGTTGCCTTCTCAACCTCAAGCGTTGAAGTTGGTGTCTGACCATAGTCGTGTCCGGGATAGATTTCAGATTCAGCTGGCAGACCTTTTAAGCGAATAAGTGAATTATACAAATATTGAACGTCATCTTTAGCTACTCGGCCACAGCCACCAACAAACAACGTATCACCGGTGATAACTTTTGGAATATCGTCAGCGGCGTTCGCAGTATCAATCACAAAACACACTGAATCCTGAGTATGCCCAGGTGTATAGAGGGCCATGATTTGACTGTCACCGAGCACTAAGGTTTCTCGATCGCGCATCGGATAGATCGGTGATTGTGAAAAAATGTTAGCAACACCAGCTGTCTGTACATGAACTGGAATAGCGTATTGTCGAAGCAGCTCATCAAGTTTATCAATATGATCTTTATGGGTGTGTGTCAATAACACCCCGACCACATCAAGTTCATGTGCTTCAACTTCATTTAAAATTGCCTCCAAGTCGCCACACGGATCAACGATGGCGGCGTTTTTAGTTACTTCGTCGTAGAGGACGTACGAAAAATTTTTATCGTAGCCACCAACTGCGATTTGTGACACGATGATTCCCATAGCAGTACTATAGCAAATTTTTGCCGATTACTTCTTAAGCTTGTCCTCGTACGTTCCGTACAACTCTGCCAACACTTCACTTCTGGTTCTAAACGTATGGACCGACAACAGCAATACTGACAAAGTAATAAGTGCCTGCAGAGATACCAACACTACGTGCCAGCCATCAGTCAGAAAGACAGCCGCATACGACACAAATAACCAAAGTGTCAGGGCGTTAAATGACAAGGCCAAGGGTGTCAGCATATAAAGACCGCGCTTTTGATCACGGATCAAATCTGCATAGAATTGTTCACCAGCCGGGCTAACAGCAATTTGATCGTGCTGTTGTTTGATTATGGAAAAATCAACTACGTAGAGCACCAATCCAACCAGCGTTAGCACAAAAAACACCCCAAACCACACCAGCGGATCTGCGACGTGTATAAAGGCAATCATCTCAAGAAAACCAACTAGAAAATAAAGAAACGTGTGTGGCAAGGACAACGGCCAATCTATAAACCCAAGTGTGTGACCAATCGCCTCGGACCAAAAAAACATGGCAAACAAAAAACCAGTCAGAATATATGGCCAGACCTGCCAATCATCAAGTGTTAAATACCCTGCTGTTTGAGCTGCTAGCGTCGTAATGGCAGCACCTTGTACGATACTAATAATAATGAACTCAATGTTTACTACAAGCTCACCAAGCGGACCGCGCTTTGAGAGCGTATTAGTGTTTGATTTTGGCATTATTGTTAGTATAGCAAACGGCCGGCCCCAGAGGGGCCGGCCGTTTGCACAGTCTTACTTAAGATAACTGTCGAAGTAAATCGCGTGGCATGTATAGCCACCCGGATTTTTCTCAAGGTAATCCTGGTGATACTCTTCTGCTGGCCAGAACTGGGTAAAAGGTTCAAGGGTCGTTACCACCTGGTCATTCCATCGCTCTGACTCATTTACAATTTCAATCATTTCTTCGGCAATTCGTCTCTCTTCCTCGTCCTGAAAAAAGATCGCCGACCGATACGCTGCTCCTTTGTCATTACCCTGTTGATTTAGTGTCGTTGGGTTATGAATTTGGAAGAAAAAATCGAGCAGATGTTGATAGTCGAGCAGAGCAGGATCATACTCAACTTCAAGTGCCTCAGCGTGACCAGGATGGTCGCGATAGGTTGGATTCTCATTCTCACCACCAGTGTATCCAGCTTCAGTTTCAATCACGCCGGGCAACGTCTTTATGAGATCTTCAAGTCCCCAGAAACAACCACCTGCGATATAGGCTTTCTTAGTCATGCTGTGTTGGTTTTAGTTCTAATGAAACTGAATTAATACAGTAGCGATCACAGGTCTTAGTACCCTCCTTCGGACCATCCGGAAAGACATGGCCCAAGTGTGCATCACAATGCTTGCAACGTACCTCAGTGCGGCGCATGCCGTGACTATCATCCGACACCAGCGTTACCGCTTCTCGATTCACTGGATCAGTGAAACTTGGCCACCCTGATTTACTGTCAAACTTTGTATCTGAAGCAAAAAGAGCTGTATCACACACTGCGCAATGATACATACCATCAGTCTTTTCATTAACATACTTCCCCTTGAAAGCCGCTTCAGTTCCCTGCTCACGCGCCACCTTGTAGAGCTCTGGATGTTCTTGGCGTAACTGTTCGTCTGTCTTCATAGCTTGTTTTTTAATCTTCTAACACTCATTAGTACGTCCGAACTAAATTTTTATTTCTTCGCAGTGGTATCTAAAATCGCGCCAAAGAATGATACGGCGCATGTAGCTGGGCTTCATCAGCAGCACGCCTCATCACCGCAACTGCTTCGACCGGATTAGCACCAACCGCTGTTTCATTAGACAGCATTGTTGCACTCGCTCCATCAATAACCGCATGAGCAATGTCAGATATATCAGCCCGGTTTGGTTCTGGATCATCTTGCATTGACGTCAGCATTTCAGTAGCAACAATCACTGGTTTGAAGGCAACCTTACATCGATACAAAATATCTTTTTTCACAAATGGAAGCGTTTCAATCGGAACGGCTTTTCCCAAATCACCACGAGCAATCATAATACCGTCTGCTGCCACAATAATTTTATCCAAATTATCGACTGCTTCTTGCCGCTCAATCTTGGCAATAATTTTGGCGTTGTTATTGCATGAATCCAGAAAAGTACGTAACTCTAAAATATCTTCAGGTCCCTGTACAAAAGATTGTGCCACATATTCAACCTGCTGATCCGCAAAACTCATCGCATCATCCTTATCCTTCTGAGTAATGACTGTTGCTTGATCATCAAAGCCATGATCATGATCAATTTGAATTCGTGGCCCAGACAGATCCTGAATAATCGGCAGGGCCACACCAAGCTCTGCTGCTACTGCACGCAGCGTCTCGATATACTGTCTGTGTTCTTCGTGTGTCCCCCATGAAAAATTCAAACGGGCAATCGACATTCCTGCCTTAATCATTTCTGATATAGCAGACCGCTCCTGACAAGCCGGGCCAATTGTCGCAACTATTTGGATAGGAACCATAATTATTTACAGATCTTTAACAAGCGATTATATTTTGCTGCGCGCTCTGGAGCACTAGGAGCACCAGCCTTTAATCCAAAAGCCTTTGTGCCGAAGGCTAAATCGGCAATAAAATCATCCATCGTCTCGCCACTGCGGTGACTCACAATACACCATACCTTACTCTTGTATGCCAGTCTCATCGTCTCCAAAGTGTCAGTAACCGTGCCAATTTGGTTTGGCTTGATAATGAGAGCACTAACAGCTTCGGCTTCAATTGCTTTCTGCAGTTGGATCTTGTTTGTGGTAGTGAGATCATCTCCGATTGTTAGTACACCAGGATGTACATCATGATATTTTGTAAATCCAGCCATATCATCTTCTGCAAAGGGATCCTCAACTAACTGCAGCATGGGGAACTTTTCATGCAAGCTGGTGTACTGAGCCAATAGCTCATCAGCAGTTAACTTCTGACCTCCGATTTCGTATAACCCATCTTTGTAAAATGAACTAGCTGCCATGTCAGCCCCCAATAAGACTGGCACCTGGCAGTGAGTTCGTCGTATTGCTGTCACGATGTGTTGGAAAGGTTCATCGAGGGTGGTACTAGGAATTGTAAAACCGCCCTCATCTCCTCGCCAGACTGCCGTTTGCCCATAGACAGAAACTAACACTTCCTCAAGTGAACGCATGACAGCTTTCGCTGTTTCAAACGCAATGACAGGATCGTCAGTATCAGGAATAATTTGATGTTCCTGAATACTGCTGCCCTGCGTAGCATGCTTACCACCATTAATAGCATTCACTACTAACCGCGGTGCGGGCGCCTGCTCATGATAATCAAACAAAGAAGCGATGTGATGCCAGGTCTCAATCCCCTGTGCTGCTGCAGCCGCCTTACAAGCAGCCACACTGACTCCAAGGGCAGTATTACCACCAATCTTAGAAAATTGTGGATCTTCACCTAAACGCCTTAACACATCATCGATATGAGTTTGATCAATAACATTCACACCCAACAATTTAGGTTCAATGATACTCTTGATCATCTTCACTGCTTGCTTAGCAGGCAGTACCGATACCTCATGTATACCTGTACTTGCACCACTCGGTACTGCAAACGAGCCTTGAAATGCTCCAGCAGTGATAGTTACCTCAATCGTATCTTTCCCGCGGGAGTCAGGTAAAACCTTAGCAACGACATCAGTGATCGGCGCTTCAACAAGCTCGCGTTTTGGCGTCAATAAAAACATTAAATCAGCTACGTTTGATTCGAGCATACCGGTCACAATATGCCCACCTACGTGTTCAAAAAACGGATACGAGTTGAGGCACTCGGTGTACTCCTTAAGATCAAGCTGGGCTGCTTGAGCCTTGAGAATTGTTTCCTGATCAACTAATGCCCCCGCTACGTCTGAATTATCATGACCATCTGACGCTAAGGAAACAAACACTTGTCCAGGCTGGAGCGACGGCAAGACTGACAGCGCCAAGTGCCCATTACGACCACCCTTACCTATACAACCATCAGGGACTGCAACCTTTGTTTCTCCGCCCATGCAATACACATCACCTTGATCAACCTCGCGCAAAAATAATTTAGTCGTTTCCTCAGGTGTTACATACTGAGTTGCTGAAACCAAACTCGCCCGATACCCAAGCTCATCTGCGGTTTTTTGCATTGCATTGAGGGCCGTCAAGTTTGAAACCACATTGATATTATGAACGCGTTCAAAATACTTCGGATCTTTTGGAGTTTCGATAAGCATAAATTTTCCCAGATTGTAGGTATCAATCAATTTTTGTGCATCATCTACTGTCGTCGGATCAAAGCATGTTGGACCAGATGCAACCGCTGTAATATCACCTCCTGGAACATCAGAGAAAATTAGACTAGCGACGGTCGCCGGAAACAGCGCTTTTGCCAAGCCACCACCCTTGAGTCCTGAGATATGTTTTCGAACGATATTTAATTCTTCAATCGTGCCACCAGACTGCATAAATGAGCTGAACAACTTTATACCTTGATCACATTCACCCATTGAAGAACACAACAAAGCAGAACCGCCACCAGAAACAATCACAATCACTAAGTCGTCAGCTGTCGCATTACGCGCGACCTCTTCGATATGTTTGGTAGCAGTATAGTTATGCTGCGAAGGGAGCGGATGCGTACCTGCATACGTTTCAACTATGTTGCATACTGTCTCGGCAACACCAATCACAGCTCCATCCTTAATTCGATTAGCCAAAATAGTCTCCAGGGTAAAAGCCGCTGTGCACGAAACTTTTCCAAAACCGATAACATAAATATGTTTATAGTCTGACAAAGTAAAATGCTGCCCGCCAATCACCAGACTCGTATCAGTAATACCGACACTGTTTTCCAAAACCGTCTTGGTATCGATTGCTCGCAAACCAGCTTCTGCAATTGCTAAAGCTTCTGCACGTCGAGATGACGAGGCTAGGCTTTGATAGTTTTTGATGATTGTCGACATAGTATTAATTCACGACATTTTCTAATTCTCCCCGAACATACGACTGAATATTTTGAATAGTGATGTCAGTAATTTCTCGTTTTGCTTCAATAGTATTAAAAGCAATGTGCGGCGTTACAATCACGTTAGGCATATCGATCAACGCATGATCTGCCACCAACGTAGCAAACAACTCATCCTGGTCGGCGCTCTTACCAAGTAACTGTGCTTCTTCCCGCAGCTCATGCTCTCCTTCCAGCACATCAAGGCCGGCGCCAGCAATATGCCCATCCTTTAGGGCAGCCACTAATGCTTTAGTATCAACAATTTCTCCTCGAGCAGTATTGATCAAATACGCGCCCGGTTTCATCTGACGCAAAATAGTGTCATTAATCAGATGATGAGTCTGCGGTAGCGACGGCACATGGATCGTCACAATATCAGCCGCCTGTACCACCTCTTCCAGTGACGCATAAGAAAATCCCAGTCGCTCGGCCAGTTCGGTATCTGGTGACACATCAAACGCCACTACCTGCATACCAATCCCACGAGCAATCTCACAAACACTCCGACCAATGGCACCAGTCCCGACCACTCCGAGTGTTTTGCCGCACAAATCAAATCCTTCGTAGACTTCAAACTGAGAGACTCCTGCATTTTGTTGCATATCTGTATACGAACGATAGACATTGCGTGACAGTGCAAACATCAGGGCAAGCGCATACTCTGCTACCGTACGAGTACCGTAGTGTGGTACTCGCTGAAGTGGTAGCTTACGCGCTGCTAAAGCCGCTGTATCAACATGATCAAACCCGGCTGAGCGCGTCACCACAAACTGCAGATTAGGAAGTGCCGCAATCACGTCTGCTGTGACCGCATAATCGACAAAGACGCATAAACAATCAACCGTTGCTTTAGTGACCTCATCGAGCTCATCAATGCTCTCAATCGCCAACACTTCATGATCTGTTAAAGCTGCTTGGACTATTTCTATCTCGCCATCATATGGCCGAACATACGCTATTTTCATAGCTCTATTCTACCTTGACAAACTTGGGTATCTGACCGGTATCAACAACTCAAACTACCGCCAATTGGACAGCCGCTGTCTTCTTCCTCACTGACTGTTGGCGTACCTGGTTCAGATCCGGCTATCACGTAGTCTTCTACCTGATGGTCGTCCCACTCGGTATCATAGTTCCACATCTCCCAGCCATAGCGCCACTCGTTCCAGCCGACGGTCATTTCTTGGACATAGATGCCGTTTTCAGCCAAGAAGTTCCCGGCCTTGCGTCCATTCATGCAAGCCGTGCTGTAGCAGTAGATGATTACTTGTTTATCAGCTGGCAAAGACCGAAACGCTTCAAGCGTATCCTTCAGTGGCTGCCCGGTATCGATATTGATCGCCCCAATAATGTGTTCACGCTCGTAGTCCTCTACCGCCCGAACATCCACGAGAATAAACGAATCATCCCCCTTGTCCATGCGTTCACGAATAGAGTGCGGACTGACATGAGTCGCCGCTTCTTCAGCATAAAACTCCGCCTGCAATTCAGTCACAGTTGGCTCACTCGGCATGACCAAGTGAAAAGCCCCAGCCATCCCCACTGCCCCCACAATTGTTCCAATCAATAATCCTTTTAATGTTTCTGTCATATTTACTTAATCAATTTTTAACACTGACTCTTTAAACAAACCAGCATATTTTTTCTCATTCTCTTCAAACCATTCCTTAGAACGATTAAATTGCCATGGCTCTCGCGTATTGCAGGGATGGATAGTCAGATCACGCCACACATCGCCAACCACATATGGTTCTACATCAAGCCAAGCTTGCAATTGTTCTTTTGATTCAAAGCTCATCATTAACGCTGAACCTTTCATGGTGCCATCTTCGTGCAGCAGCGCAGCGCCGTACCACATGTTACCGTTAGCCAACAGCTCATCACCCATAGCAATATGCTGCTCCCGGACCGCTGCTCGACGATCTGCCGCCCCTTCATCTGTACCGTCAAGTCCAATAATTAAAAACTGCATATTATTCATTTATCATTAACAAACCGCTCATCTTGCCACGCTGGTGACACTCTAGAATACTATCCATGTCTTCTTTGGTACACCCGAGTAATATTTTCATTTCACTATCACCTTTTACTGGGTCTACTACCGTAACAATTCCCGACACATCAGTGCAGCCAACAGAACCAATCCAACAGTCGATTCCACCACCATCGCTGGCAGTTGTATCTTTCAAATACCCGTAATCAAACGGATACACATATTCTGAATACCGTGGGTGTACTGAATCCTTCGGCCGGTCAATCACCACCTCTCGTGAATCGACTAATTTTTGTAACGTATCCCAAAAAGTCATACCACTCTAATTTTTTCGGGCCAAGATAACCAACCACGACACTTCTAGCCGGCCATGTGCGTCCCCTTCTCGATACAGCTCTTCAACAGTAAATCCTGCCTCCTCGAGCAAGACTTTAAGACCATCCTCAGTGTAGTAGCGAAAAAATCGGTCATGTTCAGACAAGCTATCTGACACCACTTCGGTTTCATTAGGTCCGGTTTGCTTTTTTACCTTTATATGCAATCCTCCATCAGGTTTAAGTACCCGATTAAATTCTTGTAAAGACTGTTTAACAAGTTCAGGTGTCGGCAAATGAACTAAAGAAGCATGCGCCCAGACACCGGCAAACGACTCCTTCTCGAATGGTAACTTCGTAAAATCACCCTGAACAAATTTGACTTCAGGTGCATTTTTCTTGGCTACATCAAGCAAACCAGCCGACAGATCAAGACCGACAACATCAGCCCCTTGCCTCGCAAGCTCAGCCGTGTAGCGTCCGTCACCACACCCCGCATCTAGTATTTCAGATCCGACAGTCTGTACTGCTGCAATAAACTCAGCTACCGCCTCTGCACTGGTGGCAGTTGTAAGTTTTTTTGAATATTCTTCGGCATTATTGTTGTACCACTCTATCGTATTAGAAAAATCCTTCTCATGCATAGCTGTAGTATACCAAAAGCTAAAATTAGATCAGTCCATCATACGCCCCCATATATGAGTTAAGAAAAGCTGGAATCGCAAACAAAAGCCCGATCGCTGGCAAGACCACCATGGCAATAGTGACCCACAGGATGATCTGGAAATATTTACGAGTTTTCTCGACTGATACATAAATTGCATCTACCTTCTCTTCGAGCGTACTAATACGCTGTGATAATTGTTCATCCATATACAGTTAGTATATACCCAAAACCTAGTCTCGTAGCCCTACGATTACTGCATACATGCTCGTATTGCTAATCTTATTTTATATGTATAGCTCGCTAGACAAGTAGTTAAAGCTCCAAAACTAGTGTACGCTGCCTATAGTAGTTAACCATTTAAAATATACAGGTATGAACAAGATAGTTGTTGGATTAGGGATCATTGTACTGGCAGTTGTTGGCTGGCTCATGTTCCAAGGTGACGTAGTTGACTACGTAGCCGATGTAGATAGTGAAGTAGCTGCTCTCGAGAAAGAACTAGCCGAAATTGATGCAGCCGTCGCTGCTGGCACACTGACTCCAGCTGCTGCCGCAATGGCCCAAGCTCGCATCGTCGCTCGCATCGATACGATTGACGCTGCTGTAAACGCTGGCCAGAAAGCTAAGCTGACTGACGCCCAAAAAGCTGAACTCGCAAGTGGTTTGGTCCGATTCAAACAAGCACTTGTGTCATACAGTGCCACCCTATCAGCAGTCGACAAAAAAGTTCTCGAACTGCCAGCTGCTGAACGCCCAACCTACAATCGAGGCGGCAGTGGTGGCGGCCGAACAAGTGTCGCAGCGATTGCTGTCGAAGCGGCTGCTGATGTTGACGGCCAGGTCGACGACATCATCGCTGATATTGAAGACGAGGCTATCGCAGCTGATGCTGAAGCAGATGCCGACGCAGCTGTCGATGTTGAGTCAGAGGATGATTCAAATTCAGCCAGTAGTACTGACGAAACCGTCGCTGACGACTCAGATGACTCAGCTAGTAGCACTGAACCAACGGTAGAAGGTGACCCTGATGTTGATGGTTCTGCCGAAGGAGAAGCCGATGTCAGCATCAGTGATGAAGACCCCGTATTGAACTAAGACTCTTCTCTAAGAAGCAGGCACAAAAAAACACCCTCTGGGTGTTTTTTTGTGCCTGCAACCTACTTCGTTTTTTTGGTCGCCTTCTTGGCTACTTTTTTGGTTGCAGTTTTTGCTGCCTTCTTAGCTACTGTCTTAGTTGTCTTTTTAGTAACCTTTTTGGTCACTTTCTTAGTTGTCTTTTTAGCAGCTTTCTCAGGTGTCACTGACGCCACTGCTTTAGTAACTGCGTCGGTCAGTGCCGGAGCATCGACAGTCTTTTTCTCTCGCTCTGGCTTCCTTCCTTTAATCTCACCCTTTTCTCCTGGTGGCGTTGGTGGATTAATCAAATCCAGGATCCGGTTCAGTCTTGACTCAATAATCGTTAGTCGCTGCAAGATTTCTTTTGGATCATGTTCTGGTTTACGATCATGTCGTTCCTTCTTTGGACCAAATGAATCGTGCCGCGGGCGGTCGCCGCCGCGATCATCTCGTCGACTACCTCGATCACCCTCTTCGCGTGAGCGTGAGAAACAGTCGCTACATAAGACAGGTTTGTCTCCAGACGGACGAAACGGGACTTCACAGTGCTTACCACATTCAGCACACGTCGCCGCAAATTTCTGCATCGGGCGATCATCCCGACTACCGCCCCGGCGATCACCCCCACCGCCACGTCGTTCCCCTCCGCCAAAATTAGATCGTCCACCTCCACCTCCTCTTTGCTTATTAAAGCCACCGTTTCCACGGTCATTATAATTATTCATGCAGCCAGAGTGGCACGGAATCACCGACTTAGCAATAGAGCCGCCTCACCCCCAGAGTATACACGTCGGCCGGACATTAATTTGCTACTATTAGATAACTATGAAAAAGAAAGAAGATAGAATCCACAGCATTCTCACCTCTATTGATGCGAACCTAAAGCAGCAAGCTTCGATGCGGCGCATCTTTGTGCAGGGTCTCGTACGCGGTCTTGGTACAGCGCTAGGAGCTACTGTCCTCGTTGCTCTGGTCACTTCAATCACCATCCAGTTTTTCAACACGGCTGACCTCACCATGATCGCTGAATACTTCTTCAATGACGCTGTTGTAGACTAACGCCCCTCCTTTCGTACACCAGCGCGAGTATAAAACGTGAAGAAATAAAACTTCTCGACCTTTTCGCGAGCCCAGGGTGTTGTGCGGAGAAACTTCAAACTTGAATTCATACTCGGATTCACGGTAAAACAGTTGATCCGAATCTGCTCATACAACCCCTCCCAACCATAGTGAGTCACAAGTTCTTCAACCATTACTTTTAGAGTGATGCCGTGCAGTGGATTGTTGGGCTGCGTTTCCATGGTGCGAGCATTGTAGCATTTTTGTAAAACTACCCATCGAGACCAATGATGTATACTGTAGCTCACTAAGAATAACGATATTGATATGTTTCAAGGAAATTGGAAGTGTAGTACCTGTGGTGGAGCGATTACCGAGCTCCCGTTTCAGCCCCGCAGTGAGGCTGGGCTAACCTGCCGAACCTGCTTTATAAAAAACAAAGGCGGTGGCGGACAAAGCTCTGCCCCAGCTCCTGAACCGGACATCCCTTCAGCTGGTGAAGCACCAGACATCCCAGAGGAAGCCGGCTTCGCCAATGAAGCGCCAGACATGCCTGACCTCGATGGCGCAGCGCCAACTACTCCTGGCGCAGACAAACCAAAATTTGCTGGCGACTGGAAGTGTGCCACCTGTGGTGGTGCGATTACCTCACTGCCGTTTGAACCTCGTGATGTGACCAATCTCAAGTGTATTGATTGCTTTAAAGCGAGCAAGGCGTAAGTAACTCTAAAAACAACACAAACGGCCGGGAGCTTCGCTCCCGGCCGTTTGTGTTTTATGCTGGGGGTCTGGGACGACGTTGGAACTTATTTCTTGGAATCAACAATTCTTTCATAACGATCTACTACCTCTTCAACAATAGTCATGTCCTGTAACCCACGTATCATTTGAATCTGGTTTGATAATGCTCCTAATTCCCTAGACGCGAGATCTTGTTTTAAACTCGTTCTTTTTATATCTTCATGTAATTCTGAAACTCTTAGAAGTAAAGCATCTCTTCGTACTTCAATCTCTTCTGGAAGTGGCTCATTATAGGGTAATTTTTCCGACATAATTATGCTGAGTATAGCAAATTCGTAAGATTCTTTACTGTATGGGACGGAGTTGCCTGACCGAGGCTCGGCCTCGGTCTGTTTAAAAGTTATCGAGCTAGTTTTAGTGCCATTGAGGCGTAGCGATACACTTCTGGTCTAAATCGTAGGTCATTGGTGGACATTTCATCCAGTTGTTCTTGTGTTGCCCATATACATTCAACCCCCTTATCTGCTTCTGTCTGAGGTTCAATCTCCCGTGAGGTTGATCGAGCAGCAAATATAAAACATGAATGAGTGTGAACTTCGTTGATCTTGTGTCGATTTACAAACAGCGGTGGCACCAAATCTAGATTTGTTTCGGTGTCTGTTTTCTGCCAGCCAGCCGGACCAAGTAGTTCAACTTTTAAACCAACCTCTTCCCATACTTCGCGCAGTACTGCTTCGTTTGCATCTTCGCCAGGATCGATATGTCCACCAGGACCAGTCCAGATATTGTATTTTTCGTGTAACCGCAACAACACTGCCCCATCGTTAACAATAAAAGCTTCTATACAGAGATCGAGATAATAATTTAGATGTGCCATGAGAGCAGTATAGCAAATTAGGTTTCCTGTTTATGTCTGACCTAGGCCGGGCCTCGGTTGTTTGTAATCCGAACCTACCTCAAATTGGCTGGCATCCTCGGTCTCGAACAGTTCCCCATCAAACCCCATAAGACATTTCGATCGAATTCCAGACTCAACAGATGACCCTCTTCGGAATGAGTGAAATGCGACAAAAGCGACACACACTAGGTACGAATATTTGACAGCACTAATAGCTCATTAACAACCCTTCTTAGTGCAAGCATATTGTCATCAATGTCTTGTTTTGGAGTAATATAATTACGGTCATGGGCTGCCGTGTCACCTATATCCTTTGCTAAGTTTAGTCCCTTAACAAAATTCCTACTCTTAATTATAGAAGCATCACTTGTGATATAAATGATTAAATTATTTAACATCATAAAAGCATTTCCTTGTCTAATTTCAGCCTGTCTATTTTGAGCTATATATACTTCTATTAAAAGACTTTCTATAAGGCGTCTAAGTATCACTGCAGACCCATCAAAATATCCTGCGTCATAGCATCCGTTCACTTGTCTCACCAAACGCACCAAATACGTTCTCGTCCCATCCACATAATCTAAAGGAATAACAGAGGAAGTCGGAGCAGGTTCGACGATATCCAACAATTCAGAATATCGATCACTAAGTTCTTGAAAGCGAGCTGCGTTAATACGAAAAGTTCCTCTTGTTGTGCCGTTTACAGTAAGTCTGTTACTCCTGAGTGCATTTCGAAGCCTTGTTACATTTTGGTCTCCAAAGCCCTCTTCTTGTATATCAGCAGCTAAATCAGAAGCAGACCGCTCAGTAAATACCTGAGCTTGTTCATAGTACCAAAGCAGTGCTATCGCCTGCTCAGTTCTTGAGGAACCACTTGCGGCAAGTCTCTGCAAAAATTGTCGACGGCCATCCATATTATTTAGTAAGAATTTGTTCTACGTGTTGCTTGCCTTTTCTAGATAGACGATAGGAGCACGCTGTACCTTTTTTTCTCACAGAATTACTCATGACGTAGTTTTTTGCGGGACCACTTAGGGTTTTGGATATATTTGGCAAAGCCATATTTATTCCAAACTCTTTTAGAAATTTATACACGCCATTAGAGGTCAAAGATGCATCAGCTCCAAACTTTATCTCTGCAATAAATAATGGCAGTAGTACTCTGTCTACTTGACCCGCTTTATCAAGGATATGTTTTTCGATTCCCTCATAGTATTCGGAATCCTTCGTAGCGTTGACTAATGCTATAGTGTCCATTTTATCGCTATCGCCTACATCATGAGTAGTAGCATTTTTGTTTTCCTCTGTTGGTTGTACAGAACCATGACTACCGTAGATATTTATTAACTTAGCAACGTCCTCGACAGTACCTTCAACAGTGATGAGAGTTCCATTCTCAAGTTTTATAGTTGACTTAACCATATGTATTATTCCTTAGCTTTCTTAGATTCATAAGTCATTCGAAGCATTCCTTGTGGACTGACCTCATACATACCTTCTCCCACATCTTTAATCCATTGTTTTTTTCTACTCGGAGCGACCAGCCAACGCACAGCACGTTTGATTTCATCAATAGACATAGCAGGCGGTCTAGTATTAGGCTTCAGCGGCAGAAGGTTCTGATAGATTACGTGTATATCAGCCACATGGAAATGCTTCAGAGACAAATTCTCATGAATGAAATATGCCAGAGTAAATACCACTGACTCCGTACCATCTGGTGCTTGAGCATCGTAGAACTCTTTTAGTTGCTTAAGTTGTTCCATATTTAGGTCAAGTGAAGAAACTTTCTCAGGAACACTTTTTGTCTTTTCCGAACGTTTTGGAGAAGCCTTCTTTTTTCCATCCCTTGTTTTGGTGGAATTTTTAGATGCAGATGTTGCGACACCGGCAGAAAGCATTTGTGCAAGCACTGTTTCGAATGCGATTTTCTTTAGTGTCTCATCCTTCATGTCCGCAACACTCTCTTCCGCCTGACGGATTTTTTCTTTAATGCTTAGTGAATCAATTTTTTCCATAGTGTTATAAATGATTTATAATTCAAAGTTGTTCAAGTTCTTTCAATACTAAAGTATACTCCTTGTTTTAAGCCGCATATTTTAGAATTGAACACGAACTAGGTTGAATTTTACCACCACCAATATCGCTGTCAAACTTTTGAAGCGTGGGTTCTAATAAACCCACTTTCTTAGCCCTATTTTTTCTTTATTTTTGAAAAAGTGAACTCGCTACTAATTCACTATATCGCTTTATTTGATGTAAATGGGGTCAGCAACTATTTATATTTTACATGGATACTATTGCCGGACAGGGATACTCTCTCGTTACACGAGCAGTATCCGTTGTCACGATTTTTCATACTTCAAAATCGTAGTCAACGGCTTCGAGCCCCTGACGCAAGGTGTCCCACACCTTGCTTCCTGGCAGCTCTAAAGCAAAAACACCCTGAACGGGTGTTTTATGCTAAGAGCTGCCGGACAGGGACTCGAACCCCGATAGACGGCACCAGAAACCGTAGTCCTACCATTAGACGATCCGGCAAGGGATCTATATTTGACCATTAGACGAATTCTTACAGAATCTGTTCAGGTTGTCGATATTTTTTCAAAATACCTGGCAACCTTCTTAAATAGTGTCCCACACTATTTAAGCGGCAAGGGATCTTTGTTTTCTCTTCTTCAACACTCTGGTGAGTGTGCTACATCTTGCCAGAAATTGGCAAAGATTCAAGGCGCTACCGCAAGAACTCCCAACTACCCTCACCCGTAGTTTCATCCTGCGCGTAGTAGAGACGTGTGATACTGCTGTTTTTAAGGTGTGTAACCTTACATAAAACTATCAACGCCCGCCACACTGGCACGGGCCGAGACCGCTGCAAGTGTAAGAGAAAGAAGATGATAAAGACTGAGTGCGTAACTACCACCACGCGCCCATTTACAGGGAGATCTTCAAGTCGAGCCTGGACCGACTTGATCCGAGCAAAGAAATTGGCGAGTGATTCTCCTTCTTGTCCGGCAAAACTACTCGCTGACCGCCTCGTAAACCACCGCCACATATACCACAGGACTTTGGGACTTGCGTGCTTTAATCCGACAATCGAAGCTGGATGTGTAAGCTCAGCCAGTTCGGGCCAGGATTCTACTCTTAGTTGTAATCGAGTAGCCAGAATCTCTGCTGTCTCATAGGCTCGAGCCACCGGACTCGACAACAACAAAGTTGGTTCATGGACCCGAAGCCGATCTGCGACACGCTCACTCTCACTCCAACCAATTACATCGAGAGGAGTATCGAGTGCCTGGTGCACACGCTGGCGATTGGCACTTGTCTGCCCATGACGTAGTAAAAAAATCTCCATAGATTATTCAGCAGTGCAGTGCTGAATTATCACCAGTTCAACGGGTAGTTCCGCTATGGCTGTTTTGCCGACCTGTGGAGCAGCGTCAAGTAGCTTCATGAGAAGGTGCGAGTTGATCGCAGAGGTTTTGTCTTCAGCCAATGTTTTTAGTTGCTCTTGGTCAGTTTCACTGAAATTACTGAGGATTGCCTCACTCCGGGCTGGTGCGTTTCGCAGCAACATCACGGCGCGCACGCGCTCGAGAAGAAGTCGCACAAATATTTTCATATCGGTGTGATTGGCAGTTGCTTCGGCAACAGCAGCCAGAGCGTCAGCGGTGTTCTTGTCGTGGAGGGCGGTCATGAGGTGCGCCAAAATCGAAGATTTTGGCGCACCGATAATAGTCGCCACTTCGTCTGCTTCCCCAATCTCATCACCCGAAGCTAAGATGACTTTCTGTGTCACTCCAAGAGCATCACGAAACGAACCATCAGCGGCGATAGCAATCAGATCCGCTGCTTCTTTTTTCAAAGTAAATCCCTCTTTTTTAGCGACAGCCGTAACAGTCTTTGCCAATACCGCTCGCGATGGACTTCGAAAGGTAAACACCTGGCAGCGGGAAGTAATCGTATCAAGGAGCTTCTCTTCTTCAGTGGTTGCAAGGATAAACACCACGTGCGCCGGTGGCTCTTCAAGCGTCTTCAGGAGTGCATTAAACGCTTCTTTAGTAAGCATATGTACCTCATCGATAATGTACACCTTACGCTTCGATTCATACGGCATAGTATGTACCGCCTCTTTCAGTTCGCGGATATCATCAATCCCACGATTGCTTGCGGCGTCGATCTCATATAAATCAACATCACTGGTGCCGATCTCACGAGCGAAAATACGTGCGAGTGTTGTCTTCCCCGTTCCTCGTCCACCGCAAAATAACAGTGCGTGCGGGATCGCATCTTTTGTAATCGCTCCTTCAAGAACCGATACAATATGATCTTGGTCTTGTACCTCAGCAAATGTTGCTGGCCGGTATTTCCGGTACAGGGCGGTCGTCATTTCACTCATAGTCGCTAGTATACCAGATTACTGATACGAGACAGTTTCGCGAACAAAAGACCGGAGTATCGCCATGTCAGCCTGCAAATCATCACTGCCAAGGAGTATGTAGCCCACAAGACGATCTCCACCAATAAATTGCTCTGTGAACATAACGGCCGCTGTACGATTCGCTTCGAAAGTATAACCGTGTTTACCACCACGATAGTCTGCTGCTCCTACAAATGGACTAGAATTAAACCAGCCGTTGGCGGCACTGTAGTAGTCGGGCAGCCGAGTGATATCAAGGATGTGTGGTTGGTCAGTCTGAAGATAGCGCAGTAGAACACCCAGGTCACTTGCGCTGGAAAGATTACCGTCAGATAAACCCGAAGTATCAGCAAAGGTTGTCTGTGCGAGACCTAGCTCTTTTGACAACTCCTCCATATAGACTAGTAACTCCGGTTGTTCACGAAGTAACACCGCTGCAGCATCATTAGAAGATTCAAGTAGTAACGGAAACAAAAGCTCACGCGCCGAGTAGACCTCGCCCACCTGTAATTTCCCTGCCCGCCCTTCAGTAACGATGTCTGCGTAACTAACAGTCTGTGTCGCCGCCAGGTCAAAATGATCACGAAACGCAGCCGCAGTAAATAATTTGGTAACCGACGCAATTGGTACCTGCTCATCTGCCTGCTGACTAGCAAGGACAGTACCGTCAAGAACATCGAATATCAACCAACTTTGTGCCGTCACCGCTGGCAGAGTCTCTACCTGGATCAAGTACGCCGGCTGTGTTTCATCTGGCGTTGGTTGCAACCAATCAAGCACGGTCGCCAGTAGCATGACCATTCCACACACCAATAATCCAGAAACAATATGACGGTGAAGCGATGGCATCTGACAATCATAACGCAACAGGCGCATCCGAAGGATGCGCCTGTTCTGTTCTCTGTGTAAAAGTGACTTACTAAGCTTTTTTTGCTGCTTTCTTAGTAGCTTTTTTTGCAGCTTTTTTAGCTGTTTTCTTTACAGCTTTCTTGGCTGGCTTTTTCTTAGTCGTAAAATTCTTTACCGTCTTTTCAACGACAGCGAAGGCTTGTTTCCCTTCCTTCTCAATCATCGGCCAGTGCTCTTTCATCTCTTTGCGGAAATTACTGATGTCTACTTTGCTTGCCTCTTTAAGACCAGCGTAACTTTTAGCGACTGTCTCAATAAGAGCATCGTACTCAGACTTGGTCATGTTTTCTGCTTGCTCAAGTGTTTCTAGCACTTCAGCTTTGGCTTTCAACATCCAGCTTTTTACTTTAGCGCGATTTGATTTAGCATCCTTGCTACCATAGAGGAAATACGCACCGGCAGCTGTCACCGCTGCAGCAGTGAGCCCCACACCGATACTAACCTTATCTGCAGCTGATAAACTCTTACTCTTCTTTGGGGTTTTTTTAGTTGCCATAATTATTATTTATTCTTCGTCTGACTGTTTACGTCGGGCCCGTGGCATCGGAATATCAAATGGCAGTAGCTGAAGCACAAACTGGAAAATCCGAGTCGGATTTAAACTGGCTCGAATATCCTCTAAATCTTCAGCTAACACTTCACTGCCAGCTTCAACACGCTCGACGATCCGACGGACCGACTTAATAATTTTAATGACGTGGTACAGAAGAACACATACTAAAAGAGTCAGCACCACCACTGCGATGGAGGTGATAACAAAAAATATATTTGCATGCAATACTTCGGTCATTCCTGTAAGTGTAACAAACTTACGCTACTTTGTTCAAAAAATCGTGGACAAGCCCTTCTACTTCTTCTGGAGTATGTGCTTCCATAAGCTGACCACGAAGCTCAGCCGCTCCCGGGAAGCCGTTCACGTAGGCTTTGTAGTGCTTCTTCATCACGGAAAAATTCTTAAATGGCAACAACTCAACAAACAACTTCGTATGTTCTACCATCACTGACAGTCGCTCGGGCAAACCAACATATTCAATAGTGTTATTACTAGTATCTTCTGTAATGATCGTGTCACGATTGACGCCGTGTGTTGGCAATGCGGTCAGTTTTGTTGGTAGTGAACGTTCGGGATGAAAAAACCACGGGTTGCCAAAGAGAGCTCGTCCCACCATCGCCCCATCGGCTCCTGACTTCGCCAATTTTTCATAGGCGTCTTCGAGACTCAGCACATCTCCGTTACCGAGGATCTTTACTTCTGGCGCAATCGCATCTCTGATCTCTACGGCTCGTGCGATACGCTCCCAGCGGGCTGGTACCTTACTCATGTCTTTTCGAATCCGGGCGTGCAACGTAACGGCTGCCGGCGATTCTTTCAGAATCGCCGGCAGCCACGCTTCAAGCTCATCGGTGTTATACCCCAGGCGTGTCTTCACACTAACAGGGATGCCATCTACTTCGCCCGTGTTCGCTCCTGCCTTAGCGGCTCGGATCACTGCCTGTGCCACCTCAGGCGTCTTGATCATTGCCGAGCCACAACCCTGCTTTTCGATTGTCTTATCGGGGCAGCCCATATTAATATCTACCCCATCAAAACCAAGCTCGCGGCAAAGTCGGGCCGCTGCTTCCATATACTCCGGCGTACTCGAAAAAAGCTGAGCTACAATTGGACGCTCTTCTTCACTGTAGATCAAATCAGCCATCAACTTCGCCTTCCCTTCTGGTGTGGCGCGCATCAGACCATCAGCCGCCACGAACTCCGTCCACATCACGTCGGGACCACCAACAGAACCATCCTGCCGCGTATGCGCCGAGTACTTAGCAATCATCCGGCGAAATGGTGCGTCGGTGACATCAGCCATCGGCGCCACTACCACAAAAGGCTTTTTTAGTTCTTGCCAGAAATTCATATTAATTAGTCAGTTTTTTATAGCAATAAAATTTACCAATAGCGTCAAAACCATGTTTATCTAAAAATCCCGCCATATAAGGCCCTGAATGGAAAACATACATTGCAACAGCACCCGCTTGTCTGGCTTCTTCCATAGCAAAACGCAATAATTCCGTTCCTCTTCCTTGTCTCATATCATCCTCATCTGCTCCACGCGCTTCGTAACCTCGACCATTTGCTCGAAAAATATTCAGATGCGCTAGCGGCATCTGCTCAGCCTCAGGAAAATCTTCAAGAGCTCTAGCATAGACTGATTTATCAACTCGATCAGGATTTTTCGTATAGCCAATTTCAACATGACCCTTCACATCGCTGTCAGGATAAGAAATATCATAACTGAACAATCGGTACCCTTCTCCAAGAGAGTCGTACTTTAGCTCTTTTTTTTCTTCAATACAAAAATTTTTTGCTTTTTCTGGAGCTTCCATATTTATGAACTATATAACACTAGCCTATAAATTCAATTATTTAATTTGTCGTAGAAGCTGTGCTAGTACTCACCTCACTCTCCAACTCCTCATTCACAAATACTTTATTGCCGTAGCGTAGATCTATATATTGAAAGTTTCCAGGTTCAAGATGATCAAAGGCTTCTGAGGTCAAAATTGTAGTCAAATTCTCCAGAGTGTCTTCCAGCGACAGACGGCCGCTCACTTTTAATGTACCGCCGCCTGCAAGGTAGTACACCAACTCTTCATCTGAGGTTTTTTCTACGTGAATAATATTGAGTCCGAGAGTCGCATAAACCTGTTCGATAAACGCAGTGGTGCTTTGGATAAACTCAGCCGAAAAAGCCACCTGATCTTTTTGTGGTACGACGCCAGTCTCACTGAAGCGTAAAAAAGCGCCACCTTGTAGTTTAGGTGCTAAACCAAACGCAAACGCCTGACGATCCAAGAAAAGGCACTCCTTGGAGTCAATATGTTCACACCATAGTGCAAACGGCGCGTGCTCTTCAAACACGATTACCAAGTCAGTGCCTGAGGTGCGATCCACCAATACATTTTTAACCCGATCAATCGCTAAAATGGCCTCATGTATTTTTTGTCGCGGATAGGTAAAAGCAAAACGCTTTGGTATTAAGTGGTAGTACTCACCGACAAGCTCAGTTTCCGCTAGGACTCTGACTTTTTCAATATCAACCGTTTCACCACCAATGATCTCAATTGATTGAATTGTCAGTGCCTCGACTCGGGTGCCATACCACACACCAGTTCCTATACCCGCTAAGAGTGCCAGCAGCAATACACCAAACACAATCTGACGAATCAGAAATATCTTCGGGTTAGCTGACCGCTTTTTAAGTCGTGATTTTGATCGTTTAAAACGTGACAAAAACTGCATATTCTGAAATGGTAGCATACGAAAGAGCGGCGGCCCTGTGGGCCGCCGCTCTTTTCCTTTATCCAATCACTTCCTGTCCCATGTATTTCTGTAGTGGTTCAGGGATTTTTACTGTCCCGTCAGCTTGCTGGAAATTTTCGATCAGTGATACCAGAATTCGTGGTGTCGGGATCGCTGTGCAGTTTAGTGAGTGTGCGTAGCGCATCTTCCCTTCAGCATCTTTATAGCGGATATTAAACCGTCGTGTCTGGAAATCGTGAAAATAGCTCGCTGAGCTAATCTCGCGATATGTCTTCTCAAGCGGCACCCACAGTTCAATGTCATACTTCTTCACTTGGCCTTGGCCAATATCACCACCGCAATTGAGTACGGTGTGATACGGCAGCTGGAGCGACTCGATAAACTCCTCCGTATTGCGGTTAATCTCTTCGTGCCAGCGGACACTTTCTTCATGAGATGCTTCACACAAAACTACCTGTTCTACTTTATAGAATTCGTGCACTCGGATGAGTCCTTTCGTATCTTTCCCATGACTACCAGCCTCACGTCGATAACACGGTGAAAACGCTAAGTGCTTAATGGGAAATTCGCTATGATCGAGCACTTCATCGCTGTAATACCCCATGGCTGAGACTTCGCTGGTACCAATCAAGTAATCATCATCCTGTGTGTGATAGAGGTCTTCAGCGTCATTTGGTAGGTGTCCGGTGCCATAGAAGTTTTGTTTACGCACCAAAGTCGGTGGGATCATTGGGCTAAAACCTTTCTTAGTGAAAAACTCTTGAGCGTAGTTCCAAATCGCCCAACTCAGTCGCGCCCCATCACCAAGCAAGTAGTATCCCCGGAATCCGTGTACCTTTGTACCTCGTTCAAAATCAACCATTTTGAGCTTCGTCATAATCTCAATATGATCCTTCGCCTCAAAGGGAAATGTTGCTGGATCACCACCTTCACCTGCTTCTGGAGACCAACGTTTTATCTCGACGTTGTCAGCATCACTCGCACCATCTGGGACCGACATGTCTGGTACATTTGGAACCTGTAACATGAGCTGTTGCCACTCTTCCATCACCGGTTTTAATTTTTCTTCATCAGCTTGAATCTCTGCTTTCAAGTCCTGCATTTCAGTAATAAGCTGCTGTTTAATCGCCGGTTCGGCTGCCGCCACGATATCAGCTGATACCCGGTTTTGTTCAGCCTTTTTAGTTTCCACCACTGACATCAGTTCGCGCCGAGTGTCATCAACTTCGATCAAACGGTCGAGGTCAATCGTGATGTGTTTTTTGGTCGCCGCCAGTTTGACGATCTCTAGGTTTTCTCTGATAAATTTAATGTCTAGCATATCTATATATTTAGTGTTGCAAATTATAACCTACTCGTCTTAAGAAAACAGCCGCAGCCTACTCGTCGTAGGCTGCGGCTGTTTTCATCATCACAAACCTCCTACGACCACGTCGAGCTAGAAGAGGATGATGTGAAAAGAGTATTCATGTGTAAATTGAATGTAACATGAATTACACAAAAGGAAAACCGCCGTAAAGATACGCGAAACGACGATCACCTTGCGGACATCCGCGATCGCCGTCGCCTCCTACGACGGTTTATAATGTCGGGAACGGGCCAGAGCAGCCAGCACAGTATTGTTTCCGGCTACTACAGTCCTGATAGACTGCCACCTGGATTTGATTAGCCGATAATCCGCACGCGACAAACAAATATTACTCAACAACGCTGATATCACTCCCGAATGAGCGTCTTCTCTCAAGATTTCACGAACCGCTGGTGAGACGGCGCTGTTTGCAGCAAGAGCACAGCGGATGAATTTACTGGCATGTTTCGCCAAGCGAAGAGCGTGCTGTTCATCGTAAAAGAGCTCTCCCCTCGCCATCATCATGTCTCCGACGGTATAGTAATCTTCAGGGGTGCCAACTTCGACTATTTTCTCTTCATCAACAGGACATCTCTTTAAGCTGACTTCGCAATCCGATCCGAATTTTTCACGTACCTGAGACAAAGTCTCCAAGCCGACAAACTCAAAAGGCTCAAATTGGTCACCCTTGCTTGTGACGGTGTATACAGTCATGGAACCTATCCTTTCTCTGGAACTTTCCAAAGTACTATATAAATAAATAAAGAAAAGTCCATATGCTAAAATTTTTCTATGTCTTTTCCGATTCAAGATCTGTCGGCTGGGGAATTTCCTCCGCTGTTGCGGGAAATTCCCCAGCCGCCCAAGCAACTTAATTATCGTGGCAGATTACCTGATCCTGAACTAAAACTTCTAGCGGTAGTTGGCTCGCGCAAATACACCAGCTATGGCAAGCAAGTAGTCGCACATTTGATCAATGGCTTGCGTGGTTATCCAATCGGAATCGTCTCAGGGATGGCGCTCGGAATTGACTCACTGGCCCATGAAGCGGCGCTTAGCAACCAGCTTTATACACTCGCCGTACCAGGTGGTGGCCTCGACGACAGTGTCCTCTATCCCGCCAATCACAGACGCCTGGCTGCCCAAATTCTCGACGCTGGAGGCGGTCTTCTTTCAGAGTTTGGTCCCCTACAAAAAGCAGCACAGTGGACCTTCCCGGCGCGCAACCGCATCGTCTGTGGTCTCTGCCCAGCCACCTTACTCATTGAAGCTGGTGAACAATCCGGTACCCTGATCACTGCCCGTCTTGCAACCGATTACAACCGCGACGTTCTGGTCGTCCCTGGTAGTATTTTTTCAGCGAACTCCGCAGGTACACATCAGTTTCTTAAGCTTGGTGCCACACCAGTCACTACCGCTGCAGATATTCTTGAAGTGTTAGGAATAGAAGCTGAAGCGGCAGCGCGGCCAGAGGCCGCGCTGCCCTCAAACCTCTCCCTCCCGGAGCAAAACATTCTCGCCGCTCTCCACGAACCGACCGACCGCGACAGCCTCATTCGTGCGTCGGGAGTATCGGCGCCGGAAGCCAATATTCTCCTCATGCAAATGGAAATGAATGACCTTATTGCAGCCGACCAAAATATCTACCGCCGAAAGCTGTGATTTGACACAGGCGTCGAAACCTAGTATTTGTGTGGGGTAACATATATATGAATACCCTTGTAATTGTAGAAAGCCCCGCCAAAGCTAAGACCATTGAAAAATACCTTGGTAAAGGCTACACCGTGAAATCATCAGTTGGTCACGTACGTGACCTGCCGAAAACAAACAAAGACGCTGTCGATGTCGATGGTGGCTTTATTCCTCGGTATATTGTCTCTCCAGGCAAAGAAAAAGTGATTGAAGATTTGCGCATTGCTGCCAAAAAAGCTGATGAGGTCCTCCTTGCATCTGACCCCGACCGCGAAGGTGAAGCAATCGCCTGGCATGTCGCTGAACTCCTTAAAGACGTCAACAAAAACCAGAAGCGAATCGTTTTCAACGAAATTACGGAGCCAGCTGTCAAAGCCGCCATTGAAAAGCCTCGAAAGATCAATATCAATCTTAAAGAGGCGCAAGAAGCAAGACGAGTACTTGATCGTCTCGTAGGTTATGACCTCTCTGGCTTGATCTGGAAAAAAGTTCGCTACGGCCTTTCAGCCGGACGAGTGCAATCACCGGCGCTCCGAATTATCATGGAACGCGAACGTGAGATCAGGGCATTTATTCCTGACGACTACTTTGTCCTCACTGCTCACAGCACTATCGAAAAACTACCCGTACCATTTACCTGTGTTGAAGAGCCAGGTGAAGAAAAAGAAGCTGAGCGGATTAAGAGGGTTGGTGAAAAAAATACCTGGACTGTTACGAGTGTAAAAGAAACCGAAGCGAAGCGTTCGCCACGTCCACCTTTTACCACCTCAACCATGCAGCAAGCAGCCTCGACTCGTCTCGGCTTTGCTCCAAGTCGCACCATGGGTGCAGCTCAAAAACTCTACGAGTCAGGACATATCACCTACATGCGTACCGACAGCACCACCATGAGTGAAATTGCCCTCAAGCAAATCTACGCCGTGGTCACAAAGAAATTTGGGAAAGAGTACTTAAGTCCACGAAAGTTCAGTGCTAAAAGTAAATCAGCTCAAGAGGCTCACGAGGCTGTTCGTCCCACTGATTTTAATAAAACCCAAGCTGGTCTGACTGGTGACCAAAAGGCCCTCTATGAGCTCATCTGGGCCCGAGCTATGGCTTCACAGATGACCGATGCACAGATGAAGCGCACCAAGGTGTTAATTAACGTAACCGACGCTAAGGAAATCATTCCTGACTTTGCAGTTAATGGTTCCAGGGTCACCTTCCCGGGCTGGCTCGCGGCAGATCCGGCAGCCCGTGGTGAAGACACCGAAGTACCCAAGATTGCTGCTGGCGAAGCGGTTAAAGTACGTGAGCTGGAAATCGAAGCCAAACAAACACAACCACCAAACCGCTATTCAGAAGCTGGCCTGATTAAAGAACTTGAAAAACGTGGCATCGGTCGACCATCTACCTACGCCAGTATTATGAAGACGATCATTGATCGCGGATATGTGCTTAAAGAAGGCCGAACTCTTATTCCAACCGACACGGGCGACGTGGTATCGTCTTTCCTCGAAAAACATTTCCTTGAATATATCGATGACGATTTCACTAGTGACATGGAAAATCAACTCGACGACATCGCCAACGGTGACCGAGAATATGCCAAGACACTGAAGGACTTCTATACCCCATTTCATAAAGCAGTCGAAGCCAAGGAAGATATAGAAAAACTCACCAACCTGGGTCCCGGTCCAAAAGAATTCCCTTGCCCTGAATGTAAGTCGGGGATGGTTCGTAAACTCGGACGCAACGGTACCTTCCTCTCTTGCGATCGCTTCCCGGATTGTGATGGCGCGCGTATGATCGATGGTAGCGAAATTAAAGATGATGAACCAATCGGTATGCACCCTGAAAGCGGTGATCCGATCTTTGTCCTCAACGGTCGCTTTGGTCCATACGTGCAACTCGGAGCCACACCAGAGAAAGTCAAAGGTAAGAAAGCTGAGGCTCCGCGTCGAGCCAGTATTCCCAAAGAAATCAAGCCAGAAGATGTCACGCTCGATACTGCTGTGAAGCTCTTGATCCTCCCACGCGATCTTGGTGAACATCCCGACACTGGTGAAATGGTTATCGCCAATAGCGGCCAATATGGACCATACATTGGACATGCCGGGGATTTTCGTTCACTCAAAACCCCGGACGACCCATACACTATTACGTTTGATCGTGCCCTCAAAATCTTTAAAGAACCAAAGAAAATGCGTAAAGGTGAAAGCCTAGTAAAGGAACTTGGCATCCATCCCAAAACCCGCAAGATGGTCAATGTGTATGAATCTAAATCTGGCAAGTATCTCCGTAAAGGTTTTAAACGAATCAATATTCCTGACAGTGTCAAAATGGATACGTTTACAATCGAAGACGCAGTTGAGTTGTTAAAGCAATAATACGCTTGATGGAAACAGGGGCGGGAATCTTTCAGATTCCCGCCCCTGTTTCCTTGCCAACTCCCCACTTCCTCTCTAGAATGAATCAATGTTAACTGTCGCTGATATTCTACGTGAAATGAATAACGCCACCGAGGCTGATAAAGCCTTGATTAACCGAGCGTACGTGTACGCTGAGGAAGCTCACCAAGGCCACACTCGCTACTCTGGAGACCCGTATATGCAGCACCTAGCTGCTACTGGCCTTCGACTCGCTCAAATGGGTATGGGGCCACGAACTGTTGCTGCTGGTTTATTGCACGACACCATTGAAGACACCGAGATTACCGGTGAAGCTTTGCAAAAAGAATTTGGCGATGAAATTTTATTTCTGGTTGAGGGAGTAACCAAGCTGAGCTCAGTCCGCTATTACGGTAGCGATCGTCACAATGAAAGTCTTCGCAAACTCTTCGTCGCTACTAGTCAAGACATTCGAGTACTGATCATTAAATTGATTGACCGTTTGCACAACATGCAAACCCTACATCATGTACCGAAGGAAAAACAAGTACGCATTGCTCGTGAGACACTCGAAATTTATGTTCCAGTAGCTCATCGACTTGGGATTGGGCGACTGCGTAAGGAGCTTGAGGACTTAGCCTTTCCTTATGTATATCCAGAAGAATTCACCCGCGTCACTCGACTAGTTAAACAAAAGGTTAGCAACACAGATGAAATTCTAGAGCGTGAACGAAAATCTCTTCAGAAACAACTGGCTGAAAACGGTATGCGTAACTTCAACACCTTCTACCGCGTTAAGGGAATGTATAGCCTCTTCCAGAAACTCAAGCGCAAGGAATGGGATATCGATAAAATTTATGACTTGCTCGCTATTCGGGTAGTCGTTGAAAACGTCGAAGACTGCTACAAAGCCCTCGGGGTCATTCACGAAAAATGGCGTCCCCTACCCAAGAGAATTAAAGACTATATTTCTTTCCCAAAACCAAACGGGTACCAATCAATCCATACAACAGTCGCTACCCAAAGCGGTATCATTTTAGAGATTCAAATCCGCACCCAAAAAATGCACCATGAGTCTGAGTATGGTGTTGCTTCCCATATTATCTACAAGCTCACCGATGCCGGTAAAACCAAACAAACCTACTCACTTTTTAGCAACTTAGTCCCTTCACTCTTTCGTCCTTTTGCTTGGCGAGAAAGTGCTGACCTGTCTAGCACGATCACTAAAGATGTCCCTCACCAGGAAAAAATCCCGAGATGGATTAGTCAAATTGGTGAGATGTACACCTCAGAAAAAAGCTCGGGCAAGGAATTTGTCGACGATATGCGCAAGGACTTTTTCACTAATCGTATTTTCGTCTTTACTCCCCAGGGTGATGTAGTCGATTTACCCGTTGGCGCAACGCCGATTGATTTTGCCTACGCAATCCACTCTGAAGTTGGTGACCGCACTGCTGGTGCTAAAGTGAATAAGAAACTTGTCGGCCTCGACACCGAACTACGTAATGGTGACATTGTTGAAATTGAAACTCGCAAAAACGCCAAGCCGACTCAAAAGTGGCTCGACATGGCAAAAACATCACTTGCTCGACGTCGCATCAAAAACGCTTTGCTTGAGGAGCAGCAATTTTAAAGACTAAAATTCTTAATACCGTATAGCTCACTATCGTCTGGCTCTGGAGTTGCGACTGGTGGTTTTTCTGGTACTACTTCTGCACTTGCTGGTTCCCCAGCTGAGTCATCTGTAGTTTCAGATGGTGTAACCGGTGCAGACTGTTCTTCTGCTATTTCTAGTGGTGTGTGCTCATTTAGTTTATTAAGCACTTCAGTTTCTTCTGAGCCAGAGGCTTCCATTTCTGAAGAAATTGCTGCTACAGCACCTGCAGCTGAGGCCACTCCTTGTTCAGCGCGCAATCGAGTTAACAGTACCTGCAAATCATCTTCTGAAAAATAATCAATCGAAATTTTTCCGCCATAGTCAGTTTTTGCGATCTGCACTCGAGTACCGAGTGACTCGGTAAATTGCTTTTCAATCTCAATCAATCCTGGGTCAGTATCATGCCAGCTCTTTTTGCGTACCTTGTCGTGTGCAATCTTGCGGGCAATGCGCTCAACTTCACGAACCGACAATTTCTTTAAGAGAATCTCTCGAAACACTGTATCCTGTTCTTCAGGACGATCATTCAGCATCAGTAACGTACGAGCATGTCCTTCAGAAATATCGCCCACTTTTAAGCCATCCAACATACATTCAGGTAACAACAGCAGCCGGAGTGTATTACTTACATATTCACGACTACGACCAACCTTCTTGGCAACCTGGGCGTGCGACAGCTCAAACACATCTGCTAACTGGCGAAAGGCTAGTGCCCGATCAACTGCATTTAAGTCCTCACGTTGCAGGTTTTCAATAATTGCCAATTCAAGTTTTTCTTGTTCGTTATTTTTACCCTCACGAATGATGACTGGAACTTGTGCTAAGCCAGCCAGACGACTGGCCCGTAATCGCCGTTCTCCAGCAATGAGTTCATACTCAGAATAAAATGCCCCGTCATCGCGCTGGATCTCACGTCGGGTGACGGTGAGAGGCTGCAAGATACCGTACATGCGTACCGATTCAGCCAACTCTTTCAATTTTCCTTCATCAAACTCACGCCGTGGTTGAAACGGGTTGGGGACTACTTTTTCTACTTCAACCCAAAAAATCGAGTCATTTTGAAATGCCATAATGCGTACCTCCGAGCGTTTATTCCCAAAGCGGTGCTCGTTCAGGACATTTTAGCATAGCTGACCTCGAGACAGTGTTTATAACTTTCAGAATTTCTGGTACACTCACACGACTTGCCGCGATGGTGGAATTGGTATACACGTACGACTCAAAATCGTATGCTTTACGGCATGAGGGTTCGACCCCCTCTCGCGGCACATCATGGATAAAACCAAACTCATTGTAGTGGTTGGACCAACTGCAGCTGGAAAAACTGGTTTAGCAATCAAGCTTGCACAACAATATAACGGAGAGGTTATTTCTGCTGATTCACGGCAAGTCTATACTGGCCTTGATATTGGTACCGAAAAAGTTTCGACTGAGGAAATGGCTGGCATACCCCATCACCTCATCGACATTGTCCCACCTGAGACCGTTTATTCGGTAGCTGACTTTAAAACTGATGCTGCTAAAGCGATTGAAGATATTACTGCTCGTGGCAAGCTACCAATTATTGCTGGCGGGACCTTTTTTTATATCGATGCCCTCCTTGGTCGCATCAGCACTCCTGAGGTTCCGCCTGATCCAACTCTACGCGCTCACCTCGAAGAAATGAGTAACGAAACACTGTTTGCTAGTTTAGAACGACTTGATCCAGACCGGGCTTTCCACATTGACCCTAATAACAAACGTCGTCTCGTGCGGGCTCTTGAAATAATTAAATCAATTGGGAAGGTTCCTAAGCCAGTAACTGTTGAATCCCCTTATGACACATACATGATCGGCATTAGTACTGACCGCACCGAACTACGAGAACGCCTTAAAGTTCGTGCGAACAGTGCCTTGGAACGTGGATTAATTGCAGAGACAGAAAAGGTCTTAGCTGCCGGTCTCGATCCCGAACGGTTATCAGAAATTGGTCTAGAATATCGATTAGTCATGGAATACCTCGCGGGAGAAATTGATGAGAATACCCTGAGAGTAAAGCTGGTAGAAAAAAACTGGCAATACGCTAAACGACAGCTCACCTGGTTAAAACGTGACGACAGTATTGTGTGGGTTGACCAAACAGACATGAGAGCACTAGAATCCAACGTGAGCAATTTTCTTAGTTGACCTTACTCATGCTTTCCCCTACTATGTAGCGCACCAAGCGAAGGAGGATAAAAGTAAGGGCCTATAGTTTAGTGGTAGAATTCTGGTCTCCAAAACCAGCGGCCGTGGTTCGAGTCCACGTGGGCCCGCTCGAGTAAAAGAAAAGCACGATTCTTAAGAATCGTGCTTTTCTTTTAGAACCTGAACTGCTTCAGGTTCGTACTCGAGCGGGAGACGGAAGCATATTGCTTTAGCAATAGCTGAGTCGTGACAACGAGTACTTATGATTTGAGGAAGTATGACGAACAATCATTAGTAACTCGAAGTCGCACCTGCGGCTGCTGCGGGAGATAACTTTAGGAAACATCCAGCTTTAGCTAGGTATTATTTTACCCAAAATCTCTTTTTATGTCTGTCGCAAAACCCTACCTAAAATCACAATGAACGTGAGAACCATGGTCTAGGATAAATGTACAACCAGCACTCTTAGCCAAAGCCTTTACCTGAGCTGTAGTCGCTCCGTTGATTGGATCTAAATCAATAGCTGTTCCCTTATAATGTTGACTATTTGCACTATGCCCTACTCCATCAGTCGTGGCGGCCGTGATCTGAAATATTGGTTTACCAAACTCAGCAATCGCCGCCTCATTCATCCTAACTGCAGCGCTCACCACTGAAGGATGGGCTTTATCTGTGCGGCCGGGCCCATCAATACCATGCCAATCTGCCACGACAACTCCTGCCTCACGTAAACTCGCCAAACTCTCTAAATCCGGAACAATCGATACTCCTGCAGGATAAACCTCAGCTGCAGCAGCTGCTGCTTCTGGTGTCAGAGAAGCTTCATAATCAGCTGAGTACAATACTTCTTCTACCGGCTTTAATGTTTTGCCACACAAGTCACTTGCACTCATACCAAATGTACGCCAGCTAAGTACCACTTCATTATCGCTAGTATTTGCCACCAATACTTTTACTAGCGTATCCACCAATGTCCAAGCCGCTAAAATTAGGAAAAATCCAATCACAATATTAGTCATGCGCTCTTTGAGAACCTCAAGAGCGTTACCGTTGCCGGCCGCTGTATAAGCCATCTGAATACCCGTAACAGCCAACATAATCACCGATATCAGCACTAGGATTATCACAATGAAGTCAATCACCTTCTCAACCATTTGTGCCAAGGTACAGAAATTACACTCAACCCCTTTAGACGCTACGCCATCGCAGGTAACCAACCCTTCAGCTCCCCACACGAGTGACGGAGTAACAAACACTGTGGTAATCAACACGACTAGCAAACCTCGAAATAACGTACTCATATTCATACAGATATTATAACCTCTCGAGCGCCCTCATAATGTTCGGTACATAGTTGCGGGTTTCTTTATAACCAGTATTGGGAATAGTCTTGGCCGGATTATCCCACTCACACTCCCAACGGCGAAGACCTGGACAATCTCGACTATCACCATTAGCTCCTCGTCCACCGTTGTATGCCGCCCACACCAAGCGATCTTCACCAAACTCTTCTTTCAACTGGGCATAAAATTTTATCCCTAAGTCAAGGTTGTAGTTCGGATCTTTCAGGCGGTTTTTAATTTCGGTATCTGATAATCCAGACAAAGCTGGATCCAAAGTCTTGGCTGTTGCTGGCATGATTTGCATTAAACCAACCGCTCCCGCCGGACTTTCAACCGATGGTCGTCCCGCGGACTCAACCGACATAAGTGCCAATATCTTAGTACACTCAGAGCCGATACCTCGAGCAGCAGCTCGAGCACAAATTGCTTCCCGGTATGGTTCTACTCCCACAACACCAGCTTCGACTGCTGCCGAAGAAAGAGCCCCTTCTGTTACTCCCGGTACCGCTGTTGGTCTGCCTCTATATAATTCAATTTCTACCGCTGCAGTTGGATAAATACACTCAATTTGACCCCAGCTAGTTTTAACTTTTTCATCAGCAACCAAGATTGTGATAATAGTGTTTACAATCGCATATGCAGCTATAATCAGGAGTAGACCGACTACGACATTCACAAGGTACTCTTTTAACTTATCTCGGACTGTTGTATTACCTCCAGACACCACCAACCAAAGTCCATAGAAGGCGAGCATAAAAACCACTAGAATTGAAGAAATCTGGATGACAAAGTTAAAAACGTTCTGAATCGTTTCGACAAACTCGCAAGTACCATACCGAGCAGCTTCACGGTTCGTACTAGGGCAATCATCAATACCTGGCGTACATGGCTCAGCCACCAATTGAGCCTGCGCTAATTCAGGCCCAACAAAACTACACAGCGTCAAACAGACCAATCCCAGTAAAAAAGCTTTCATATGTAATACCAAAATAGTAGCACAGGCAGACGTACTTTTCGGATTGTAAAAGATATGGTAGTTTATAGCACCGTACAGGTGGCCGATACTAACGTACCGGTCACCTGTACTATCACAATTTTATAGACGCGTCGGTGGCAGAGTGGTCAATTGCAACAGGCTGTAAACCTGTCGGATTTATCCTACGTTGGTTCGAATCCAACCCGGCGCACAGTTCGTCAAAAACCATGCGTTTTTGGTCAGAAAGTCCTTGTATATCAAGGGCTTTTTGATTGTCGAACCTACCTAATCTCTTGCCTATCTTCACAGATACATTTTTGAAACCTAAAAGCTCATTCGCGACTATAACATTGAATTTTTTATCAGTAATTTCGAGTGTCGAACCTAACATCACTAGCATCTCTCGCTTTTCCTCATTTGAAGCTTTATTGAACTTTCTTCGTACCCTATCTGCAAAAGTGAGGTATTTATCTGCGGTACTGGACCACTCCGTCATTCTTGCATGCAAACGCTTCTGCTCCTTCTCAACCTCCTTAAGATCCTTTTCTGCTTCAGCAGTCATTCGAGCAAGCTGGTCACTAGAAATCTCACCATCAGCCCTCATTAGTACCAATTTATCAATACGTGCCTGAATAGAAACAGAGCGATCATTGAGATGTTTCAAAATGTCACTTTGAGTCTCCATCTCATCACCATGAGTATGTTTTAAAGCTGCAACAGCCCAATTATAGAAATCTTTATCAATCTCAACTTCACCCAACTTTGAGTACACTTGTTTCTTCAGTACTTTTTCATCAATAACACTCTGAGTACACTTTATGTCTTTACGCTTTTTCGTACAGTGATAATACACATTATGATAAATCTTTGGATTCTTCATTTCTGAAATATCTAAACCACACTTAGGACATGCTGTTTGGGTCTTGCAGGAGAATTTACAACGACATCCAGTACACAAAGTCCTAACCTTATCTTCGGCTGTTACTGCATATCCACACTCTCCGCAGTTCAAAGGACCTCTAAAAGCAAAGTCTAATTTATTGACTCTTGTAGGCCTTCCTTTTTTACCTAGAAGGCGTTGGACTTGATTGAACTCATCTTCACTCAAAATAACCTCATGCTTGCCTTTATAGCGCACTTCAGAGCCATCTGGACCCTTCCAGTAGTAGTAACCACAGTAAAACTCACTACTGAGCATATTATGTATCGTTTGAAGTGCTAGTGGTCTTCCAAACTTATTCATTAAACCGTATGTCTGACTAAGTCTTTGAATATCTGCTGGTGAATACGATCCAGTCAGCATATCGGTAAAAAGTTTTTTAACTATCGGCAACTTATCGGTACTCAGTATCTCAGCTTCACCTTTTTCATATCCCTTATTGTGTTTGTAACCTGATGGCAATAGTCTTTGAGGATTCCAACCACGCTCTGCTTTATTTCTCATTCCACGCTTTACATCAACACTGAGGTCATTAACAAACTGATTAGCCATTCCAAGCTCAACCGCCATCATAATCACATTGTCAGTCGGCTGGTAGTCTCTCGAATACGTCTGTATATGCTTAATAATCTCCTGCTGTAATAACCAAGAGATTTGTCCACCATCAACTGGATTACGAGCCAGACGATTAATCTTCCAGCACAGAATTCCATCTGCTTCACCGGAATGGATGCGAGCAAGCATCTCATTAAATTTCGGTCGTCCTGGCTTCTTTGCTGATTGTGACTCCTTAATTGTATCGACAATATCAAGTCCAAGACGATCTGCTATTGAAAGCATTTCAGATTCTTGATCCTCAAGTGACGCCATCTGACGATCCTCAGCATCTTGGGACCTTCGTATGTAGAGAAAATATTTATTTGCTTTGTATCTATCTTGAAACGACATACTTAATTACATTCTACCTTTTTCTACCGGGATGGCGATATCAGTTTGCAGCTCCCTAATCACCTCACTATTAAAATACGCACCTTTATTCTTTATCCCCTGCTTGTCTCGTAGATCTCTGGCAATTTTGTCCATAATCAAAATACCATCCTCCCCATGCTTACCATAAATAAAAAATACGAATCCCATATGCTCTTCGCCTATTTCTTTGGCGATTCTTTGTAGCTGATCATCAATACTTGAGTTAGGAATGAAGTCTTTAGTCTTAGTTTTCTTCTTATTCGTACGATCGTAAATTTTATTAGTATCGTTATCTGTATAAGAACTTCCGTTTTCTGCATCTGCTTTTTGTTCAAAATAGCCCTTACTATCAATCTGATTACCTTCTCTAAACATCCGTTTTTGATTTTTCAGCTCCATTACATCCTCCTTTTTGGGTAACTGTCTACATAAACCACTACCTCCGTTTTTATGCCAAGCAGAATCATCAACGACATACCAAATACCTTCAGCCACAAGCCAGTAGTTATTTTGGATTATAAAAGTACCTCCGTTTCCCTTCCTGTCTGCGTACCATATATACTGCTGGTTACGTATAGATAAGAGTAAATCATTTACCCTACACCTCTTGATCCGATTACTAAAAACGTCACCCCTTAGCTGATCGGCTGTAACTTGGACGTACCCGAACTTATTAGCTACCACTCTCAAATGGTTTATTAAATTAAATTCTGGTGTATTAAGTGGTTTAGAAGCGTCATAAAAATCCTCTTTAATGTAATGAGGTACAGTATTAAAATATATTTCCTTACTGGGTAAATACGTCATAGTCATTTTCATTTACATCATCGCTTGAGAACTCAACCATCTCAACAAATCTCATTAACTGTTTACCTTTTCGTATCGCCTCATCACGACTAAGCACCACCCCGTAGTGTTTTTTATATAGAGCGATAAACTCTTTCATGTGTTCTTCCGGAAGTTCCATATCAGCCGTTATAAAGACGAGACTTAACCTCACGTTCACATTGGTAAAAAGCAAAAGGCTCGACCTTCAAACCGCGCTCTCTAAATGCCGATAAAACTTCTTGGGTATTGTCCTTGCGAAAAAAGTGAAAAACAGCCCGTTTTTCACTTCGGTCAACAAATTTAATTTGATGACTAAAATATTTTAAAGTGATAGCTTCTGCAAAATCAGAAGTCTGATATACATTTTCATCTTTATACGACAGCATTAACTACAGTCTATGTAGAGTTGGACATTCAAAGTAGGAGGACAAATAAACTACTTGTTAGTAGTCCCCCCAAAGACCTTTTTCTTTTCTACGAAACCTTTTTTTGGCCTGCAAAACTGCCGCTCCACTTGTGGGACTAAATCCAAGGTACTTCTCTACAACTAGAGCAGTGTAATCATCTCTATTTAATCCCTCTCTAGGTAAACCAGTCATTTCTTCCAGCTCCTTTAGTGAGTAATCATAAAGTGCTGAAATTATTTCATCTCGCTCAAGACCACTCAAATACGTTAGTTTTGGTGAAGCAATTTTTTTGTTCTCATTAAAAAACATCTGAACGGACCGTATTACTTCCTTCTTTTCTGTCACAAATTTTTTTAGTTCGCTCGGGTCAATGTTACTTGGGATTCGTATGTAAACTCCATCCTCAAGTCCCTTTCCTTTAGTTAGATTCAAACCATCAGTCTTTTTATTCAGGATTAAACCTACACCAAATAAATCAAAGCGATATTTTTGGTATTGATCTTCCACATCAAAATTCTTTATGTAATAAAAATCCAATATCACTCCCTTGAAAGCATTGTTGCTAACCACTCCTTTGTAGGGAACAATTTTTTTAATCTCCCTAAAATATTGATTGAAATTGAGTCCCCGTTTTTTATTAGCAACCTTAACTGACCAAGATTCCCAATCTTCATACGAATCAAAGCCGCCAAGCGGCACACCAATAGCTTCGCGATAGTTTTTGGTTATCTCACGAATTCTGGAATCTACGGGTATTCTCTGTAAAAGCGCCTTGATATTCATTTACATCTACATTTAGAAACTAATCTTATGCTGATTAAAAAACATTGCAATCAGGAAACGCCAGTGTAATACTACTTAAACAATATAGTCACCTAACCCGACAGTTCGCTGGCGATATGGTGCGAATAAGTTAACCACAGAACGATAAAGAACCCGCTGTTAACGGGGTCACGTTCTGTGTCATGTTTGGGAAACTGATCATGTGGACTCACGTCCTACCTTTTAGCAGTGGGCTTTTTGTATATCCCAATAATTAATACACATGAAAAAACAAATCTTATCTTTCATTAGTAGAAACTGGTTCAAATTAGGCATTCTGATACTACTGACAATTTTAATAATAGAACTTCAAGGAATCAGTTACAAAACAATTGATACTACCGAAAGCAGATATTGGGAAGAAACATACTACCAAGCTCGATTTTGTGATGAATATAGCTCTTCAAATTCAGTAAAATCACTAAGGTGTCTTAATTTTTAATCAGGCTTATACCTCTCCCTCATTTCAGCTACATTAAAAGAAAAGGTCTGATTTTTAGGTTCATTTGTTTGCTTACCAAAAGCTCTGTCAAACAATAGACTAGAGGCGCGAACATCACCCTGTTTAGCTTTTTTAATTAAAGCCTTGGTGATTGGGGTAATATCTTTTGAAACAAGTTCAGCAATAACTTTCCGTGTCTCTTCGGCGGTCTTTGCTGCATATCCTTTTTTACGACCGGCGCCTGGTCTTTTGCCTCCTCGTGCCATAAGTTTGATTTTTGATAAGAATCAAAGATTCAAAGCTATTGTACTCATATAGCTGTGTTTTGGTCAAAACTACTGCAACTATTCTTTTTATGCTTTAATCTACAAATGGCAGAGCTAGAAATAGTACATAAGCTGAATGAAATACTGGGCGAAATACCTTGTATCAGTTCGGAGAAAGAAGTTGTTTACTTCATGGTTCAAATGAGAAAGATACTGGACCATAAAAGTGACCATTGGAAAACAGGATCTCACACACTTTTGAGATTTTACTGTGACTGGACGGTACATACAGAAAAAGACCGAGTCACTGAAAACATGCGACAAATGATGTCTGAAATATATTTGGATGCAAAAAAACAAATCGAAAATCCTGCGGCTGTATCTACAGAGTCACCATCGATGGATTTCGCCTATATGAAAAAACTTCGTGTTGAAATACTTGAAGCTACAGGGAATAACGGTATCAGCGCTGAGCATTTTAAAAATGACGAATCATGGCTATCATTTGTAAGCACACTCATACGCATTCTTGAGAATCAACCAATTAACAACCCTACCGAAGATATAGCGTCATTTACTTTTTACCCTGCTGTAACAGGCTGTGTACACGGTGTTGTAGTATTCAATAAAGAGATTCTTGGTTATGGCTACTACGAATTTCGTAATGTTTATTAAGAGATTTGATGCCTTCTCTTTTACTTTTGGTAAATTAGGTAATACTTTCAAGATTATCTAGTACTCTAAGTCGTGAAGTTGGGAATCAATGTCTTCTCTTTCTGCATCTCTACTAAACATAGTGGAGAGGTTTTTTAGAACCCTAGAAGTACGCGGCCAGTTATCACTTAACTCCTTCGACCAGGCCATATATTTATCTGCCAACCTTCTTTCTTCACTTCCTCCATCCGTCAAACTTTTTGAACGCACTCCTCGGCTATTGTAGATAGCAAATGGAATGTGCTTATCAAGTATCGAGCTTTTTACTTCTTCAAGCAGATCACGCAGTGCGACATGAGGCCACACACCATCTGAATCTTGTGGCATTTTAGATAGAATCTCAGCCAACTTAAGATCACAGCCCTTTAAATAACTTTGCTCTTTGGCCATTTTTCTAGCTGTAATGACCCATTCGCGCAGAACCTCTTTATCTACCTCTCCACTACTACTTACACCCGGCACCAGACTCCAAGTATGGAGAACTTCGTATGCGTTCTTTGCAATATTTTCAGCTTGTTTTTTTGATAGATTGTCCGGCTTAGAATTTGAACCATCATCCTTTTTATATAAGTACGACAAAAGCTCTACAAAAAAACCTGGGTTGCTTTGTAGATTTTGATGCAAAGCCATTGGGGATTTAGTCCTTTTGTGATGGTGGTCAAAAATTTGTGCATATGGCCACTCCAAAGCTCCAATCTCTTCTAAAGTGAGATCGTCATTTTTGTACAGTTGGTCAAATATATTTGATAAATAAAACTCCAACATTGATCCATCAATCATATTCTTGTCTTCAACACTTAAGTTAAGAAGTTCTAACAGGACCTGCTTTAGAAGTGCACTTGGTAAAGAACCATGTGAATCTCCAGCTATACGAACCGCGACCCCAGGCCTACCGACATCAATAAGCTTTTTAACCGCATACTCTGCATCATGTTTTTTCTGATCATCTCTTCTTGTATATCCAGAAGCCAAAAGCCAATATTCTTTACCAACTCGATCGCCGTAAGATTCCACAATGGACCATGTGTCACTTTGCTCAGGCAATCCTCTTAAGAGTGACGCAATGATTTTTTCTTGTGATTTTAGCTTACCTGCTTCAACTACCTCAATTTGACCCAAAACAGCCTTTTGTCCACCAGAATCAAACAAACCCATCGCATAACCAACCAATAACCATGGACTTTCTTTTACGTACTTTGAAAATTCACTAACAATACCCGGATCATGTTTTTTCCCTTCAGCCTTGGCAAAAGCTGACCCAAAAGCTGCTTGATAATTCAATCCGGAGCCATACTTTCCAATAGCACCAAGTGACACCTCTTCAAGCAGCATTTTCGCCGCCTCTATCCGAAGTTCCTCAAGGCGTTCCTGTTGATCATGTCTTTTTGTTGCTTCTGGTAAATCTGGCCAACCGTCTTGAAATAACCAATCAATTCGATCCAATGGATCCTCTGGCGTTAACAAATTATAGGCTCTCCTAAGTGCCGGAACGTGTTTTTTATAATTTTCTTCCTTATCATAATTGAGAATCCAATTTAAAGTGTGTCTCAAGTGTTGCAAAATAACCTTCCTTTCCTCAATTGAGAAAGATTTCTTATCTAACTGGTCAAGTTTCTTTACAAGACTTTTTCTAATTTCTTCGGGTAACCGAATAAAATCCTCTATGCCACTTGATACCGTAGAGTTGTTTACACAAACTAAATCTGCCCAAATAGGAAACATTGACTTCAAATACTCAGTGTAATCCTCACTCGACACTTGCTGTAACGCGCCTCTATCACCACCCATATCTCTCCATTGGAAAGAATGCGATGGTGAAACTGTACCACCACCCATGTGACTACTTGCCAGCTGCCATGCAATCACGGCGTCTTCTTTAATAATCTTTTTGTAAACCTTAACACGCTGCTTTGCGTTCGCGTAAGTCTGAGGCAATGCTGGTAATAAAATGTCTGTAAGACTAGCAAGTGGTCTGTTAGACCATCTTCCACCAGGATCAATTTGAGCCAACTTTAAAAGCGCCATTGACGCGGCGGTGACGTATTCTGGGTCCCACGCAATACTTTCCAAAGCCCATAACAAGCCTGAGTGACGACAATCACCAAAGCCAAAACGATCTTCATCATCCTTCATCAACTCAACAAAAATTTCTTTTTCAGAATCAATCTTCTCATCAAGAACATCTATAAATGCATCAGGTGAAGCTTCTGCAAGCAGTGGCATTACATCTTTTAGCGTAGCCCATGCCTCCCATGTATTAGCCGCATCTAAAAGATCCTTTACTACCGAATACGCAAAATCTTCTGGTGAATTAATTTCTTCAGAGATTTTGTCACCATACACTGAGAGCAAAACTAACGACTCTACCAACCCCCTCCTAACCCATCTTGAACATTTTGGAGTTTTACCTTTTACACCTGCCATCCAACGTTCACTAGAAGGAAGATCATACTTTGGATCAGTTTCAGTTAATACTGCACTTAATCCTCGTCTAAAATTGGTAAAATCGTCTTGATCTAAATACTGTGCAGCAAGAAACCAAGCATCCAAAGGTGACTTTAACATCCATACATGCCCAACTTTGATTAAGGGAGAGTCTTCAACCTTAGTTAATGGCTTTATGCTCTTTGAAAACTTACTGTAAGGCATGCCAGACAATGCCTCCATCATCTCTTTGTCACCCTCTCGTCCATCAGTCCACGCTCCTGCCAACAACGCCGGAAGTAAAAACTTTGAATTTTCTTGTTTAGCCCATTCTGGCGTCTTGTTACTAGCTTTAAACCTCTGGCGCCGAATGACTGGAATGCTTCTCCCTGTATTACGAATACAACGAGTGGCGTCTGCCTCTGACAATCCCAACTTTTCTAAAGCTTCTTGCATTGGTTCACGCTTTGCTCTTGAAAGTTTATGCACATAACGGTAGCGATCCATTGCGTTTGCGCTCACAAATACGTGATGGCCTTTGTTTACTGCCATATGTGCCTCTTCAATGCATTCTGCTGGGACAGCTATAATTAGAGGATGAACAAATGACTCGTAGCAATCTCGTAACTGCTCAATTGTTTCCACAACTACACACCTTGAAAAAGCTCTCTGACATTCTTCTTCCGGTAACTTTGATAGAGCTGAATATAAAAATGCGAACGGTTCTTGCGCATCATCGCCTTGCATCTCAAAAATATTAGGACCGTTCCTATACCACCCATGAATTTCATTGACCTCGTCTTGTCTTCCAGAAATAACCAGATCGACACTGAGAAAGGGATTTGTCATGGTTGACCAATATTCCCACCAAGCTTCTATGTCCCTTATTGCAGAGCCGATCTTCTTCATCTCCTTTGCTAGCCATAATGCTACTGCAGGTGCTGATTCTAGCCACAACTCAAGGTCGTCGGCACCAATTGCACGAACGTCTTTCCATATGTCCTCAGTCTTTTTTGCTTTCACCCAATTATCACGATCTATCCACGGCTGAGGTGAAACCTGGACATAGACAGTATCAGCTGGTACAGCATCCAAAGGATCTGCTGTCCGGCTCTTATAATCACTGTCTGCCTTATTTCCGCACGACTCCCCAACTCCCATTTCCCATTTTGATAGTCCGCTTGGGAAAAAGGGTGTCTTTGCTTTCGTTTCCAAATGCCCATCCCAACCACCGGAAGTAACACTACCGTCGCACGGAAAGTTTATTCTATCTATAGATGATGCGGTTGCTTGTATCAGCTTGCGGACCAATTCTGGCAATTTTTCCTGAGCACGCCGACTATCACGCTTAACCCAAGCTGTAATTTCAGTTGCTGTAATCCATTTGACCATTAGTTAAGATTTTACGCGCATATCACAGCAAGTCCAGTCATGGAGATACCGCGATGACATGAGTTTTCCTGCACCAGCAAGCTCTGCATCGTACTTCTCTTTATGAATTCGCTTGAACTCATCGGCTGCATCTTTTGAAATCGACATATGTTGAAATGTTATTTGTAACTAATATTGGTATAATAGTTACAGAATTGCACTTTGATTGCATTTGGGGGTGTCTCTCCACAGGAATAGATAATCTGTTCTCGATACACGGATGACAACTGGCCGTCCCTGTCGAGGGCGGTTAGATTATCAATCCGTAATTTACACATCATTATGTCTACTAAGACTGGTGGTACTGCGCCAAAGAGTGGCCAGTATCGTGTGAATGGTACGAAATATGAAATCACGCTCACCAAAGGTGAACGTGTTCCTCCTTACAGGGGTAAAGCTCGTACCTTCACTCTCGCCGATGCTACAAAGCACCGACGATAGCGAAGCGGGGTATGTCCTTCCAGGGACTACCCCAAATGTAATCAAGCTCTTATGTTTATTATCTCTTATATTTACTTTGAAGGAAGGTTTGGGCTGTTGATTAGCAAATTCAAACTACACAAAGTTGTCGAACCGCCTCCATCTCAGCGCACAGGCAGACACAAAAAACTGGCTCTTTCAAGCCAGTTTTTTGTGTCTTTTATCAGAGTTATCTCTAAGCTGCTACTGCTTCACGTTTCTTTGCAACGGTCTTTTTGGCAGCGGTAGAGCGTCTGCGAGCTTTCTTTTTAATATCGAAGTCGAGTTCACCCTTCTTCATTGCCACCTTGACTGTCCCACCTTGCAGCATCCCTTCACCCACCATCATGTTAGCCACTGGGGTGAGGATTTTACTTTGGATAACACGCTTCAAAGGACGAGCCCCAAACTTTGGATCATACCCTTCCTTAGTGAGATACGCTAAGACTTCCTTATTGACCGAAAGATCAATCTCCTTCTGCGCTAAGCGCTTCTGCACTTCACCAACTTGCATCTTCACAATCTCAGCGATAGTCTCTGGTGAGAGAATATCGAAGATAATTGTTTCATCGAGACGGTTCAAGAATTCCGGACGGAAGAACGACTTGAGACTTTCCATTACCTTGTCTTTAGCCTGACCATACTCAGCCTCTTCATCCTTGTCGATACTGAAACCAAAACTCGACATCCGATCGATATGTTCGGCACCAATGTTTGAGGTCATGATAATGATCGTATTCTTAAAGTTGATCTTGCGACCTTTCGCGTCGGTAAGATGACCTGAATCAAGCACTTGGAGAAGGATATTGAAGACTTCAGGATGAGCTTTTTCAATCTCGTCGAGTAAGATAACTGAATACGGTCGACGGCGGACCCGTTCAGTAATCGTACCGCCCTCTTCGTGGCCAACGTAACCTGGTGGAGACCCAATGATCTTTGAGACTGAATGTTTCTCCATAAACTCAGACATATCAATCCGCAAGAGTGCATCCGGATCATCAAACATAAACTCAGCCAAAGCTTTTGAAAGTTCAGTCTTTCCAACACCCGTTGGTCCGAGGAAGAGAAACGAACCAATTGGTCGGTTTGGGTCGGCAATACCAGCGCGTGAGCGCTTGACTGCATCTGCTACCAATTTGACTGCCTGATCTTGCCCAACTACGCGAGTATGCAGCTCTTCCTCCATCCGTGATAGCTTTTCCGCTTCTTCTTCAAGCATCCGCATCACTGGAATACCAGTCCACCGTGAGACAACGAGGGCAATATCTTCTTCTGTAATTTCTTCTTTGAGCAGTCGTCGGCTGCGCTGGAGTTTCTTCAAACGTTTGGTTTTTTGTTCGAGCTCTTTCTGCACAGCTGGAATTGTGTCGTAACGGATTTCTGCGGCTCGGGTTAAGTCAGCGATCGCTTCGGCTGATTCTGCTTCGAGTCGGAGTTCTTCGAGTTCTTTTTTCAAACGGCTGATCTCCCCGAGCGCTTCTTTTTCATTATTCCACTTCGTTTCAAGAGCTTTGGTTTTTTCTTTAAGCTCACCAATCTCAGCATCAATTTCTTTTAAACGATCTTGTAGTCGTTTCTTTTGATCACTAGTTTCCAACTCCTTCTTCAACGCTTCTTTTTCAATTTCGAGACGACGGATCTGTCGGTCAGACACCACCAATTCTTCAGGCTTGTTCTCAAGCGAAATACGTAGAGCTGATGCAGCCTCATCAATCAAATCCACTGCCTTATCCGGTAAGAATCGATCAGTGATATAACGCATCGACAAATCAACTGCTGAAACAATCGCATCATCAGTAATCCGCACGCCGTGGAAGAGTTCGTACTTTTCAGCAATCCCACGCAAAATTGCAACCGCGTCTTCCTGACTTGGTTCATTCACAAATACTGGCTGGAAGCGACGTGTCAGTGCTGGATCACGTTCGATGTGCTTTTGGTATTCCTTGAGTGTTGTCGCACCAATTACCCGCATTTCACCGCGCGCCAGAGCAGGCTTCAGCATATTACTGGCGTCCATTGAACCTTCAGCCTGACCAGCACCCACAATTGTGTGAAGCTCATCAATAAACAGAATAATGGAACCTTCTGACTGTTCGATCTCTTTCATAACTGCCTTCAAACGCTCTTCAAACTCACCGCGAAACTTTGTCCCCGCTACCAAGAGTCCCAGGTCGAGCGATAAGATCTCTTTCTCTTTGACTGACTCCGGAACCTGTCCTTGGACGATCTGTTGAGCTAATCCTTCAGCAATCGCTGTCTTCCCCACACCAGCTTCTCCAATCAAGACGGGATTGTTCTTCGTGCGTCGAGAAAGAATCTGAATTACACGCTGCACCTCCACGTCGCGCCCGATTACTGGGTCAAGTTTATTATCTTGCGCCAACTTAGTGAGGTTTCTAGTGTACTTAGCTAGTGCTCGATACTTCTTTGGTGACGTTGCGTCAGTAATGTTGTTATCACGGATCTCTTGCAGGGTTGAGGCTACTTGAGTCTTGTCTATGTTAGACCGTTGCAACACTTCGACAGCTGGTCCTGGGTATTCGAGCGCAGCTAAGAAAAGGTGCTCCACTCCAACATAGGAGTCACCGAGTTGCTCAGCCACACGGCCTGAGTGCTCAAGCGCCTTAGCGAGCTCAGGTGTTAGGTACAGCTGATACGACTGCGAGACAGTTGAATTCATTTCTGGACCTTCGAGTGCCTCAATCAGTAAGTCAGTAAAAACAATAATGTCGATATCAAGACGATCGAGTACTGAGATCACTGTACTTTCATCTTGCATTGCCAAGGCAGTGAGTAAATGTACTGGGCTGACATGGTTCTGACCACGTTCGATGGCTAGTTCATGGGCTTTCCGAATTGCTTCTTTTGCCCGGGATGTAAAGTTGTGAAAATTAGGCATAGTTCAATATTATTAGACTCATTATACGACACCTCGGGACGGATCATCGGTCGGTAGCTGCAAAACTGTCGTACCTTTTCATACGGATCGTATAGAGTTATATTGCAATAAATGTAGCTCTAAGTCAAAGTTTTTTGGAACGTCTGCATCTGCTTAACGTGAGCCTGTAGAATCGACACTGCAGTGTCGATTTCAGCTTTAGTAGTAAGGGTTCCAAGCGAAAAACGAATAGTCGAATGTGCCCGAACCTCATCGCCTGTCATAACACGAACCACAGTCGATCCTCCCCCATCAGCTCCACTACAGGCACTCTTAGTACTCGCAGCCACTCCAGCGACGTCAAGTGAGATCACAGCGAACTCTGTGTCGATTCCAGGAATTGAAATATTGACGTTATTAGCTACCCGGTCTACCCGTGAGCCATTAACAACGCAGTCAGGTAGTGCCCGCTGCAAGCTTTCAATCATATAGTCACGCAACTGGCTTATCTTGGCTTGATTGATTTCACATTGCGACTGAGCTTTGTTGAGTGCTATCGCAGAGCCGATGACTAACGGTACGTTCTCAGTCCCAGCCCGCAAACCACCTTCTTGACTACCACCGAGCATCGTCGGTGCCAGAGCAACATGGTGACGCTTTGCCAGGACACCCACTCCTTTTGGACCATAACACTTCCCGGCATCAAGACTCAGCAAATCACATCCAAGACTGTCGAGTTGCACTGGCAACCACAGCGGTGCTTGGCAGGCATCAAGATGCAAACACACCTTCGTACCATTTTCCTGATTGAACGCCTTAATAACGCGCGCTAGGTGACGAACTGGCTGAATCACACCGACCTCACTGTTTACATACGCTAACGTCACTAAAGCTACGTGTGGATTCAAAAGTGTCTCTAGCTGCTGCGGATTAATAAGACCCTCTTCATCAACATCAAGATAGGACACCTGCACACCCAGCTCCACAAGATCATTCATTACTTCTGAAATAGATGGATGTTCGATTCGGGTAGTGATCACTTCGAGGTCACTATATTTTCCCCCTGCACTAATTATATGACGGAGTGTACCGTACATCGCCAGATTATTGCTCTCGGTACCGCCAGAAGTAAAGACGACGTCGCTCGGGCGGACCCGCAGGGTCCGCCCGAGCGACGTCCGCGCGTCTTCAATTGCCATCTTACTGGCCACACCTTCGCGATGCACCGCACTTGGATTTCCATATATCTCCGAAAAATACGGCTGCATGGCAGCTTTCACTTCTCCACTCACTGGTGTCGTGGCGGCAAAGTCTAAATAAATCCGCTGTGCGTTCTTTTTTACCAACCTGCTTTTAAGCCATGAAATCATTGCCAGCATCATGTCACACCCTGGAAAAACTGTAAATATCTGTTATAATCACTGCCACCTAATTCTCTATCCGCCCACTCGAGGCGTTTTTCATTAGAGAAACTAACGTTATGGCTAAGAAAAAAACCGCACAACCAAATATTGTCAAACGGCCGCCAGTCGTAGTTATTATGGGTCATATTGACCACGGCAAATCAACCCTGCTCGATACCATCCGTAAAAGCAATGTGGTTGATGGTGAGGCTGGGGGCATTACCCAACACCTCTCTGCGTACGTCGTCGAACATACTACTAAAGATGGCGCTAACGAGCGCATCACCTTCCTTGACACCCCCGGTCACGAAGCCTTTCAGAAGATGCGCTTGCGAGGAGCTGATGTTGCTGACGTAGCCATTTTGATTGTATCTGCTGAAGACGGCGTCAAAACCCAAACGCTTGAAGCCCTTAAGAGCATTCAGCAAGCCGAGATCCCTTACATCGTCGCGATCAACAAAATCGACAAACCGGGTGCTGATATTGCCAAGACCCAAGCAAGTCTGATTGAACATGAAATCTACATTGAAGGTATGGGTGGTGACATCCCGTGGGTACCAATCTCAGCCAAAGCTGGTGATGGAATTGATGATCTCTTAGACGTTGTCATTCTGGCCGCTGATCTCGCTGAACTGACTGGTGACATCAACGCTTCAGCTACTGGTCAAATTATCGAAGCCCATATGGACAGCAAGCGCGGCAATACCGCGACCCTCCTCATCAAAAACGGCACCCTGAAAAGTGGTAGTTTTATTGTTTCTGGTACAGCTTCTTCTCCAGTTCGCATCATGGAAGACTTCAATGGCAAAACCATCAAAGAAGCATCTCTCTCAGAACCAGCTGGTATTGTTGGCTTCAACGAAATTCCTAATGTTGGTGATACTTTTATTACTGTCGACAACAAAAAAGAGGCTGAACGCCTCATCACTGAAGCCGCCACCAACACCACAACCGAAAAGGCTGTTCGCTCGAAACTACCAACAATTCCGATCTTGATCAAAGCTGACGTATCAGGAACTATCGAAGCAATCCAACACGAACTCGATAAGTTTGAATCAGACCGGATTGCTGTCCGAGTAATCGACAGTGGTGTTGGCGATATCAATGTTGCCGACGTGCAGAACGTGAGCGCCACTAAAGAAGCGATCATTGTTGGTTTTAACGTCAAAGTCGAACGCGCTGCAGCCGACCTCGCCGAGCGCCAAGGAGTAGAGATTGATACCTTCGATATTATTTACGAACTTTCTGAATGGCTCAATACTGCTCTCAAAAACCGAACTCCAAAAGTCGAAGAGGAAATTTTGACCGGAAAAGCAAAAATCATTAAGTACTTTAGTACCCAAAAAAATACCCACGTACTTGGTGGCCGAGTTGAAGAAGGTTCACTTAAACTTAAACAAACAGTTCGCATCATGCGCCGTGATATCGAAGTTGGCAAAGGAGTGATCTCAAATCTCCAACAAATGAAGTCTGACATCCAAGAAATTAAAGACGGTGAATTTGGTATGCAGATCGAAGCCAAAGTACCGCTCGCTCCGGGTGATATTATCGAAGGATTTGACCTCGTCATTACCTAAGTATGCCCGCTTCAGACCGACACCAGCGAGTTGAATCCCTCATCCGTGAAATGGCTGCGACCTTCATCCAACACGAAGCCAACACCGATCCTCTAATTACCATCACGAACGTATCGACGTCACCCGACTATCGTAAAGTGTCGATTATGTTTACTACACTGCCCGAAGGTCGTGAAGCAGACGCTCAAATCTTTCTTCAGCGCAACGCCAAAGAACTCCGACATTTTATAAAAAAGAAAAGTGACTTGAAGATCATCCCTCACTTAGAGTTCATGCTTGATGCTGGCGAACGCCACCGTCAACACATCGATGAGTTAGTCCAAGAAGCCGGAATTGAGTCAACGTTTGAAGGCTTAAAACCCACTGATAAAAACTAATAATACTCTGAAATATTTTCAGGTGTATTTTTTACTCGATACGTAAAGTCGTTACCTGATTCCACCACGGTAATCGGAACTGTCTGCTGCACCTTTTTGAGTAGACCCACTTCGTAACGGAGCAGTCTCCTAACACGCTCAATTGTAAAAGATTCTTTGAACCACGACTTAGTTTTTAACCTGGCAAAAATATCGGTTGGTGATGCATCAAGATACACAATAGTATGCTCAGCCTCTGGGAGTAGGTGTTTTGTTATTTCGGGCAGTTTTGCTTCAAGATCAACAAACTGACCCTTAAGTACAAAGGTAGCATCGTCAGTTGCTGACGCCTGACACCGCGCACGTAGTACATCAGGCAACGTTAGCCTCAAGCCTTTCGTTGGATGCTCTGGTTCGTAAGCAACCCAACTTATGCTCTCTTCAATAACAGTAATAGAATTTGTAACGATACCAACACTAGAATATATCTGTCCATCATGTGACTGTACTAGGCACCTAATGAAAGACTCTTTTCCAACTGCAGCGTTACCAAAAACCCAAATTATTTTTTTCATACTGGGAGAGAATAATCACGTAGCGCATCGACTGATGCCCTCGTCGTCAGCAGCTTGCCTGCCAAAATCAAATACACTGTGCGGGCGAGAGGACTTGAACCTCCACAGATTGCTCCACTAGTGCCTAAAACTAGCGCGTCTACCAATTCCGCCACACCCGCACAATATATTCGATTGTTGTCCGCCCTCTAGGGCTCGAACCTAGGACCATCTCCTTAAGAGGGAGCTGCTCTACCAACTGAGCTAAGGGCGGATATTTGTGGCCCTGAGTCTACCGTATAAAAGTCTCTAAAACAAGACTTTTGTGCCCGGGGCGGGACTTGAACCCGCACGCTGTTTTAAGGCAAGGGATTTTAAGTCCCTCGTGTCTACCGATTCCACCACCCGGGCAAGAGTGGGTGCAATCATAGCACAAATGCTTGGTGATGTAAGGGTAAAATGCTACAGTATCCTGCACTAGGCCAGGTGGCGAAGTGGTTAACGCATCGGTTTGCAAAACCGACACGCACGGGTTCGAATCTCGTCCTGGCCTCAAAGTAAAACTGCACGTTAGTGTGGTTTTATTTTGGCCAAGAGATTCGAAAAGGTTGCCTGCTTGTAAAGCGACAACCTACACTGTTCATGTAATGAAAGAATCTCGTCCTGGCCTCACACAAAACAGCCGGCGCCTTTGGCGCCGGCTGTTTTACTTCTCTTACCCAATACGCTTACGTAAGCGATGTTTCTTGAATTGATCTGGTTTATGGATGTAATTCTTCCGCGTCAACAACTTCTTGGCTGATTTGGGCAACTGGTCAAAAGCCATACAGACATACGAGCAATAACCGCGCTTGTGTTTCATACATCGATCGCAACCCAAAAAGAGCGCGTGACAGGCTTGGTTCTTGCAATGATAATGGGTATCACTTTTTTCCGAACTACACAGGTGACAGACTGAAATTATTTCAGTACCAATCCGCTCTCCGAGACGTTCATCAAAAACGAAGTTTTTGCCTTTAAATTTATTAGGTAAACCCTCTCGCTCAACCTGGTGTTTGTAGTCGATAATGCCACCTTTGAGATGTCGTACATCGGTATAGCCATTGTGTTTCAACCAGGCGCTGGCCTTCTCGCAGCGAATCCCGCCAGTACAGTAGAGGGCAATCTTTTTGTTCTTGTGGATTTTTAGCAGCTCCGGTGCAACTGCCAACTCTTCGCGAAAGGTATCAACATCTGGTGTCACCGCGCCTTCAAAATGTCCCACTTCACTTTCATAGGCATTGCGCATATCTACTACAACTGCCTCAGGATCATCAACGTACTCGTTGATCTCACGTGCGGTCAGATACGCACCAGTATCAGTCACATCAAAACTAGCGTCATCAAGACCATCAGCCACGATCTTTGGCCGCACCTTAATCGTAAGTTTATAAAACGACGGCGCCTCACCTTCTTCAACTGCGATCTTCAAAGGAATATCACGTCCCCATTCACGTGATTTTAAATACGCCTGGAACTGTCCAAACTGCTCCGCCGGAACGTTCATTTGCGCGTTAATCCCCTCGTGAGCAACATAGATCCGTCCTAAGCAACCTAGACCCCCAAAACGCTCCACAAGCTCTGTACGCACCGCTTCTGGGCTGGCGAAGTGGACATATTTATAAAATGACAAGGTAACTCGCGGAATACCGTCAGTACCAACAGCTGCCTTTTGTTCTTCACGTGGTCGGAGATCTTTCTTCATAGTGTGGGCTAGTATAGGAGAAAATGAAAAAATAAGCAATCTAACCTTATTATAAGCCGTATTTGTAAGGCTATTTACTTGACTTTATGTCAATTTTGTGCTATTATATCGATTGAGTGGACCCACTCTATTTTCCAATGCACTCCGTCTTCTCTAACGAGAGGCCAAGGAATGCACTGGAAAAGAGTGGGATGACCACAGAAACCAACGCAGGGCCTCGGCCCCGCACAGATCCTTGAAAAGGGAACATATCATGGCAGACGACAGTAAAACAAACTGGGCACGCAAAGTCTGGGAGCTCGTTGAAATCGGCTCATTGCTCGATTCAGGTCTGCGCCACTTTGGTGGTGGACACATCAACCTCTTCGGAAAAAAGAAGAAAGACGAAGAACCTGGAGTCGAACAACTTCACGAGGGAGGAGAATCCGACTGGACCGACGAACGGAGGTTCAGCCTCCTAGTCGAGAGATTGAGTGCTCGTTACAGAGCGCACATAGAAGGGTATATCCCTTTCGAGTTCAAAATCTCTGCGAGCGACATCTTCGAGCGGGCGAAAGCTCGTCAGGCACTCGAAGAGTTTCGAGTATTTGTTGTCGGGATGGATGTAACCCCGGCAAAGACCGGGGACGCAACGTCGAAGTTCAGCTTCGTCGATCCAAGCAATCCCGCCAACACGATCTCGTTCGAGTGGAACGGGCCGACGTACGCGAACTCTACAGACAGAGGGCTGACCTTTTTGCGCGGGCTTGCCCGCCGGATCGAAAACTCTCCCGATACCGCCGCGGGCTACGCGGCAGTGTCAGCCTACCTACGGGCGATGGGTCTACCCCATATGCCCGACCCAGACGAAACAACGCTCTACGACAGAGTGAGGACCGCCTGGAACGGAAGACATCGCGCGGTTGCTCGTGTTGCTGGTGCAACACGAGCACATCGCACCAGACTCAACATGCGAGCTTCAAAAGAAGGGGTAATAAAACGCACCCTCCGTATGCTCGCAGACAAACTGTAAAGGAAAAAACATGGCAACTCCAAAATCGATCTTAGGGGCCTACGCCAGCAACTGGCGGACAGCCCTCTTGATCATCCTGGTTATGTCTCAGTTGATGGTTATCATCGGCTGGGGCCTTAACATCGCCGGGGTAAAGTGGATGAACCTAGTGTTCTTCCTCCTCGGAGGAATGTGGGTGATCTTCAAAGGCCTGGGGCCAACGCCGGTCCTGACCTTTATGGGACTGGGATCCCTCATCAACACAAATCGAGTCGCGGGCGCCAAAAGCGGCCTCAACACCCTTGCCAAGGCTATCTATGGTGTTCTTATCGCCATCTGGTGGACCTTCGGCTACTTATCGGTGATTCCTTTCGAGGATGCGCCGATGTCCTTCTGGTACACGTATTGCTTTGGCCTTCTTATTGGAGCAGTAATGGCCAATTCGAAGATTCCTGGCAAGATCTTCGAACGGATCGTGTTCTGGTTTGCCGGCCTGGTGATTTTCTTTCACCTCCTCATCGCTTTGCAGGCACCGATTGAGCGATTGACTGGCTGGGATATCAACCCCTTCCAGTCTGACGCAGAGGTCGAGCTGGCGGACGTGATGAAGACGCCCGGATTTGAGATCCGGGTGGTCGAGGGTGTGGCGGTCATCGTCTACACCGAAGTCGGCGCTATCCCGGTCGAACCGACCGTAGGGAGTCAAATGATCTTCATCGCGGGGGTCGACTTCCTGGTCAAGATTCCCGACCAGGGATGCCTCCGCTTTGATAGCTTCGCCGACCAGGCGGAGCTGGAAGATCGGACGGAGTACTTTCCCGAGCTTCGCCTCTATAAAATCAAGGCAAGTCCTGAAGTCACGAGCATAAGCGCTCTGTCGAAGGATAGCCCAACCTGCACAGGGGGATGATGACGATCCCCTTTGTTCTTCCTCAACCAAACAGTCGGTGGCCGCCCGTAGGGCGGACACCGAAACTCAGAGCTCATGGTTCTTTCTTAACAAGAAAGACCCCATGAGCTCTTTCTTATTTATATTACAAATCAGCTGGTATACCGTCAGGTCCAGAAGTTGGATCAATCACACACTCCGGTCCGGTTGGCGACAACCCAAAAGAATTAGCCGTGATCGCGAGAATCGCTCCCGCCGAGGTCATCACTACTAAACCAATAATACCGTACAGCATGTGCTGCCGGCCATTTTCGCGTTCTGTTGGGTTGTTAGCACTCCAGATAAATTTCATTCCTCCATAGAGGAACCAAATAAAAGCTACTGCCAAAAGAAGTGTGATGAGAGGAAACAAAATCGCATCATTGAGTATCTTAAGAAAATCTTGAGCAACACACACTGCATCTGAGGCGTAAGCAATCATAGTGTTATTGTATCGTAGGTGTGTTTGGTACCCTAAGGATATCACCACCAGTTTGGTACTCGACATCTCCTTCAGCGTCGATACGTTCACCAAGAGAGACGATCCAATTTGTTAAACCGAACAATACAAGAGCAACCAGCAGGAAAAGAGCCGCCCACAAGAGCGACTGTCTTCCCATTTCACGACGGTCTTCCTCAAAGCCAAGATTGCCAATGATGAAATAGTTTACCAAACCATTTAGTAGGAACGCGAGGGCGACCGCAACAAAGAATGGTGAAACATACAATTCAACAAACGAGAGGACGGCAAGCATTACGGAACTCGTTAACGAACCTCTCCTGCTGTTGGGATTAGTCCATCAATTGCGTCAGGATCGTTAAATCCAAAGCCACTAGCGATGAGGTTTGTAATACCCCAAACTGAGACCATGATCACTAAAGCGATAATTGACCACAAGATGTATGATCGACCAGTCTTACGGCTATCATCCTCTTCAGCACCTTGAATAAAGTAGAGATACACACCGTAAATGAACAGTAGCAGAGCGACACCAAATACGAGTGGTGTAAGGATGTTGGTGATAAAATCAACGATCCGTTCACCAAAGTCAGATATACCATCGTCACCACGGTTAAACTGTGCAAATGACACGAGTGGTGTCAACAAAGCCAGACAGATCGCGTAGTACATTTTTGAGATTTTTGTAGTCATAAATTCTATAAAAGGTTAATTGTTTACTAGATTGAAGTTGGCGCAAACGGTACGTTGTCTAGGTTATCATCTTGCAACCCGAGTCCATCAGAAAAGAGTCTGACAATTCCCCAAATACTGACAATCAAAACAAAACCAATAATACCGTACAACATCAGTGACTTACCTTTCTTTTTATTATCGTCGTACTCATCACCGGCGAGAAGGAAGAACCGTACTGCTCCGACAATAAACACGAGGAAAGCGACCGCGAGTAAAATTGGGATGAGAGTTGAGTTTATAAACAACCCAATTTCAATCACAAATAAGTCCACATCTCCAAACTGAGCGGCTGCGAGCAGCGGTGTCAACAGAATGGTCGGGAGGAAACTTAGGGCAAGGATTTTTTTCATACGTACTTTTGCTTGGCTATTTCGTTAATATTTATTAGTATACTGGATTTTTTAGAGGAAATCACTCTATTTATCAGAGTTGTTAATAACTCAGCCTACAATTGAAGTCCGCAAAAGGGCCACAATCCCCCAAATTGCAGACATGGTAATCAGGATTAAAAAGCTGAATCCGATAGTTTTTTTGGCCTCAGCTACTTTTGCTTGGTCACCACCGCTGATTATAAAACCATTAATAATCTGCCAAAGCATAAAAACAAACGTCAGGGTGAAAATAACGATCACAAAAATATTGATGATCTCACTTACTTGGCCAGTTAGCCAAGCAAAATCTGAAGTAGCTGCATCAAATGGTGGGTTATCCGGGTTCATATTTTATATAAAGGCTTTAATAGTGTTACTGATAACTGCCAAGAGAACATTGGCACCGAGTACTAAAAGTCCACCGATAAGCGCATATAAGAGCGCGTTGTGGGCTTTTTTGATTTGCTCAGCGTTGCCGGCTGCGGTGACATAGAGGAATCCAGCCCAAATGATAAAGAAGAGGATAATTGGGACCGCAAAGACCATCAGAATATCAAGCAAGGCCTGGAATATCTGGGGGATAGTCTTGTTACCGGTTGGGTCGATGAGCGATACTCCCTCACCGAAATTTACAATGTCGGCATCGTCTCGAATTGGGCTGACAGGTGGATCAGCTGGTGGGCTGACTGGTGAATCAGCTGGTGGGCTGACTGGTGAATCAGCTGGTGGACTAACAGGTGGAGTACCTGGACAAACATCAGCTTCAAAAATACCGCCAGCTGCGTCAATACAAGTAGCCGCCTGTACGTTTGTCATAAAGAAGATATTGCAAAGTACAACACACACTATGAGGAGAATATAATTTTTTATTATCTTCATATTTAAAACACTAAGCGGACTTTTTGAATAACATCACCAGTAGCATCCCCCACTGATGAGCGGCCAGCATTGATATCTTCAATCATACTTTGGAATACTTCGGTTGTCGCGTTCTGATTTGGATCAAGCCAGCCTCGAGCAATTAAGGCATCACTATAGATAGTCTGACGGAAAACATCGGCGGTGCCCGCCGCCAACACTGAGCGGTCGACTGGAGCCAGGTCAAGTTCTTTATTAAGTACAGCGCTGACCGATGGTGACGTTAAAATTGTACTTACGGCATACGCACCCTGTGGGTTTGGTGAGGCTTTTGGAATAGCAAAACCATAAAACACACCGTAGCTTCTTTTTACACTAGCGGCGGCGCCTTGTGGGACTGATGTGACATCAAAATTGAGATTAGGATTTTGAGCCTTAATGGTGTCGAGTTCGCTGCCGAAACCAAAGTACAGTGCTAGATCGCCAGCAACGAAAGCGTTACGGTCAAGCGGTTGAGCTCGGTTCCACGTATAGACCTGGTTGTTTGAATTGTTAAACGTAGTGTAAAACTGCGTAGCTGCGGTCAAGGGCGGCGTACCGACATTGTTGAGAGATTCATTAAGGCCTATTTTATACTGACCTTTTTCTTCATATACCAAGCGGCTACCAGACTGAATCGCGAGCAGCACTAGCACTGACTTGGCATTGAGTACATTGCGAAACTCACCCATCGCAACGGCAGCCTGTGACACATTGCGCGCATTGTCGCGAACTACAAGACTTGGCACTACTGTACTTACCAAGTATTCCCAAGTAGTTGGTGGTTGAGCCAAACCATTTGACGATAACAAATCTCGATTCCAGTACATCACGAGCGGATCAACTCCAAGCGGTCGAGCATACAGTCCGTCGGCTAAGGCAAAAATTTCTGCCCCATCAACAAACTGATCTCGATAATCACGCAATGAGACAGTCTCATATGACAACGCCAGTAACTTACTTCGCTGACGCACGAGCTCTGTGTTGGGTAACAAGACTAGATCGGGTGTCTGTCCCTCAGCGATCGCATTGACAAATGTATCGTTAAACGTACGCGGGTCGACTTGACGATATGAAATAACATCAAAAGCTTTGTCACTCTTCCCTAAATCGCTAAGTACTTTTGTGAACGCCGGCGCTGGTAAGGTACCCCAGACAACCACTCTGTCACCAAAACGTTTTTGTTCAGCCGTATTGTTAGGTGAAAAACCACTCAAGAGCATAATCGCTAAAACACCCAATACGCCAAATAGAGCGAGCATAGCGATTTGAAATGGACGGAGGTTTAACATACTTTAAATACGAAACGCCAACCCATAATGATGGTCGCCAGCGTCAAAGTCACGATCCTTGGTAAAGCCTGCCGTTACGGCAACTCCCTCAGCGTCACTCTTCGTAACGACCTGATCAGGCTGTGGACCTAGTCCACCAAATGATTCTGACCAGTCGATAATGAAGAGTTTACCCCCTGGTCGTAAACAACGTTTTATTTCTATGAGCGCTCCAGCCTGGTCTTCAAATTGAAAAAAAGTATTGACCATAATGGCTACATCGAGCGAATCAGTTGGGATTTTTGACCCATGCACTTCTTCACAATCTCCCCAGAGTACGTTGACATTGCCTAGGTTTTCACGGCGCGCCAACTCACCCATTGTTTCAACCAAGTTTTTTTGAATTTCACAGGCATAGACTGTGCCAGTTGGACCAACCAACTCCGCCAACGTTTTAATAAAATACCCGCTCCCCGCTCCAAAATCACCCACTGTATCACCAGCTCGAACATGAAAATGAGTTGCTACCAGCTCAGGTATAACAAACCGACCGGTCATTAGTGTAGCTGCGTCTGACATAACTCTATTATAGCCTGCTTAGACAGTTTTGCTGTCAGCTAATGAGGAAAAGCGGGTGGGCACCAAAGGTGCCCAACCGCTTTTCCTCCCCGTAATCAGTTACCTTCCTGAGGTATGTAGTCTGTAAAATAGGTCAAGACCTTTTCAAAATAAGCATCGAGGACTATAAGAATATTTCTTTTTTCTTCATCACTAAGTGCCGCCCAGGTATTAGATTCAACCTGACTCATAACTCGCTCCGGTAACTCAGGGAGATCAGCTGCACTATCTCCGCACACTTCTCTTATCACACTCACTAATCCAATAGGATTACTGTTCCCACCCATTTTATTATTATCAAAAAGTGTTTTGTAGTCTGGGTTTCTGTGAACAATTCCTGCCTCCCACGCACGACGCGCGTCATGATCATTGCCAAACGTGTCAACCAGAATCGGCTTCTGTATATGCGTATGTAACGCTTCCAACATAGGCATGAGATTTTCGTACATTCCTGGAGATAACCTATCAAGCTTTGGTGTAAGCTCTTTGGTGGATCCTACTCCAGGATAGAATGCTGTAACCTTTTCTTGCAATAGCTCTGGTACAGCAGCTGGCTGCCTAGCTATTTTTTGAAGCTCGAATGCACCATCCATACCTTTAGAAATAGACAATACTAGCAATAGCATCACCCGCACGCAGCTTCATAACCTTCACTCCCTGGGTGTCACGCCCGAGGCTCGGGACATCTTTGATCGGTAGCTTAATCACCTGCCCTTTCTTACTCATCACAATCAGCTCTCCTTCAGCTCGATCTTCTTTTGACAAAACTGCCCCACCAACCACATGACCTGTCTTGGTCGTAATCTTGGCAGTTTTGATCCCACTACCAGCCCGGCTTTGGACCTTGTACTCACTGGCCGGTGTTGTTTTACCAAAGCCATTTTCTGTCACCACCAAGATCTCACGGTCTGTATCACCTTTTGTTAGTACGTCAGCTGAGACAATATAATCCTCTTTCTTTAGCTTCATAGCAGTCACCCCGGCGGCAGTTCGTCCCATTTCACGTACATCAGCTTCCTTAAAGCGAATAGCCTGGCCATTACTGGTAATCAGCGAGACTTCGTCGCCCTTACCGGCAAACTTCGCTGAAATTAGAGAGTCATCACCTTTCAAGGTAATCGCAATTAAGCCAGAGCGACGAACATCTTTAAAGGATGCGGCATCAGATTTCTTAGCCACTCCATGTTTGGTGAACATCATGAGACCCCAATCTCCCTCCCATTCGTCTTTACGAACAGCCAACACTGAGGTCACATGCTCGTCACCTTCCATAGATAAGAAGTTCATAATTGACTTACCTTTGGTTGCACGGCGCCCTTCTGGGATTTCGTACATCTTGGTCGAATACACCTTACCGCGGTTGGTGAAGAAGAGAAGATCACTGTGTGATGAGGTAGTGAGCAATGTCGTCACGACATCTTCTTCTTTGGTATTGAGATCGACAACACCAACACCACCGCGCTTTTGCGTCTTGTATTCACTTGGGTTAGTGCGCTTGACATAACCACCCGCAGTCAGTACCAGTACTGATTCTTCGTCTGGCACTAAGTCTTCAGCTGACATGGCCTTCACGCCACCTTTCACGATCTTCGTGCGACGGTCATCACCAAATTTTTCAGCAATCTCAGCTAGTTCTTTCTTTACGATTCCCATCATCTTGGCTTTACTCTTCAAAATCGCCTGCAATTCTTTAATCAGCGCCTGGACTTCCTTGAGTTCATCTTCAATCTTCTTTCGTTCCAAGCCAGCCAGTTTCTGGAGTCGCATATCAAGAATTGCTTGCGCTTGCACTTCAGAGAACTTAAATTCTTTCATCAAGGCGGCATGAGCTGTTGGTACATCTTTGGCTGCACGAATTAACTTGATGATCTTGTCGATATGGTCGAGTGCTTTCTTCAAACCAAGCAAAATATGCTCACGATCTTCTGCTTTTGTAAGGTCGTATTGAGTCCGGCGGCGAATCACTTCAACCCGGTGTTTGACGTACTCCTGTAAAATCACCTTCAATGACAATGTCTGGGGCACACCATCAACCAGCGCCACCATGTTGTAGTGGAATGTATCTTCGAGTTGAGTGTGTTTATAGAGTTTGTTGAGAACGGTCTGTGGATTCGTGCCGTTTTTGAGATCAATTACCACGCGAATGTCTGAGGTTGATTCATCGCGCATCTCACGAATGCCTTCAATTTTCTTGTCTCGCACGAGACCAGCAATCTTCTCTTGCATGTCAGCCTTGTTCACGCGAAACGGAATCGACGTAATGACAATTGAAAAAGCACCTTTTTTATCCTCCACTATCTCCGCTTCACCTCGTACGACAACACCACCTTTACCCGTCGCATACGCGTGGGCTATATCTTTTTTATTAAATGCGATTCCTCCCAGTGGGAAGTCGGGACCCTGAACAAATTTGAGAAGATCATCAGTCGTAGCATCAGGATTATCGGCCAAGTGAGCTACCGCGGCAGCGATCTCTCGCAGGTTATGCGGCGGAATATTAGTAGCCATTCCCACTGCGATCCCGAGCGTCCCGAGCAGAAGAAGATTTGGTACACCAGCTGGTAAGACAACTGGCTCTTTCTTAGTGCCGTCAAAGTTTGGTCGCCAGTCAACAGTGTCTTTTTCAAGATCACGCAGCATCTCTTCAGCGATCTTTGACATCTTAGCTTCGGTATACCGATAGGCCGCTGCACTATCACCATCGACTGATCCAAAGTTTCCTTGCCCGATTACGAGCGGATACCGGGTCGAAAATTGCTGCACTAACTTAACCATCGACTCATATACTGCAACGTCACCATGCGGATGAAAACTACCGAGTACGTCTCCCACTACCGTTGCCGATTTTTTAAACTTCGCTGTTGAGGTGAGACCATTGAGCCTCATTGAATACAGAATCCGACGATGCACTGGCTTCAAACCATCACGCACGTCTGGCAGTGCACGGGCCGTGATTACGCTCATCGCGTAGTCGAGGTAGGCAGTCTGCATTTCGTCGGTAATGCTTTGGGCCACGATACCACGAGCGCGCGGTACTTGTTCTTCTCCTTTAGTTGTCTTTTTCGGCATAGTAATTTAGGGTGACAGTCATTATATGCGGGCAAGTATACCCCGCAAGAAGCTAATAATCAAAACGTTAATTACTGGTAGTGCTGGCTGTAACACTGGCACTGCGACTAGACTCAATCAACACTGGCCGGCCGAAACGCGGCTTTGTGTCACCTGTGACTTGCTGGATAGTCTCTTCTTCAAGTGTCGGAATTACTAGGCCAGCCGGTAATGGTGTCGTAGTTGCCACTGCTTCTGTTGATGTACTCTTGATTAGTGTGCTAGTGACGATCGCTCCAAGATTTAATTTAGCATCAGTAAAAAATCGCTTAAAAGCACCAACCGCTTCTTGCTCTGGGCCTGTGGTAGGTTCTACCATACGAGCAAAATGATTTGGCAACGTTGCTACCCAAATCATAGCGATCACACCGGCAATGCCTGCAGCAGCAAAAAACGCGTACTGATCGCGTACTGCTTTGGGCTTTTGGCGAAGTCGATCAATCCAGGCCCACATAGCAACGTTAGACTTTAAGAACAATTATCTCGCCAGACATAGCAGCGACGTCTTTCTTCTTAAGGGTCGCCTTATCAATCACTTTCGTACCTTCAGCACTTTCCTCTTTCAAAAATGCACTCAGTGCTTTCGCGTCGTAATGCATTGGGAAAATCACTTTGGCTTCAAGTTTGGTCGCTAACTTCGATGCTTGTGGGACTTCGAGCACATCGCCGCCGCCAATTGGCACAAAAAGAATGTCGATATCACCGAACTCACCTAGGATCTTACTATCAATGTCTGGAGTACCGAGAGCGCCTAAGAAAATAATATTCATGCCTTCGAGCTGCACTTGATAGATAGTGTTGAACCGTTCAACTTTATCGTACGTAGTGAGGACACCAAAACCACGCACTGTGACATCGCCAATTTCATATTCTCCTGGACCATCAACCACGAACGGTTGTTTGTTGCCGTGAGCAACCTGCTCGACACCGTCGAAGTTGGGATGATGCATTGAGACAAAGGCCACATCAGAGCCAAATTTTACTGGTGATAGCTTTGATTTCTTTGCGATTGGGTCGAATGCCAAGGTGGTATCACCAAAAGACACCTTAAAACACTGACCACCGTGATACGTGATAACCATGGTGGGTATTATACGCGCCCGGGCGGGTGAGCGCAAAGCGCTCACCCGCCCGGAGCCGCTCACTCTTGACAAAGTGTTACTTTACCGATTACATACTTTCCATGCTCGATCGATGGACAGCGATCGGGCAGAGCTGCCCACGTGCGCTCCTCGCCCAGCTTGACTTAGGCCACCTGTGGGTACAGTGGCAAAAGATCGAGCTGGGCGGTGTACTAACGTACATGGACAAAAAACGTCCATCACTCACTCGCCTTCCACAAATTGTTGGTTGGCGATTTTCATTTCTAGTCGATTGCTTTTTTACAGAAAAATCTATTGCAAATTTTTATAATAAAGGTATAGTATTCGCCACCTACACAGGTATTAATAGTTTCCTAGCGGCACACGCTTAGCCCCGGATTCGAGAACTACGGCCGGTGAAGAAATTACTTCGTAATTTCTTCACTTCGCGAATTGGTTATCCGGATACGTGTCGTCGGAATAAAAATAAATAAATATGTTAGAAGCAGCCAAAGCGGTTGCAGACCGCGTGCTTGGGACAACTCCAGTAGCAACTGATGCTGTCTCAGACACACCAACTGCACCAACAGGTAACTGGCTTATTGATAGCCCAGAACCACCAAAAGAAGGCGACATTATTGAAGGTACCGTATCAGCGATTGGTCGGGCCCGTGTCTATGTTGAACTAGCTCCGTTTGGAACTGGCCTCATTTTTGGACGTGAGTTCATGAACGCACGCGATATTTTACGCAAAGTAGCGGTTGGCGACGCCATCGCTGCCAAAGTCGTTGATGCCAGTAACGAAGACGGGTATATCGAACTATCACTCAAGGAAGCGCGCCAAGCGTTAATCTGGAGCGATGCTGAAGCCGCTGCTAAGAAGCAGACAGTGCTCAGCCTCGCAGTTAAAGAAGCTAACAAGGGTGGTCTCATCCTAGACTGGCAAGGCATCCAAGGTTTCCTTCCAGCTTCACAACTCTCAGCCGAAAACTACCCGCGTGTTGCTGATGGCGATAAGGACAAGATTCTCGTCGAACTGCAAAACCTCGTCGGACAATTCCTCTCAGTTGTCATTATCACTGCTGACCAAGCTGAAGGTAAGCTGATCTTCTCAGAAAAAGGTCCGCAAGAGAAGGAGGAGAAGGAAGCTAAAGTTAACAAATACGAACTCGGTGACGAACTGAACGGTGAAGTTACTGGTGCTGTCGACTTTGGTGTCTTTGTGAAGCTTGAAGAAGGTCTCGAAGGTCTTGTACACATCTCTGAACTTGACTGGGGTCTCGTCGAAGACACTCGTTCACTCTTCAAGGTTGGCGACAAAGTACGAGTCAAAGTAATTGAAGTGAAAGACGACAAGATTTCTCTCTCAATCAAGCAACTCAAAGAAAATCCTTGGGAAACTGCCGCCAAGAAATACAAGAAAGACCAAATGGTAGAAGGAGTAGCAATTAAGTACAACAAACACGGTGCCCTAGCTTCAATTGAAGAAGGTGTTGCTGGTTTGGTACACATTTCAGAATTTGAAAGTGAAGAAGCGTTGAAAGAAGCGATTTCACTTGGAAGCGTGTACAAGTTCAAGATCACTCTCTTTGAACCAAAAGAACAACGAATGACTCTATCATTCAAAGAAGCCAACACTACTAAGTAAGTAGGGGCACGATACAAAAAGAGCGGCGCCTTTCGGCGCCGCTCTTTTTGTATACCTACTTAATTAAACTGGTTCATCGCAATCTCGACGCCATCTTTTACCACCGTCTCTAGGACCTGCTTAACCTTGTCTCGCACGTCCGCGAGCTTTTTTTGTTCACCACTCGAAAACTTCCCGAGGACATGACGGCTGAGCGCAGCGGCCTCTGGCCGCCGCGCCTTCCCTGTCCAAAAACTCTTTGGTGCCACCCCTACTCTTATCCGCACAAAATCCCTACTCTTCAAGGCTTGAATAATCGACTTAATGCCGTTATGTCCCCCGTCCCCTCTACCAACCGACACTTTCAGCTCACCAATCGCCAAATCAACATCGTCATACAACACCACAAACTGCTGAGGAGTAGCACCATGCTTTTCAGCCACATAGTGCGCAGTATCACCCGATTTATTCATATAAGTCTCCGGCAACAACCACTCGACATCTGTTTCGGCTACAGTACCCCAGACATACTGGGCGTTTGCGTGTTTACTTGTATCCCAACCAGACTCACCCGCCAACACACGCACAAAATCCCGCCCAACATTATGTCGGGTGCCATCATACTTTGATTCCGGATTGCCTAAGCCAAGAATGTAAAACATCACCACTAGATTACCACAATCCAACAACGTGACTGCCTCTAAGTACAGCTGCAATCATTACCAGAAACAGATAATTTGTTCGAATGTTTATTTTCATTTATACTAGTAGAAATTGTACTGCTATGAGCTTCTTCTCAAAAGACAAAAAAGATCTTTCATCATCAGTAGATACCCCAGTTGATGCCATTGTGGCGGACATTGAAAAAGAGGAACACCCACTGACTGAGATTGTGCGCTTTGCAATTATTGCTCTTATCATCGTCATACCGATCCGGATGTTTATCGCACAACCTTTTATTGTCTCAGGAGCATCAATGGAAGACACCTTTCATGGTGGCGAGTATTTAATCGTTGATCAGCTAAGTTACCGGTTTGAAGAACCAGCTCGTGGAGACGTTATCATCTTCCGCTACCCGCGTGACCCATCAAAGTTCTTCATTAAGCGGATTGTGGGAATGCCGGGCGATAAACTCACTATTGAAGGCAATACAGTCACTATTTTTAACGACAGCTATCCTCAAGGGGTCATCCTCAACGAGCCGTACATAAATACTATGGAGCCCGACGCCAGTATTGAAGAAAAGCTCCGTGATGGTGAATACTTTGTCATGGGTGATAACCGCGATGCCAGCTCGGACTCACGAATGTGGGGCGTGCTGACCCGGGAAAAGATCGTCGGACGCGCACTCTTGCGACTTTTCCCGATTGGTGAAATCGGGGTTTTCCCAGGCAGATACCAATCAGAAGCGACATTGTCAGGGAGAGGCGGCGAACCAAATTAATCACTAATTATCTACTACTATGGACATCACCGGCACAGACTTCCTCAAAACCGCAACCAGCACTGCTGAACATTTCGGTTTTCAACCATCCGACACCTTCAAAAGAAATGTCCTGTGTAAACGGTGCGGCGATAAGATTCAACATTCAGCAACAGCCGCTGACCGCAAACTTGATGCGCTCCATGGTCTTTTAACCAACGGTCTGGCTAACTATACTGATGCTAAAATGCATGCTCTTGAGGAACCAGTATTGTTCTACAACATTGAACAAGTACCCCGCACTGGTGAAGTAGCCCTGGCCTTACAAATAGTTGGTGTGAAAAAAAGTATTGCTGAGGCAATCCTTATTCAAACTACTCGCGCCCTAGCAACTGAACTTGGGTACGACAATCACACCATCCGAATCAATTCGCTCGGTGACCGTGACTCTTCAACTCGCTACACTCGCGAACTTACTAACTATCTTAAAAAACGCCTCGACGACATGCCAGTAGCTGCTCGAGAGTTGATGAAAGTGCACGTCTTTGATGCCCTGATGCATCTTCTAGAAAAAGAGCATGATCTGGCCTACCGTAGTCCAAACCCCCTCGAACATTTAAGTGATCCGAGCCGTAAGCATTTTCGTGAGATTGTTGAATTTCTGGACATGAGTGAAACTCCGTACGAAATTGATCCTAAGCTCATGGGACACTACCATTGTTATTCAGATGCGTTGTTCGCTCTCGACATCAACGACGCTGAGGGTGTAGCTGACCCACTATCGCCGCTACAGATTCGCGGCGGGCGCTACGATGAATTCATGCTGCGACACACGAAACAAGAAATTCCCGCCGCTGGCGCCGTAGTCGTCATGCGCGAACGAAAAGCCCCTGCCCGAATACCGCGTATCCCAAAAACCAATGTACCCTCAGTGTACGTAGTACAGCTCGGTTTTGGTCCAAAAATTTCTAGCCTTATGCTAATCGACCAGCTCCGCAAAGAGAACGTTCCTGTTTTCCAAAATCTTGCTTGTGATTCACTCTCAACCCAACTGAGGGATGCTGAAGCCCGTGGCGTTGAGTACACAGTAATTATCGGCCAGAAAGAACATGTTGACGGCACGGTAATCTTACGGAACATGCATGCCCGCAGCCAAGAACACGTTCCGATGAGCAACCTAGTCACGCAACTCAAACGCATTAATGCTAAGGCCTTAGCCTAAAGACAGTACAGTAAAAGTAGCCGAGAGAAAGAAGCTGGCTGGCTGGGCTTCGCCCAGCCAGCCAGCTTCTTTCACCGTCCTTCTAAAATACAAGCATAAATACTAAAAACCTTGCCATCACTAACCAATAATGCTATATTTGCGCCCACATATGGCAACAAACGTTCAAGTAGAAAAAAATAATAACGAAAGTAGTGCGAACGTGATTCGTCGGTTTACTAAGCGTGTGCAGAATGCTGGCATCGTACGCAAGGTGCGTGGACAGCGATATCACGCTCGGATTAAGAGTCGAAATGTTCAGAAAGAGGCTCGCCTCAAAAAACTGACTCGAAAAGACGAGTACGAACTGGCTCACAAACTTGGCAAGATTCAAGACAAGCGTCGCTAAGCTCTCGCTATACAGATAATCGCTTCATGGTACACTCAAAGGTACATGGAGCGATTTTCTATTTCGAGTACGGTCAAGGACTACCCCAGTCTCCCCTACGAAACGATCAAAAATAACATCGTTGGCAAAAACTATAATTTGTCACTGGTATTCATTGGACCAACCAGAGCTAAAAAATTAAACGAGTCAACTCGTGGTAAAAACTATATCCCCAACGTATTGTCTTTCACTCTGGCTGAAGACAGTGGTGAAATTTTCATTGCCCCCACAACCGCTAAGCAAGAATCAAAAAAATACGGTCTGTCGGAGAAGGGTTACGTCGGGTATCTATTTATCCACGGTCTGCTGCACTTAAAAGGTTTTGAACACAGCCCAAAGATGGAACGTCTCGAAAAACGCTTCCTCGAACGTTTTAAACTCTCGTAAACCCCGTAATCTCGGTATATCCGCCATACTAGGGCTTTTCTAAATGCTATACTACCCAGTATGTCTGACCGCATCATCGCCGGCATAGATGTTGGTACCTACCAGGTTAAAGTGGTAGTTGTTAAAAGTACCAAGAAAAAAGACGGCGGCCGAAGCTTGCCGCAGATTATTGGTACTGGCTACGCCGAAAGCCGCGGTCTTCGTAATGGCTATATTATCAACGAAACTGACGTAGTGCGTAGCGTACGCAGTGCCGTACTCCAAGCTGAAAAAGCTGCTGGCGTCACTATTAAAAAAGCCTACTTATCGACAGGCAGTATTGGTATTGATGAACTATACTCTCACGGTGAAGTTATCACCTCTCGAGCTGACTCAGAAATCACCCAAACTGACCTAGATAAAGCGATGCAAGATAGTGAGGATAGGATCATGGAGCAGATTCCTAACCGCAAGATACTCCACGCAATTCCACTCTCATATAGTGTTGACGGTGAAAAAGTCCTGGGACGTCCACATGGCATGAAAGGTACTAAGCTTGAAGTTGAAGCTTTATTTATTACTACCTTTGAGCAACACTTAAATGACCTAGTGTCAGCAATCGAAAGTATTGGTGTTGGCGTCGAAGACGTTATGGTGGCACCACTTGCAGCTAGTTTTGTAATGCTCACTAAGGCACAAAAACGAGCGGGTTGTGTACTGGCTAATATCGGTGCCGAAACTGTCTCAATCGTCGTCTTTGAAAACAACACACCTGTCTCCCTCAAAGTCTTCCCTATCGGTTCAAACGACATCACCAACGACATCGCACTCGGTCTCAAAATTCCACTTGAAGAGGCCGAAAAAATCAAACGTGGCGGCATGAGTACTATCAATTATTCTAAACGAAAACTCGACGAGATCATCGCTGCTCGACTGACTGACATCTTCGAACTTATCGACGCGCACTTACGCAAAATCAAACGCGACGGCCTCCTGCCAGCCGGCATTATCATCACTGGTGGAGGCTCTGGCATTGCCACCATTCAAGATCTTGCTAAAGCCTCGCTCCGCCTACCCTCGAAAATTGCCACCCTTGATCCTGGCCAAAATGGAAAAATTAAAGATGCCTCCTGGGCTGTTTCTTATGGACTCTGCATGTGGGGAGCAAGTGACGAAGAAGAACAAACCACCCTTGGTATCGCTAAAAAAGCTAAGAGCTCAATCATTGACTGGATCAGTCAGTTTCTACCCTAACTTCCACAAAGCTTGTATTTTAAAGCTTTAAACAAAATACTTTCATCGTTCGTCAATTACACGAAAGACAAATATGTCAATATCGTGACAGATATCACGGGGCACTGTATTATGTCTTCCACGTAGAAGAAATGGCTTTTGCTTGGCTGCACTGGTCGCTTCACACGAGGTATTAATAGTTGAATTGTAGTGTTATGGAACAAATTAAATCAGATGTAGAATCATTCGCTCGGATTCGTGTTGTCGGAGCTGGTGGATCAGGTTGCAACGCCGTTAACCACATGGTTAGCTCAAAAATCAAGGGCGTAGAATTTGTTGCCGTCAACAGTGACGCACAGGACTTGCACCACTCACTTGCCAAAAAGAAAATCCACATTGGGAAAAACCTCACTCGAGGTCTTGGTGCGGGTGGAAACCCTGACATGGGTCGTCGTGCCGCTGAAGAAACTCGCGAAGAAATTGCTAATTCACTCAAAGGATCTGACATGATCTTCATCACCGGTGGTATGGGGGGTGGAACCGGAACTGGTGCTGCCCCAGTGGTTGCTAAAATTGCTCGTGAAAGTGGTGCCCTGACTGTCGGAGTTGTAACTAAACCTTTCCTCTTTGAAGGCCAGGAACGAATGCGTCTCGCTCTTCAAGGTATTGAAGAACTCAAGAAAGAAGTCGATGCTTTGATCATTATTCCAAACGACCGACTGCTCGCTGTCGTCGATAAACAAACAACTGTCAAAGCAGCCTTTGAAATGTGTGACAACATTTTGAAACAAGCGGTTGAAGGAATTTCTGACCTGATTACCATGCCGGGAATCATCAACGTGGACTTTGCTGATATCCGTAGTGTGATGGAGAACGCTGGTTCAGCCCTCATGGGTATTGGTGAAGCCACTGGTGACAAGCGCGCCGAAGAAGCCGCTCAAGCAGCCATCAATTCACCACTTCTTGAAGTATCTATTACTGGAGCTAAGGGAGTTCTCTTTGCCATCGCTGGTGGTGACGACCTCGGTATGCTTGAGATTCAGGATGCAGCCCGAGTCATCACTGAATCAATTGACCCACACGCTAAAGTTATCTTCGGTGCTATCAAGGACGAAAAGATTAAGAAAAATGAACTCAAAGTAACTGTGATCGCAACTGGTTTCCCAGAAGCCGAAAATCACCAAATCTCTTCATCATCAACTGTCTTTCGAGCTCCTATGAGTCGGACCGAAACAAAAGATGACGACCAAGATGAGGTGAAATCAGAAAATCGTGGCCGCATCTTTAATTCACTATCTGCACCCAAGCGTGAAGAACCAGTAGCTAATGCACATACTGAACCAGTAAATTCGCAGACAAAATCTTCATCTGCCCCACAAACTGACACTCGCCCAGAGCCAAAGCCAGTCGACCCGATTGACGAAGAGAATGACGAAGACTGGGGCGCAGTTCCAGCCTTCCTAAGACGCTCAAAACTCAAGTAGATTAACTTCTACTAAGTGCAGCAACTGACAAACCCGCCAGAGCGGGTTTTTAGTTTGTTCATAATAGGGTAAAATTGTGATTCTAAGTTAATTTCTTCATGTACGATTTATTGATTATTGGTGGTGGGCCAGCTGGAGTTGCTGCCGGAGTATATGCTGCTCGCAAAAAACTCACCACCATACTGATTACTAAAGACTGGGGCGGACAAAGCATCGTCTCACCAGATATTCAAAACTGGATCGGTAGCCCCTCAATCAGCGGTGACCAACTCGCTAAAGATTTGGAAGCCCACCTTAAAGCCTACGCTGACGATATCGTAACGATCAAAACCGGCTCACTAGTCACATCCCTTATCAACACCGAAGGTGGTTTTTCGGTCACATTAGAAGATGGCACAGTCGAGATCGCCAAGGCAGTCCTGATCGCCAGCGGCTCAACTCGGCGCCATCTCACCATACCGGGGGCAGCTGACTATGAACATAAGGGTCTGACATACTGTGCTTCGTGCGATGGGCCACTCTTCGCTGGGCAAGATGTAGTGGTTGTTGGCGGTGGTAACGCTGGCTTTGAAACTGCTGCCCAACTCCTCGCCTACGCCAAGAGCGTCACTCTCCTCCATAAACACCCAACTTATAGTGCCGATCCAATTACTGTTGAGAAAGTCCTATCTCATGAAAACATGACTGGGATAACCAACGCTATCACTGCAGAAGTACATGGAGAACAATTCGTTACAGGATTGTCCTATACGTTAAGCGACAGTGACGAAATTCGTCATTTAGCCGTGACTGGCATTTTTGTTGAAATCGGTATGTTGCCAAACACAGGTTTTGCCAAAGGAGTGGTAGAACTCGATGACTATAATCGTGTCAAAATTGACCCAAGAACGCAGAAAACTACTACTCCGGGTATCTGGGCTGCTGGCGACTGCACCGACGTCCTCTACCATCAAAACAACATCTCGGCCGGTGATGCAGTCAAGGCTCTCGAAGACATCTACGTGCATCTGAAAACTAAATAACTGCCAACAGAAAAGGCGGCGGGCAAAGCCCGCCGCCTTTTCTGTCATACGCTGTATAAAGCAAAAGACGCCCCGTGAGGAGCGCCCCTTGCTGTACAACGTAGAGCTAGCCCTGCATGCCTGTGCCAGTTAGCCAACTGACATAGTTTTGAAAGTTTATTTCACCACCATGCAAAGCTATCTATAGTTTCCCACTCTGAAAAAAAGAGTCAATACTTTTAGCTATAGACGGATCCATCCTTAAAGCTAGCCATTCTGGGGATAAGTAGTGGATAAGTCGGTGTATAAGCGTGTGCGTAAGTCAGGTATAAGCCAGTGCAAAACCCTGTGGTTAAACCAAAAAAACTAATCACCTGAATCTGGTTGTACATCAGCATAAAATATCCCTTTTTTCATACCATCTAGTACAACATGCAGATATGGAATTAGATCATCCCGCGTTTCATGTACTGGCACCCACAACCCTTCACTAGCTAAGTTTGGCTCTGCCACGTGCGGCTCACCTTCCCACCTAGAGGTTTTAAAATAAAAATATGAGTAACGGTCAACCAAGAACTGTGCTTGTACAAACTCAAGATCTTCTTCTCTAATCAGAACCCCAGCTTCTTCTTTAGCCTCACGTACAGCTGCCTGCTTCACACTTTCACCTTGGTCAACGTGACCAGCTGGAACAGTAAGTCTGCCATCATTCCAGCCAGTATTAAGTCGCCGCAGATAAAAAAACTTCCCATCTTTCTCAAGAAAGACAAAGGCGGCTGTTTTCGTTAAATAATGTTCACTCATAGCTACACACTAAACAATGTCCCAACAAAAAATGCAATTCCAGCTGCGACTGACCCGACAATCACTACTTCAAAGAGTGACGGCAAAAACTTACTGCCAATCACCCGCCATTTGAGAAGACCGAGGGCCACCAGCGCACCGAAGGTCCCGAGAGTTGAAAGTTGAAACACCACACTAGTTGACGCTTCCGTCATAGTCATAAAAGGTAGTAGAGGAATCGCCCCAAATACTAAGAAAGAGAAGAAAGTTGCCAAGCCAGTCTTCACGGGATTTTCGCCGCGTGGATCAGACATTTCTAATTCGTGAGTCATCATAAAGTCCACCCAGTACTCTTCGTTGGTTCGGTAAATATCTGCCAGCGTCCGTGACTGTTCAGCTGAAAAGCCTTTTTGCATCATAATCGTAACGGTCTCTTCATATTCCATCTGTGCGTTACCACGGACCTCTTCGGTCTCTTTGGCGCGCGCTGCTTTGTATAAATCTTGTTCCGAGCGAACCGAGAGAAAATTTCCCAATCCCATTGACGCTGCATCAGCAAAGAGGTTGGCTAACCCAAAAAGAAGTACCACCAAAAATGACAACTGCGTTGTGGCGTCACTGCTGAGCGCGGCTCCAGAAAAACCGGCTACTACCGCAAAGGTAGTCACGATTCCATCAATGCCGCCATAAATTACCTCTTTAAAATAGTCAGCGAAGGGTGACTGAGTATGTTCTTCTTTTATATGATCCTCGAGGACCTGATCACGATCAGTTACGGTATGCATAGTATACGTCTATCATACACAAAATGGCCCGTTTGGGCCATTTTGTAACGTGATTTTCTTGTTTGAAACTTTTGGATAGTTGTTATTCAGTAGTTGTAGATTGAGTCTCATTACTCTGTTCGTCTCTCAATCCAATAAAAAAGTTGCCCTGGCAGCTGAATCAAAACACTCAACCAATAGACACTACACCTCACACGCTCCCTCAGTATATGAAATCACATTACCCTGACTACACGCCGAGCAGCCATTACTGAAGGTTTCCGGAATGGGATCACACGGAGCAGTAATACACTGCACTTGCACCAGGCCGCAGACCGGCGCATACTCCATCGTACACATCTCAGCTGCCTTGGCTTCGTCGGTACACACAATAGACTCGCTCTGCGGATCCTCACCTACAACTACACTAGCCGGACTTAACACCACTGGGATTTCTACAGCAGCATCATGTTCTGGTAAGCCAGAGGGATTATCGCGCTTAAAAATAACTGTTCCGGCAGCGCTGTAGCTATCCGCTGGCAAGTCATACTCAATACTGCCCGTAAACGGTACAAGCTCTTCAGTCATCCAGTCACCCTGTGCAGTTACGTACCCTTCGCCAATAATTAACCCATCCCAATTCACCACCATAACAGGAGCTGAGCCTTCAAAAAACCAATACCCTCTGGCTTCACCCGCAAGAGTGATCGGATTCCCGACAGCTGCTCCGCTTTGTGGTGATGTAACAGTAATCATCTCAGTATCAGTTTCAAATTGATCGGTCTGTAGCTGGCACGTCATCGCTCCTTCCATCTCGGGCAAAGTAACCATCGCTTCGCCTTGATGTTCCCAAAATGACACCTTGTCTGTTTTACCAACATAGCGGGCTCCTGAGGCAGCTCGCTCACGTTTAAGTTCATACGACATTCCGCTCAGCGCTAAGCGGGCATAGTCTGCTGATTCGTCGTACTGGATAGTTATTACTGCTTCATTCGGACAGGTAAAGGTAACCACTTCAGAAACATAATCTCGACTCTGCTGGTGAGGTACTTCGCGGTGATTGCCATGAGGCTGACTAACCTCGGCCAGTACAAAACCACTACATACTCCTACCAGTAAAGCTAGCGTGATCAACGTAATGTGTCTTTTTTGCATATACAGCCAGTATAACATTCAGAGATGCATGCGATAGAATTTTGACTATAGCTAAAAATTAAGGGGGGATGTCTACCCTCTCCCGCGGCCCGAAGAATTCCGCTTTGCCTGACGAGCTTGTTTGGCTCGTTTCTTTTGAATGAACTGTCGAATTGAGGTTGATTTCTTTGGTTTGTCGGACTTGATCATGGGGTGCTGATATTACTGGTAGCTACGTAATAGTAGCACCTTAAATCCTGAGGTAACTCTGTTTGTGACCCATTAGCGTGGCTTTCAGAACTTTATGAGGATAGAGAAGCTATCAAATCAAATATCTTTTTGTTACAGGAGTTTATTCAACGATGATGACTTCTCCGTCACGTATCGTTTTGTATGATAGTGCTTTTTCTTTGCAGTACTCTAATGATTTGCCAATAGCTTCTGACTCTGGGTGGTCTGACTCAAAATGTGGCAGAAATGTGTAGTCAATGATACCTAGTCCATCCCAAAGTACTTCATCCCACCCCTCATATGGCGTTTCGGTTGCATCGTCAACAATGTGGTAGCCATCTAATGTTGGACCTAAAATACAGATGCCCGCACTGTACCCACCGTAAAGAAAGTCGTCCTGCTTATTCAGCTCAAGTAGGATATTGTCAAAGCCACTCAACTTGAATGCTTGTCGTAACACAAACACGTTGCCGCCACTGACCCAGATGGTCCCAAGTGTATCTACAAGTTCACGCAAGGCATCTTCCTTACCAAAATACTTTTTCAAATCAAGGTCAAAGCAATCAAAACCAAGTTCATTCAGCTCTTGCATATTCCTATTTAATCTGTCTGCCTTACGAACTGGGTCAACAACACTCGAGTCCAAAGCATTGCCTATATAGCCAACTTTGTTGTTGGCAGGTATCATTTCTTTCAGTTTATCTGTGTAATCCCCTAGGTTATAGGATGAGAGATACATTTTCATAAGTACATCATACCAGATACATTAAAGTTCTGAACTCCCTGTAAGGTGTCTTGAAATACGTTGATAAATATAGCTCCTTATTTTGTGATCCCACGGGGAGTCGAACCCCGATTTCCAGGATGAAAACCTGGCGTCCTAACCACTAGACGATGGGACCATATACTTGGTCAAGTGGGCAAAATCATACCAAAAAACTGAGAAATTACTAGTCTTGTTAATCGAATTTGTTATAGTATTTCTATGGAAGAATTACAGCAATTTCTACAATCACAAAAAATCTTACAAATTGCACCACACGCAGGTGATCCATGGATCGCCAATGTCTTTATGGGTTGTGAGACGGCAGACAAGATTTATTTTATTGGTAGTCCTAAAACACTGTACGGCGAAAAGTTGCTCGAAGATTCTCGCCTCGCCTTCGCCACTGCCTGGCACGCTGATGGCGACCACCTTGATCGAAAAGGCATTCAGGGTGTTGGTGAAGCAACATTCAATCCCAGTGAGGCAGACATTGCTATGGGAGTAGCTCTACACAACCAAAACTACCCTGAATTCGCAGAGCGCATTACTATAGACTGGGTACACGAAAACGAAAAAGGCTCAGGTGTATGAGTCATCAAACCAACCTTTATTAAGTTTTGGAACGATGGCCTCTATGGTCAGGATGGTTCTAAAGAATTCACATTTTAACTATGACCAAAGAAATTCTTATTGTAAAAAACATCACCCGTGAAGGACCGGGTATTTTAGCTGAGCTACTCGATGAGCGATCAATTCCCTACACAGTTCTTGACCTGCTGGCTGGTGAAATGCTGCCTGACCACAGTTCATACGGAGCAGTTGTTGTCCTCGGTGGACCTAATAGCGCTAACGATACTGACGATACTATGGTGAGAGAATTAGCCTGGATCAAGTCGGTAGTTGCCGCTGGTATTCCATATCTTGGCATTTGCCTTGGTTTGCAGACGCTAGTAAAAGCTCATGGTGGTGCAGTGGTACCAAACCACGTACAAGAAATCGGATTTCGGGATCATGAGGGTGAGCGTTTTTCAGTAGAACTAACTGAAGCTGGAAAAGCTAACCCTTTGTTTGCTGACTTAGGTGATACATTCCAAGTCTTTCATCTACATGGTGAGACCGTTGAACTAACCCCCGATATGACTCTACTCGCATCAGGTAAACACTGTACCAATCAAATCGTTCGTGTTGGCGAGAATGCTTTTGGTATTCAGTGTCACTTTGAACTAACTGAAGACATGTTTGAAACCTGGCTGGCCAATGATCCTGACTTACAAGCTCTGGATGCTGAATCACTTCGTGCTGACTTTGCTGCTACAAAAGACTCATACACTGAAGTTGGTAAAAAACTCTTTAACAACTTTTTAACTATCGCTGGTTACTAATATTATGCAATACTTACACACCATGGTCCGGGTGACGGACATTGATGAATCATTAGAATTTTATTGTACCAAGTTGGGGATGGTTGAGACGCGGCGGATTGAAAATGAAACTGGTCGCTTTACGCTGATCTTCTTGGCGGCGCCGGGTGATATGCCGGGCGCCGGCGAAGCCGGCGCCCCTACCTTGGAGCTTACCTACAACTGGCCAGCTGAAGACGGCAGTGCGCCAGAGCAATACACCACCAGACGCAACTTTGGTCACCTCGCCTATCAAGTTGAGAACATCTACGCTACCTGCCAAGCCCTGAGGGACACTGGCGTCACTATTAATCGCCCACCGCGTGACGGCCGCATGGCCTTTATCAAATCACCCGACAATATCTCGATCGAGCTATTACAGACTGGGAATGCCCTAGAACCAACTGAACCGTGGCAGAGTATGGAAAATATTGGGCAGTGGTAGCAGAAAGAAACAAACGCCCGGCAGCGAAGCTGCCGGGCGTTTGTTTCTTTCTCTTCTACTCAACCGTCACACTCTTCGCGAGGTTTCGTGGCCGGTCAACGTTAATCCCTTTGGCAACTCCCACATAATACGCCAAAAGGTATGTCGGAATCACTGAAAGAATTGGCTGACAGATCGGATGGGTCTTTGGGATATAAATCACATCATCAGCTAACTTGGCACACTGCTGCTCTCCTTCAGTTGTAATCGCAATAATCGGAGCGCTGCGTGCCTTTACTTCTTCAATATTTGAAATCATTTTTTCATAGACATCATCTTCTGGTACGATTGCAATCACTGGGAAATTTTCATCTAGGAGCGCAATTGAACCATGTTTCAGCTCGCCACCAGCGTACGCTTCAGAATGAATGTACGTCACCTCCTTCAGCTTCAACGAACCTTCGTACGCAATCGGCGCATGGAACTTGCGACCAATGTACATCGCATCCTTGTAATGAGCGTACTTTTCAGCAATTGCCCTAATCTGTTCATGCTGGTCTAGTACTTTTTGAGCCAAATCTGGCAGCTCTTTCAATGCTTTGGCGATCTCTTTACCTTCTGCTTCAGTCATACCCTTTTCGCGGCCGATCAAGAGTGTAATCAAAATTAACACCACAAGCTGCGAAATCACCGCCTTACTCGACGCAATACTAATCTCTGGACCGGCATGGTTGTAGACGCCGGCATCAGTCTCCCGGGCGATAGTTGAACCAACAACGTTTACAATACCTAAAGTAAGCAAACCAAGTTCCTTACCTTTGCGCACTGACGCGAGTGTATCTGCTGTCTCGCCCGACTGCGTTACTGCCATCACAGCACTATTTTTGTCTGGCAGAATTTTTCGATAGCGATACTCACTACCCAATTCAGTATCAACTGGAAGGTGTGCATATTCCTCAATAATATATTTCCCTACCTCAGTGGCGTACGCGGCCGAGCCACACGCTACCAACATAAGCCGATTGAGACTAGTGAGTTTGTCGATATGACCTTCAAGGCCGCCCAACTTGGCTCGGCCGCTCTCAACCAACAGTCTCCCCCGCATTGAGTTTTCAATCGTTGCCGGGATTTCCATAATTTCCTTTAGCAAATAGTGATCATAGCCACCTTTTTGAATTTCTTCTTGTTCCCACTCAACTGTCTCTGGCTCACGATCAAGTTTTTCACCGCGAATAGTCAATACTTCATACGCGTCTTTTGTCACTACAGCAATCTCACCATCATTTAAATACACAACATCTTTCGTGTGTGCTAACAGTGCTGACGGGTCAGATGATACAAAATTCTCACCGCTGCCAACCCCAAGTACAATTGGACTCCCCATGCGAGCCACTACCAACTCACCAGGAGTATGTTCAGTCATGACCGCGATACCGTAGGTACCACGCACCATATGCAGGGCCCGCTGTACCGCTTCTCGTAAATTACCGGTGTAGAGAGAACCAATTAGTTTCGCCAAGACTTCAGTATCAGTGTCTGAGGTAAACGTCATTCCTTGCACCAAGAGTCCTTCTTTCAACTCATTGAAGTTTTCAATAATACCGTTGTGCACCAGCCAAACACTTTCACTCATATCTTTATGGGGATGGGCATTCTGCTCGGTTGGTGGACCATGTGTAGCCCAGCGAGTATGAGCGATACCAGAAACTCCCAAGACATCATCACTGACTTTATCTGCCAGGTTAGCAATCGGGCCAGCCGCCTTCACACATCCGTATCCAGGAATATATACTCCAGCTGAGTCGTACCCCCGATACTCAAGCGTGCGTAAGCCCTCAATTAAAATTGGTTGTGCTGATTTGTCACCGACGTAGCCAAAGATTCCACACATAGATACTATTTATTATTTAATACTTATATATTACCGCACCAGATCTCTATACTTTCAATATAGCATATCTGCTATATAGTACTGACCTTTCTCCCCAAAGGTTGCGTGAGTGCCTAGCCTTGCTAGGCACTCACGCAACCTCCTCATTTGCTATACTACCTTAATGTTCGATATCTCTTGGCAAGAACTTATTTTTGCAGCTGGCAACTTGGTATTCTTCATCGGTTTACTGCCGTCTATTTTTAGTACCGACAAACCAGCCTTCTGGACTAGCATTATCACTGCTCCCTTCCTCACCCTTTTTGTATTCGCATTCTATTCACTTGAACTCTACTGGAGTGCTGTCGGAGTCGCTCTTGGAGCGAGTGCATGGTGGATTTTAGCCCTCCAAAAATTTTTACTTGACCGGAAAGACTCTACATACATAAAAAAGTAAACTGCAAACGTAGTTCAAGCCGGGCGGGAGCACTGACGATCTTTCGATCGTCGCTCCCGCCCGGCTTGGTTTCATCGCGGTGACCCGCATTCGGCTGCGTTTCATCTCAACTCAGCGTGGCCACCAGCTCTTGTCACTTTGCCGGACGAAGGAACACCGCCCTCCCGGCCAAAGGTCGCCATCCCTGAAGCCTGTCGCTTCGGCTTCCCTGGCCTTGGCCGCTTCGGCCTGCTCGGCTTCGGCCTGCTTGGCTTCGGCCTGCTTGGCTTCGGCCTGCTTGGCTTCGGCCTGCTTGGCTTCGGCC
>CAYGJY010000002.1:0-340074 GCA_964350645.1 uncultured Candidatus Saccharibacteria bacterium | reverse complement strand
TGCTTGGCTTCGGCAGCGGGCACGTTAGCGGATGTTGCCGGATCGTCAACCCCCGGTTGAGGGATAGGTTCTGTGGGCGGACGCCCTGGTTCCTTGCCATCGGACAACTTCTTCAGCCACCCGAACACAGGATCGCTGGTCAGGCCCTTACGCTGAGCTTCGTTGACCACTCTACCGAGCCAATCATAGCTGACAGGGAGAGCACCGGCTTCAAGATTGTCCCAGAAGGTAGAATCCTGCCTAGTCATGAGATTGTGTTTTTCACAGAAAGCTGCAATAGCTTTCCCTGCCTCGGAATCTCCCCTAGTCGTCAACGGGTGCTTGTAGATTCCACCTCCATCGGCCATGTCGTCGTCCTCCGCATTTTGGCACCTTTAGGGTGCGGTGGGTGCGGCTCATGCCGCGGGAGAGTCACTAATTGCCCTTCTCAAAGAACAATTAGTATCTAATCTAAAAGTAGCGGCTTTATGAGGAGGCGTAAAGTTGTCGAGTGGTGATAGGTGTGGTGGAACGCGAAACTGGCGGGCCTTCGGCCCGCCAGTTTCGCGTTCTGTATACACTTTCACTATCAGTGAAAACTATTCCTGCAAGAAGCCGCCAGCCTGATGACGCCATAAATTAGCGTAGACGCCGCCGTAGGCGACCAACGCTTCATGCGAACCATCTTCCACGATCTTCCCTTTATCAAGTACAATAATCCGATCCATTTCCCGCAAGGTCGATAGTCGGTGCGCAATCGCAATCACTGTCTTGCCCCGCATTAAGCGATGAAGCGCCGTCTGGATCGCTACTTCACTTTCGCTATCAAGGGCTGACGTTGCTTCATCAAGGACCAAAATCGGCGCGTCTTTGAGCATCGCGCGCGCGATCGCGACGCGTTGCTTTTGACCACCAGAAAGCTTCACCCCGCGCTCACCCACCATCGTGTCATACCCTTCTGGTAGATCCTTGATAAAGCTATGAGCCTGGGCTTTCTTCGCGACCGCCTCAATTTCTTTCTGTGTTGCCTGTGGTTTACCATAAGCAATATTTTCTTTAATAGTCCGGTGAAAGAGCATTGGTTCCTGCGGCACCACCGCAATGTTCTGGCGCAGTGAATCCTGTGTCACCTGCGAAATATCTTGTCCATCAATCATAATTGCTCCGTCGGTGAGTTCATGCTGGCGCAACAGAAGCGACACAAAGGTCGTTTTTCCGGCTCCTGAGGAACCGACGAGACCAACCCGCTGCCCCGGTGTGATGGTCAGTTCAAAATTTTTAAAGACTCGATTCTGGCCATACTCAAACGTCACATTGTCCCAAAAAATTTGACCTTGCTTGACAGTTAATTTTTTGGCGCGAGGAGCGTCTAAAATTTCGTACGGTGCTACCAACTCTCGCAGACCCTCGGTCATTTTTCCATAGGCTTTAGCCGTCTCATTAAAAGCGCGACCTAAGTGCGTCATGGCCCCGGTGACATTGGTAAAGAGGGCCAATACTAAGATCAAATCACCCGAAGAAATAGCCCCTGATTCCCAGCGGAGAAACAGTGTATACATAATTACGACTGAGAAAATAAACATGATCGTCATATTGACGGTAACGTTCACCTCTGAGAAAAACCAGCTATTTTTGTGGGCTATCCGACTATCGTGAGCCAATGCTGCCATACGCCGCTCTTCACCACCACGCATCGCGTGTTGCCGCACCGCCGCAATATTCGAGAAGGTGTCCACAATTTGCCCGCGCAAAGTAGTGTACGTTTCAGCGTTGCGTAGAGAAAGCTTCGTCTGACGTGGTGTCATATACCAGTTATAGGTAAATAGCGTCACCAACAAAAGCAGCGAATACAAACCAACCGTGACATCAACAGTGAAAATCAAGAGGAACGACGTAATGATCATAATCCCTGATTCTAAGTGGACCCATAAATAGTCATGCACCAACTTAAGAGCTGACTCAGCCACATTATCCACCTTACTCAAAAGCGAACCAGCAAAACGATCAATGAAGTAGGTATGACTGTGTTTGTTTGCATAGGCAACCAGACTGTTATAGACATCGTATTCCATTCGAGTTGCCCAGGTCATGCCAGTAAAACCGCTTAAGCGCCAGAAAAGCATCTCAACGTAAATCAGCGCCGGATATCCAATCACCAAGAACATTACCAGCTCATAATTTTCTGCCAAGATCGCATCAACAAGGTACTTGTATAGTAGCCCCATGGCCGTTACGAGCGAAGCGGCAATTACCACAAACAACGTGGCAAAAATGGCATACCAACGATGGCGCGCCGAAAACCGCCACAAAAATGGAAATGGCTTGTTCGGGATCTGCGTAATTACTGGCGCAGAATAAGCGTCTTCTTTAAGTAAAAACATAAAAATAGGTTCTCACAAGTGAGAATATACAGATTATGACGCTCCAGTTTGATTTTTCTTACCGAAATGTGGCTTATTTCAAACCTATTTGAAGTATAGCGCGAATATCAGCTTCGCTAATCTCCCCTTCGCGAATAACTTCCACTTGATTATCAACTACTTTTACTACCGTTGAGGCTAGTCCTTTCCTTGGACCATCATCATATATTTCATCAATCATGTCGGCGTTGGGACCAAACTGCTGGAGGATTTCGCCAACGGTTGGAAACGCTGGCGAACCGCTGACATTAGCACTGGTGCAGGTCAGTGGTGCATTATGTTTTTCCATAAAAGCAGCAATGAGTTGGCTTGCAACCGGATCACTTGAAATCCGAAAGCCAATCGTACCGTCTTCGGCAGTGACTTCACTCGGAACTAAGTCTTTGGTTGGCAAGATCAAGGTGAGTTTGCCGGGCAAAAATTGCGCCGCAATTTTTGCCCCCACCTCACCGAGCTCTGCATACTCCTCAATATCTTCTACACTCCGCACCAACCACGCCGAAACCTTGGTCGCATCGCGGCCTTTGAGTTCATAGAGTTTTTGGAGCTCCGTGGGATCAAGCGCATTCACACCAAGTCCATAGAGTGTTTCGGTCGGATATAAAATCATCTACCTACCATATCAAAAAAAGCCAAAACTTGATACGATTACTACATGAAAATGAGACACGGAGCAGAGTTTGGCGCAGGAGCTATTGAAGCCAGTCAACTTGAGCGGATAAAAGAACTCCTAAAGTTTATCCCCTATACTGAACTACAGCAAAGGCTAAAAGCATTTAGATCTACAGCGATCAATCCAAGAAGATTTGGTCACTACGATCAAGGACGTATGACAGAGATGCTTCAAGACCTCCAACGGATCGAGCGAGATATCAATGAACGCGGTCACACTGAAGTAGCCCCGGGGCTAACACAAAAAGAAATTACTGAGCTTGGTGAGTTTGCAGAACTTTTAATATTCGAAGGGATCCAAAATGGTTGGATACCATTTTGTGAAGCGATAAACACATCTCGGTTTGATGACGTCAAAAGAAAGGTTGACTTAATACTTGAATATAGCAATGAGGCCATCGCCCACATTGGATTAGCTATTGATGTCACCTTTTCAAAATCCCAACTCCAAGAAAAAATCAGAGAAATTAGAAACGAAATCGGCATTGGAACTCTAACCAATGTTGAATTTTTTGAATCAAGTAAAGCTGGCTATAAAGGTCCACTACATGGCATACCACGAATAGTTATCGCAATAGATATTGCTGCTATGCAAGACCTCTATACCCGAAAAAGTTCCGGATCACACCCTATGGCTCATTCAGTGTTATTGCAAATTCAATTTCAGCTACAAGCCATGCATAGATACACTGAAGGTGTCCAGCCTGAATTAGCAGACAAAATTAAACGCCCACTAACACTGATATCAAAATTAATCCAGATGAACGGCACCGCTAGCAAATATCGGAATTCTGGTTATGAAAAAAACAGTGCGATGGAGATGCAACTCAAATCAGTTGTAACTGAAGTCTTTAGTGACGAATTATCTGAAACTACATAAGATTGTTTCAGCTATAAGTTTGTGTATACTATTCTCTCTGTCCGATTAGCTCAGCTGGTAGAGCGCTACATTGACATTGTAGAGGTCACAAGTTCAAGTCTTGTATCGGACACACGCGTCAAGAAATCCTGCCCTGCGGCAGGATTTTAGTGTGTGTCGGGCGCAGTGTTGTTTTCATTTCTTATTTCCTTGAAATGAAAACCACGAGCCGGGGTCGAGAGTACTTAGTAGAATCAACACAAAGTGTTTGATTATACTTAGTAACTCGTGACCACAATGTTTACATTAGAAACTTGACCCCACCGCTTCGCTCCCACTCCCAACGTGTGCTATATTCTCCCTATGGAAACTCTTAAAGATATCGTTGTTATTTATCATGACCAATGCCGCGATGGCTTTGGGAGCGCGTATGCTGCGTGGAAGAAATTTGGCGACAATGCGAGCTACGTCCCTTGCAAAACCCAAGACGCTGTCCCTGGAGGACTGATCGACAAAGAGCTCTACATCCTCGACTACAGCTTCAAAAAGCCTCAGCTCGAAGAGCTCGTAGCTACAAACAAGAAAGTAGTCGTGATTGACCACCACGGGACAGCCAAAGAAGCCGTGACTGCCTTTCCTGACAACATCTTCGACAACGATCATTCCGGCGCTGTCCTGTCGTGGGAATATTTCCATCCGGGCACCGACGTACCAGTCCTCCTTAAGTATGTTGAAGATCATGATCTCTGGAAATTTGCCCTGCCACACAACCGCGAGTTTGGGGCAGCCCTAGGTGAATACCTGCAAGACTTCGAAACCTGGGACCAGCTGGCCCGCAACATGGAAGACACCGACGCCTTTACCAGCTTTATTAGTCACGGTGGCGTGATTGCCGGTTTTGAGGACAAGCTGGTTGAACGCATGATGCAGTTCCGCGAACTCGTAGAATTTGAAGGTCATCAGGTCTACGCGCTCAATGCCGAACGGATTTATCGCTCCATCCTCGGACACAACCTCGCGACCTTAAACGGCCAGGAAGGCCGCATTGAAATGAGTATCGTCTACTATCGCTACGACGGCATGGTACATTGCAGCTTACGCAGTAATGGTGATGTCGATGTTGCTGCGATCGCTGAGAAATACGGTGGTGGTGGACATAAAAACGCTGCCAGCATCCGCGCTGACTCATTTGAGACCATGCCGTTTACCTTCCTATAATGAAAATTCTTTCGATTGAAACCTCAGCTGATGAAACTGCCGTAAGCGTCGTCGACGTCACCGGTGACTTCCCGACTGCGACCTACGAACTCGCTGGTAATGCGCTCCGGAGCCAAATTGAAATGCATCAAGAATATGGTGGTATCTTCCCAGCAGTTGCTAAGCGTGAACACGCCAAGGCGTTCTTGCCGCTACTTAAAGAAGCATTGAAAGAAGCTGATCTACTCGTTGAAGAAACATCCTCACTCGACCAGACACTCACCAGCGAACTACACACCATTCTCGAACGCGAACCTGACGCCGCTGAAGCCTTTATTGAGTTTGTTGAAAGTTACGAAGTGCCAGAATTTGACGCCATTGCAGTCACCAGTGGTCCCGGACTAGAACCAGCTCTGTGGGTCGGGATTAATTTTGCTAAAGCACTGGCGCGGGTCTGGAACGTACCAATTATTCCAGTTAATCATATGGAGGGACACATCCTCGCGTCAGTCTACGATGTAGAGGAAGATGACCAATTAGCCCAGATCGCTTTCCCAGCACTCGCGCTCTTGATCTCTGGCGGACACACTGAGCTGGTCTTGATGAAAGACTGGTGCCAGTACGAAAAGATTGGCCAAACTCGGGATGATGCCGTGGGCGAAGCCTTCGATAAAGTCGCTCGCCTGATGGGGCTGCCCTACCCGGGCGGACCAGAAATTTCTAAACGAGCGGCAGAGGGCCGGAAGCTATCGCTTCCGGCCTACAAAGAAGACCTCCCGCGCCCCATGCTGCACTCTGGAGACCTCGACTTCTCGTTCTCTGGCCTCAAGACCGCTGTCCGGTACGCCATCGACGGCGCCGATCTGACCGAAACCGACAAACAGGCGCTATCACGAGACTTCGAAGACGCCGTCGCTGAAATTTTACTGAAGAAAACCCTCGCCGCGGTTGAGCAGTATGACGTGCAAACTGTGGTTGTTGGTGGCGGAGTCAGTGCCAACCGCTACCTGCGAGAGCAGTTCAATCTTTCATTCCTCAAAACACACCCTGACCTCGAAGTCTACTTCCCCGCCCCTGGCCTCTCAACCGACAACTCCATCATGATTGCGCTGGCTGGCCACGCCCGCTTGCAGTCAGCTCTCTCCCCCCGCGCCTCAGCCACCGCCATCCGCGCTAACGGCAACAAATCTCTGTAGTCTTTATTGAATACAAGCTCCGTGCTACGATACGAATCTATATGAATGACGAAAAACCAAGTACCCCGGAGGTGTTTTTGAAACCGTACGAGCCGAGCGAGCATGAGACTCGTATCTATAAGTTGTGGGAAGATTCGGGGTATTTTAATCCTGATAATTTGCCAGCAAATGCTGACGGTGAGCGAAGCGAACCGTTCACGATCGTCATGCCACCACCAAACGCCAACGGTTCTCTTCACGCTGGTCATGCGCTGTTTGTGACTGTGCAAGACATCATGATGCGCTTCGAGCGCATGCGCGGCAAAAAGGCTCTTTGGATCCCCGGAGCTGACCATGCCGGTTTTGAAACACAGATCGTCTACGAAAAGAAGCTCGAGAAAGAAGGTCGTTCGCGCTTCCAAATGACCCCGCAAGAACTCTACAATGAGATCATGGCTTTTACGCTTGAGAACAAAGACATCATGCTCGGGCAAATTAAAGAACTCGGGGCTTCCTGCGACTGGGATCGCCTGCTTTTCACCCTTGATGATCGAGTAATCAAAATCGTCTACAACACCTTCAAACAAATGGCTGACGACGGCCTCGCCTACCGTGGTGCGCGGATCGTCAACTGGTGCCCAAAGCACCAGACCTCACTTTCAAACCTCGAAACAAAATCAGTCGAGCGTAAAGACCCTTTCTACTACTTCCAGTACGGACCATTTGTGATTGGTACAGCTCGGCCGGAAACCAAGTTTGGTGATAAATATGTCGTAATGCATCCAGACGATGCCCGCTACACTGAGTACACACACGGCCAGCACATTGAGATCGAATGGATCAACGGCCCGATTACGGCCACGGTGATCAAAGACGAAGCTAGTGACCCGGAGATGGGTTCTGGTGTTATGACCATCACGCCGTGGCACTCCAGTATCGACTTCGAGATCGCCAAGCGCCATAACCTCGACTATGAACAAATCATTGATTGGCGCGGCAAACTCCTCCCGATAGCAGCCGAATTTGAAGGGATGAACATCATGGAAGCTCGCGCTAAGATTGTTGAGAAACTCGACCAAAAAGGCTTGCTGGTAAAAATTGATGAAGACTACAGTCACGCTGTCCCGTGCTGCTTTAAATGTGAACGTGAGATCGAGCCACAAATTCGTGAGCAGTGGTTTGTGAAAACCAAACCGCTGGCTGACGAAGCTCTTCAGGCCGTAGCAGATGGTCGCATCACCTTTGTGACAGAAGCCCAAGAGCGTATCTTTAAACACTGGCTCACCAACATCGAAGATTGGAACATCTCTCGCCAGATTGTGTGGGGCATCCCGATCCCAGCTAAGATCTGTGTCGACTGCCAACATGGCATGGTTGATCTCGAAGACACTGTTACCACCTGTGAGAAATGTGGCGGCGCGGTAGAACCCGACCCAGATACCTTTGACACCTGGTTCTCATCGGGGCAATGGCCACTCGCCACTACCAACTTTCCTGACGGCGAAGATTTCAAAACCTATTACCCGACCAGTGTCATGGAAACTGGGAAAGATATTATTTTCTTCTGGGTGGCCCGCATGATTATGTTCGGTCTGTATCGTACTGGTGAAGTGCCCTTCAAAAAAGTGTACTTACACGGCATGGTGCAAGATAAACACGGCAAGAAAATGAGTAAGAGTAAAGGCAATGTGATTATGCCGCGAGATATTCAAGAGCGTTTCGGAACTGACGCCTTACGCATGGGACTGATGGTAAACAACGCCCCGGGTACCGATATGAACCTCGATCCAGACAAGGTTAATGCTTACAAGAAGTTCGCCAACAAGCTCTGGAATATCACCCGCTTCGTCCTTGATAACACCGTCGACTACCGAGCTGATGCTTCTTTGACTGAAGAAGATGTTGCTGTCCTCAAAGACCTAGAAACCAAAGTAGCCGAAGTCACTGACTACATGGATAAAGATCGCTTTGATCTAGCCTCAGAGAAACTGTACAGCCTCGTCTGGGACTATTTTGCCAGCACCCTCCTCGAAGCCTCAAAACCACTCCTACAGTCTGCCGATGTGGCGGTAGTAGCTTCTCGTAAGCGATTACTCGCAGAACACCTGATCACTTCCTTGAAACTTCTTCATCCTTACATGCCGTTTGTCACCGAGACTATCTGGCAAGAGTTACCGAAGGAAATGAAAGATACGGACATCTTGATGATTGCCAAGTGGCCGAAGTAGTCTCCCCACAATAAAAGAGCGGCGCCGTAGGCGCCGCTCTTTTATTGCTACAATTACGCTATGGAGTCAATGCAGTTTGCAGTTGCCTTTTTAGGCGGTCTTATACCCGCTTTATTTTGGCTGTGGTTTTGGCTCCGTGAAGACAAAGAACGTCCCGAGCCCTATATTTTAATCGCACTAGCATTCATCGCTGGCATGATGGTAGTGCCACTTGCACTACCCCTGCAGCGACTAGCGTGCGATATATACGCCAGTGGCCTTTGCCAACCAAACCCACCAGATAACCTGATTTTTATCTGGGTAATCATTGAGGAAGTGCTCAAGTACGCCGTAGCTCTGATTGTTATCTTGTGGCATAAAGCAGTCGATGAACCGATCGACGTCATTATTTACATGATCACGATCGCCCTTGGTTTTGCGGCTCTCGAAAACGCCCTCTTTATCTTTAACCCACTTTCAAATGGCGACTTAGCTAGTTCACTTCTGACCGGTAAATTCCGCTTCCTAGGAGCTACGCTGTTGCACGTACTAGCCTCTGGAACCGTCGGGGCCTTCTTAGCGTTTGCGTTTTATAAATCAAACACTCTTAAATTGGCCTTTGGTACCCTTGGGTTGTTCATTGCCATTGTGTTGCATGCCCTATTTAACTTTTTTATAATGGATGCTAGTGGAGAGACTATTTTGGGCGTCTTCCTCTTTGTCTGGATGGGCATCATTGTCCTCTTTCTCATTTTCGAGAAAGTTAAATTACTCGAATCACGCCATAATCTTAGATCCTCAAATTAATTATGAAAAAACCATCATTTCTAGAACGACTCACCGGCTCAGTCAATACTGACGAGTTTGATGAAGTGCTCGATGAGGAGCATAATTTCGGTGACGAAGAACACGCTGAGGATGACTACGAGGAAGAGTCTGAATGGCATGGTCAAGAAGAGCAAGAGCCACAGGAAGGTGAGTTACCTGTTGATATGTATCAAACTGGTGATGCCATTGTGATCCGCGCCCTTGTGGCGGGAGTGTCTCCTGACGACCTTGATATTGCAATTACTCGCGACATGGTCACCATCAAAGGCCTCCGCGAAGAATACCAAGAGTCAGCCGATGACGACTACTATCATCGCGAACTATTCTGGGGCTCGTTTTCACGCACGCTACTTCTCCCTGAAGAAGTAATCATTGATGAAGCTGAAGCCCAAGAAAAGCACGGCCTCCTTGAAATCAAACTACCGAAAGTTGACAAAGATCGCAGTACTCGACTCAAGGTTATGAGCAAGGCACACAAGTAGCTAAAACACTAGATATGGAGAAAGGGCGGTCCTGCGGGACCGCCCTTTTTGTTCACCCCCTGTTCAGGCGGCCTGCGCAATGCTCTCGGCAAACACATGATCAAGTGCGACTGTTGTGGCAAAGCTTTCAGCCAAGCGGACAATCACCCTGCCTTGCTCTACTTCAAAACATACCAGTGTCAACCCTGATTCGGACGCAAAGACGCGAACAGCTCCATGGAGAGCTTTCGCATCAGACCCTTTTTCAACCAAAGCAGACAATTGCTTATGTAGTGCTGACCTTTCCACGATAGTTCCTCCTCATGTTTAGTGGTACAAATTCTGAGCTTCGAATATACAAAAATCCGCCCCAGAGAGCGGATTTTCTTATTGTTTAGGTGCAAACAAAACCTACTCTCTACTGCGGATTACGAGAGCGGACGAACAGAAACTACTCCAGGTAGAAATGGTGCGGGTTAACTTCATAGGCAGTTGGCAGTTACCTTCATTACTATTGATTATATGCCGCTTGGTGGAGTTGTCGAATGGATTATTCACAGGTCTATTTACTTGCATAAATTTGTACTCTCCCCTACAATCAAGCTAATGACGTACAAAGTAACAAACTATCTCTTTCTCAGCATCAGTCCACAAGCGACTGTGTTGTGTTTTGTGTAGCTAGTTTCCCCACCTAATAGATACCCAAAACAGAGCTCGGTCGTCAGACCGAGCTCTGTTTGTTTTGCAACTCAAACACAGGAAGTGCCTAATGCAGCCTTATCCAATGACGACCAGAGGTACAAAACGAAAACTTGCGGCTCTAGGGGTAAAGTACCCTGACAGGGCAATAGTTGAAGTAGTGGCCAGACACGCAAAGACAATAGATCGCAAAGGCGGTGGTGTCATTCATTACTGGGAGATGAAGTATGGCAACAGGAAAATCCGCACCGCGGTCTCAGTCTGTGCAGGAGTGCCAGCTGAGAATTATGCCAAGACATTCGCTCAAGCGATCGAGTGAATTATCTTGAATTTCCCACATCGGGCTCGCTACGGCGAGCCCTTTACTATTTGTTCAAAAATATAAAAGTCCGCCAAAGGCGGACTTTATTTGTGCTTGGGAGCAGGCTCGGTCACGAGTTACTAAGTAAAATGTTTCGTCCCTCACATTTTACTAAGTACTCTCGACCCCGACTCACTTGTTCGCAGGCTCACATCGTTCCGTCTTTCGTGCCTGCACGTAAAGCACATTGGTGCTTTACTTCCCAAGCACACGAAAACCCCCTTTCGGGGGCTTTCTTTGTGCTTGGGAGCAGGCTCGAACTGCTGACCCTTCGCTCTTCAGGCGAATGCTCTACCAACTGAGCTACCCAAGCATTTTGAGCAGAAACTGCTCAAGTGGCCAATATACTATCATATTTGACCAAAGTTTAAAGCATTTAGTACGATCGATCTTGCATTGTATCGATCAAATCTCCTAAACCTTTCAAGCCTGGAATTTCATTAATACCAGCCTTAAAAACCTCGTAATTTGAACCCATGGCTGTGAAATATGGTTCTAATACATAGAAGTACAGAGCAAACGGCAAACCAATTAGCACTATATACCACCCTATACGAATCCAGAAAGCTAATAAGCCATTGCGGTGAATTTTTTTGAGTAAATCATTATTTTCTTCCAGTAACTTAGAGTTCTTCTCCATCAAATGCTCCAAGTTTTTTAGATCATCAGGGTTTTTCGGTAGCTTCATGCTCGTAATTATAGCAGACGAAGACCTAGCAGTATGCTACAGTATCCATCATATATCTATTTGCCCTGGTAGTTCAATGGATAGAACAACTCCGTCCTAAGGAGGAAATGTGGGTTCGATTCCTGCTCGGGGCACAAAAACAGCCGGCGCCTACAAGGCGCCGGCTGTTTTTCAAAAAGCTCCTAGAGCTCTAACAATTCTTTGACCTTCGCTTCATCAAAGCCAACCACCACATCATCATCAATGCGGATGACAGGAACCCCCATCTGGCCAGTCATCTCAATCATCTCTTGTCGCTTCTCTTGGTCAGCAGCAACATCGATATCAGTAAATTCAACTTCATTATCGGTAAAAAACTCTTTTGCCGCCTGGCAAAAATGGCAGACCGGCGTACTGTAAATGGTAACTGTTTTAGACATAGAATAACAGTATATCACTCCGCTGTAGTTCTACCAAAACTGGTACCACGGCTTACCATCAGACACAGACACCGCTGCACCTTCAGTGAAAACTGCTTCGCCACCTTGGTCATCATCGACAATAATCACGACCTGCTCACCTTCTTTCGCCACATCAAAATTTCTCCTAATCTCAGACTCGATACCACTTTCGCCCTGCAGAAATTCAACCCGTTCAGCTAAGGCAGCTTTCCTTGCTTCAAGGTCTGCCACCTGCGCTTCTACCGACGCTCGTCGGTCAGCCATATCACGCTCTACTTGGTAGCGTTCGAAGACACTAAAAGAAAAGTATAGCGAGAAAATCACCAGCAGAATCAAAGTGAACTTTGAAAATACTACACTTTGCAGAGTATTCTTTTTACCAAAACGTGCCATATGACTGTATTCTACACCACTCTTGATAGATGATTTTCAATTCTGAACCAGGTCTGTTAAGATAATCACATTATGTCACTGCTATACGATAAACGTACCAAAAAAGCGATCAAGTGGATATGGGTCACTTTCGCCATTATTATTGCCCTATCAATGATTTTTGCCTTCTCAGGAGGATCTGGCCCAATGTTCTAAGTTATTGAAACGACAGAAGCCGGTTGCCCTTCGGGCAACCGGCTTCTGTCGTTTCGTTACTCAATCGACCTATTCATCTCGCACCATTTTCATGAAGACATCAGGTGGAATATGTACATTTCCAATACCGTGTTCAAGAGCTTTTTTCTTCCCTTTTTTCTGCTTCTCTAACAGTTTTTTCTTGCGAGTAATATCACCCCCATACAGATAGCCCGTTACATCTTTCCTAGTGGCTGAAAGTTTTTTAGTAGCGATAATACTCCCCATAGTTTTCGCTTGAATCTTAGTATCAAATTGCTGCCGGGGCATAGTTTTGTACAACTTTTCCACTACCGCCTTAGCGTCAGAATCAGCACGAGCCATCCCAACTACTCGAGAGAAGGCTGGGATAACTTCTTCGGCAACCAAGACATCCAGTCGCGCTACCGTTGCTGGTCGCATCTCAGCAATTTCATATGAGAGTGAGGCGTAGCCACTACTGGCATTTTTTAACTTATCAAAAAATCCCCGCATCAGCTCACGCAGTGGCATTTCAACTGCGAGCAAAGTGCGACCGTCACTAAACAATTCAGTATCAATTACACTTGCTTCATGATCATACAAAAGAGTGAGAATATTTCCCATATAGTCTCCAGGCAAAATAATCTGACCGAGAATCCACGGCTCACGCACTGTTACTCGATCCCCATGGTCGGGAAATCGTGAGGCTGCATAAATCTCTTCCACCTTGCCGTTAGCCCAAGTGATCTCATACGAAATTGATGGCGAAGTGATAATGATCTCCATATCGAACTCTCGACGCAAACGCTCAGTAATAATTTCCATGTGAAGCATCCCCAAAAAACCACACCGAAATCCCCGTCCCAGCACCCCTGATGATTCTTCTTCAAACGATAACGAAGAATCTGAGAGCTTCAGTCGATCAAGTGCTTGGCGTAACATAGTGAAGTCATCCTGGCTTTCAGGGAACACACTGGCCCACACTACTGGACGCGCTTCTTGATAGCCAGGCAAGGCCTTAGTCGTACCTTTCGCTGCTACAAGGGTGTCACCAACGTTGGCAACGCCTGGTTCCTTAATACCGGTCACCACATAACCAATCTCACCATCAGATAACTCATCAACTGGCACTTCTTGCGGAGCCAACATACCAACTTCAAGAGCGGTGAATTGTTTACCACTGACAGCAAACTTCAATACATCACCTTTTTTAATATGACCGCTAAAAATCCGCGTGTACACAATAATCCCGCGATGGTTTGAGTACTGAAAGTCAAAAATAAGTCCCTGTAAATCTTCGTTTGTCGCTGGCTTTGGTGGTGGAATTTGTTCACAAATCACCTCAAGTAAGCGCTTTACGCCAGCTCCAGTTTTACCAGACACGAGCTGAATCTCTTCACGCTCACACTGTAGCAAGTTCATCAATTCCTCCCCCACTTCTTGTGGTCGCGAGTGTGGCACATCGGTCTTTGTTAATACCGGGATAATCTTGAGGTTCAAATCCTTTGCCATTTGCAGTGTAGTCAGCGTCTGAGCTTGTACTCCTTGAGTACTATCAACCAGCAACAACACCCCTTCAACCGCATTAAGCGCCCGAGACACTTCATAGGAAAAGTCGATGTGTCCAGGAGTGTCAATGAGATTCAATTCATACTGACTGTCCCCATAGGAAAAAGCCATACGCGCTGGCTGCATTTTGATCGTGATACCTCGCTCACGTTCCAACTCCATTGAGTCAAGCACCTGGGCTTTCATCTTGCGGGCTTCAACCGTTTTAGTCTCCTCCAGCATCCGGTCAGCCAAAGTCGACTTACCGTGATCAATATGAGCAATAATACTAAAATTCCGAATATGATTCATGTGTGTCGCTACTCTACAGGAAATCTGGCTAAGATGCTAGATAATATCTTTTACTGGAGCCAGTACATCAGTTTTAAACAATCGCTTCTGAAACGCCTGTATGACTTCAGTAAGTTCTTGCGACCGCAGTACCTTATAGGTGACCACTGCACCTGAAATCCCTGCCAGCCCACCAAATAAACCTTGAATAAAAATACCAATCAATGTGCTGTCATTTATACCTCCAACTACAAATTGTAGTGTGCTGTACGCAACAACCCCGGCTACCAAAGCTGCCGCCAATGACTTTGCAGTATGAGCTGGCAACCAGGCAAGATCGAGTGTGTACGTTTTGGTCACAAACCAGAGGAGGAGTGCCGTCTGTAGCGTTACTCCAAGTGAATAACTGATTGCCAAGATAAGTACTTCAGCGCCGACCACACTATCAACCCGCATCAGGTCAACAAACTGCATGAATTGTGATGACAATGGTGAGAGAAGTGCAATTAAACTATAGGCAGCCAACACAGTAACTACTGCCCCAGCAAGTGAGGCAAGTAAAGGTGTGCGGGTGTAACCGCCAGCATAGAAAGCTCTGACAATGAGTAGGTTAATTGCTTGAAATACAAGTGACACAGCAAGTAATGCTAAAATTGCTGCTGTTAAGCGAGTGTCACTCCAGTCAAACTCACCACTGCCAAGAACAACTCGAACCACCTGAGCACGCAACACAATAATAAGTGCAATTACCGGTAGAGCCCAAAAAATGACATGTCGCAGCGCGGTTGTGATATGTACCCGGAAAGAATCAATCTTATTAGCAGCAAACAATTCCGCTAAGATAGGAAAAGCCGCTACAGAATAACTCACCCCAATGACAGCCAGTGGAACTGACTGTAAGTTGTAGGCAAACTGAAACACAGATACTGAGCCAACTGCAAGTGTGCTCGCGATACTAACCAGCACCAGAAGTACTAATTGATTAAGTGACAATGTAATTGCCCGCGGTACTGAAACTGCGAAAATTCCCTTAAGAGTCTGCCATGAAAGTTGTCTCGTAATAGAGAAACGAAGTGGACTATTCATCACTAATGGTAGTTGAATTGTCATATGTCCAATTGCACCCAACACAACGCCATAGGCTAGCCCCGACAAGCCAAAGACTGGCTCGAGCACTACGATGCCCAAAATAATACCCAGGTTATAAATCAGCGGACTAAGAGCGTACAGCACAAACCGATGTCCCAGTTGCGTCACCACCCCAAACAAACTAGAAATACCCAAAAAGAGTGGCTGTAATAACAGGACTCTCATTAGAGTAACCAACTCACTATCAGTACTCAATTCTGGAAAGAGCCATGTGCTTAACGTTGGAGCAAATACGAAGGCTAAGCCCGCTAGCAAACCGTATGCCAGCAAAAACATAGTGAACACCTGCGAAAGTACTTCACTCCCCGACTGCTTTCCAGTGTTTTTGGCGCGTGCCACAAATGGAATGAGTACATACACTGACAGTGTCGACGCAAACAACACAAACAACAAGTCAGGAATGCGAAACGCTGCGTAATAGATATCAAGTTCAATGCCGGCCCCAAATTGATGTGCCAAAAGACGATCTCGCACCAGCGCCAACAGCTGTGAACCAAACGCAAACAACGCCAACACATACGCCGCCTGGTGTAAACCACGTACTTCTTTATAAACCAAATTTAGTACGCGTCGCACCATAGGAAATAGCGTGGCTGATTACTCATTAGAATTCTGACCCGCTTCATTATTAGTATCGGTCTCTGACTGGTTAGTTGTAGCCGGGATCACATTTACTGGAGTTAAGAGCGGTGACGCCGGATCACTAGAAGTTGTCACATCACCATCTTCTTGAACAGTAACATCTGAGTCAACTAAATCTTCACTAGTAGTATCGGCGGTAGTGTCAGGGAGAGTACCACTACGTAATTGTTCAATTAAACTACTGACAACCTCATTATTTGGATTTAAGCTTCGTACAACCTCTAGCTGTGCTATTGCATCATCTGTTCGGCCAGCCTCGCTATACGCCAACGCTAGGAAGTATCGTGCATTGGCATATTCCTTATCTAAAGAAACCGCTGTCTCAAAGGCCTCAGTTGCTCGTCGCACATCTTCTTGAGCTGAGTACAATACACCTAACTGGTAATAACGAGCTGGATTACGTGGTTCGAAGCTAATAGTTGCCTGCACTGAGGCGATGGCACCGGCAACGTCACCGCGAGCAATATCAAGTTGGGTGAGAAAAAGTAATGCTGGAGTATAATTTCGTTTTAGTGACACAGCTCTGAGTGCTAATTCCTTAGCCGCATCTAAATTGCCGTTAAAGCTTTCAGCCCTAGCCCGCAGGAGCTTAATTTCTGGATTCACAGGATCAAGAAATTCAGCCTGATCGAGAGATTCAATTGCCCGTGTATACGCTCCATCAATGTTACTGCCTGTGAGCACAATGAACACATTAGCTAGGAGTATCCAGTTACTAGCGTCAGATGGATCTGTTTGAACTGCACGTTGAGCAGCATTCACTGCATTAACTATTGCTTCTTCGAGCTGTTGGCGTTGTTGGTCAGTTGGTTCTGAAAGGGCAATTAACTGATTAACTTTTGTCAGCTGGATACCAGCAATTTCTCGTGCCATCCAATCATTTGGTGAAAGTTCATAGGCAGCAGCAATTTTTCGTTCAATAGTTTCAATTGGTACACCATCAGCTACACTGGCTACTGCCGCATTAAAACTAAAGACGCTGGCATAATGTCGGCTGACAAAAAATACCGTAGCTACTGAACTGACGATCACCAACATTGCTATTGCGACCAAAACAAAACCAGCCTGCTTGTTTTGATTAATAGATATAGTCAATGACTTTGTGTGTACCACCTGACCATAGGCCACCAAGAGCAATCCCGTAAAACTGCCCGCAAGCAAAATCAGTGTCACTCCTGGCACATACACAATTGACATACCCCACAGGTACAGCGAGGCTACGAATGAAGAAATACCGACGTATTGCCAAAACCGATCGGTGTGACTACTCAAAAAAACAAACCGAAAGCCACTGTATACCATCGTTCCCAAGAACGTAACCCAGGCGATGACCCCAAACAAGCCCATCGTCACCGCAAAGGTAGTAACATAGCCGATGCCTGCCACAAAGTTTGCATTCCAGAAATTTGTGGTATTAATTGTCGGATCCTTGTACAGTCGCCAGGCATCAGCAAATTTATTTGGTCCGATACCGGTAAACGCATTCTCTTGATAGACAGAGCGAGCGATGTCAAAAGTAGCGCTCAGTGACGGTCGAACTTCGACATATGAAATACCAGAAGCATCGGAAATTACTTGTCCAAGCGCTGGACCACCAACAATAAAGGCCGCTGAAACAACAAAAACCAGAGCGGAAATCATAATTGAGGTTTGGGTATTTGAGACTGCACTGATTGTCTGGTCACTGAAACGATTTTTCGTTAAGGCATACATTAGTACAATCAAGCTCGCCAGGCCTAAAACAATCCAAATCAAGAAAAAATTGACCAAGCCGAGAATAGCTAATGCTATCACCGCCGTCACACCAAAAGCAGCCTTCCCCCATTTAGTAAGCGGAAACTGTTCGAGCGTCACCAACAACATAAGAATGACCAAGCCAAAAAATAACGCCAAATCATTCCAGCTACCAATCGGTGAACTAGTTAAAGATGTAAATACACCCAACGACAAGACTCCTTCACCAAAAGCCACACGGATAATCTGATACAGTGCCACTACCAAACCACTTACTGCCAACACCGCATACAACCTAAGAATGGAAGCTTTATGCTCACCTAAAATTGAAATGGCTGAAGCCAATAAAGCTAACAGGATTAAAAAGGATACTGTATGAACGTTAAGTACATCACCAAAAAAAGCATCTCGCATATCGCCTGATAGCAGCGCTGCTACGACTCCAGCGCCAGCGACCGACCATATGGCGACAAGTCCCGAACTAAATCTGATGACAATTGATCCTTCACGTAGCGCGGCCAAGCAGTAAAATATCAAGGAAATCGCCACCCCAACAATTACGATAAGAATCTTAGAGTATGCAAACGGTGCATATGATACGGGGATAAACAAGAGTGGCAGCAATCCAATGGTAGCCACCAAGCTACCACGGGCAATTTTTGCCAACGTAGCAACAACAATATCAGACGACTCTTTTTTTAACTGTGGTGCAAACATAACATTTTTTGGATAGGGTCCATTGATAATAATTATCACTAGTTTACCACAACAAAAAAATCCCTAACGGGATTTTTTTGTGCACAATAAGCCGGATTCTGTCTAGTTACCTAGGATGATCATATACCTGGGATAGATGTTACCACCTACCTCTTGCGGCTCTCTCGGCTCCGTTTTGTGAGAATGTATTCACACAAAACGGAGCCGAGCGCGGCCTTGCACGCCAGTAAGGATTTAGCCGTTTCACCCTGCTGATTTCTCAGCAGACTATCCCCGAAGGGATTCCGTGGCTTTCGCCGTGGACGTCTCTGCTCGCACCTCGCAACTTACGCTGGATGGGTGTTACCCACTACCGTTCTACCAATCACCGAAGCGACTGGTTCGTGTCCGGACTTTCCTCTAAGGAGCACGCTCCTTAGCGATCATCTTGTACAGCTATATTATGCAATAAATAAATATTATTGCAATAGATCAAGCAAATCCCGAGGCACATGATTGGCTGGCAACACTACTTCATCTCCCACAGCAATATTGGCATTTTGGGCAAAAAAAGCACTCGTCTCCAATACAAATCTAGCCGGCTCAGTTGAAGTAAACGAATCTGGATACGTGTCTGGGCTAACGTTTTGCTCGATATGTACCACTCTCATATTATTGTTGATCCAAAAAATATCAATCGGAAATAGCATATCTTTCATCCACATGCTATAGAAATCTTCTTGAGGAAATATAAATAGCTTTCCTTCAAATTGACCAAGTTCAACTACACCAGATAAACCTTGCTTTTGTTCACGCAACTCATCAGCGATTGTTACTTTAATCGGAGTGCTTTCGACGTACATAGTTGATGTTGTGTCATCAAATATATATGCGGAAATCTGCTCACCATAATTGAAGTATATGTACCAAGCGGCTGCTACTAAAGCAGTCACCACAGCCACATCGAATAAAATCTGCTTCATACCTCTATGCTACCACGGCCAATAGTACAGCAAGAAAATACTGCCACTTATAAATACCGTACTGAAACCAACAGTAATGACATAGTACGAGAGCGAGCGGCGTTCCCAAAGTGTAAAGCCCGCTAGAAGTGCAGCGAACCATACTGACATAATGACCGCAACATGTTGCACCGCAATACCAAATACCTGCGCATAACCAATCACTAACGCCAATATATACACCACTACTAAGTAGGATAGAGTTGTTAATACAAAGAGCCGCTGGTTATACTTTGGATCACGTTCAATATCTGAAACATCTAATCGTACAGCGCGCAGCCACGTTGACTGAAAAAGATATGGCGAGTACCAAATCATAGCTACAGCCACCATAAAGCACGAGGTTCCAATGACCGCAACAATATTTATATATTCAAACATAGGTTTATATCATAGCATTTCATATATCCTAGACAGCACCAGAAAATAGAAATTGCCCGAGGCCAAGAGTAAAAAATAAATTACCATACAACGCATGCTCAACACTCACCAACAAGACTGAACGAGTGTGCTGGTATCGCCAGGCAAATGTTAGCCCTCCAATCAGCGTGATTACTATGGCAAACCAATTCATAAAAAGCAGATGGCCCCACATAAACGAAATTCCACTTAGAGCTATAATTCCCCACTTATGTGCTCCACATAAAACCTGATATCGTTGCCAAATAAATGTTCGGTACAAAATTTCTTGAGGAAAAGCGGACACAAGTGGGTATAGCACCATCACCAATAACCAAATATCGGGTCGTTCTATAGCAAACGAAAATAATAGCTCCGGCTGCCACATATATACCATCACATACCAAAATATAGCACTTGCTACCCACACGAGCAGCATGTTTCGCCAAGAGCTAAGTGGTGCACCTCGCAACAGATCGCCATATTGCCAACCAGTCTGCCGCATAGCAATTATCACAGTACCCGTCAGCAACAAGATAGTTGGAATCAGCGGAATAATATCTTCCGTAAAAACTAGCAAGACTGGCACACCGCCGAATAGCAATACGACCTCCGTAATTAATCTGCCACGTCTGGCTGTATTCATGTGGAGCATGGTAGCACAAAAAAGCCGCGACCAAGGTCGCGGCTTTTTTGTGCTAACGAGCTACTTACGCAGCTTCGTCAGTTTGCTCTTCAGAAGCAGCTGCTGGCGCAGCGCCTCCTTCAGCTCGTTCTACATTAGCTGCAGCTGGGCCTTTCGGTCCATTCTCCAAGTCAAATGTAACTTTGTCTCCTTCGCGTAGGTCTTCAAACTCTACACCAACGAGACTACGAGCGTGGAAGAACACGTCTTTGCTCCCATCGTCTGGCGTAATAAAGCCAAAACCACGGTCGTCAACTGTTCGTGCAATTGTTCCAGTCACGGTGAATTCTTTAAGTAATAATCTACAAAACCTCAACACTTGACTCAATAATTGGATTGCCCCAAGGAGAATAGTTTCGCTAGGGTCATTAAAGCATACCCAGGGTAAAACACAATAGGCGCGTTACCCAAAATAACCTGATATATCTTACAATTCTTTAGAAGCCGACGTAGGCGGCAACGGAAAAAATATACTCGTGCGCTTTTTGTATTCTTCCCACTCAGATTCGCCAGCATACTTTTCTTCCAAAAGTGGCACTCCAGACACTTTCAAAATTAAAAAGGTAATCATAACTGGACTTATAAGAGCGACCCAACTGAGCGGTATGTGCGCGACCATGAGCCAGATCCCCCACCACATAGTGACTTCTCCAAAATAATTTGGGTGCCGTGAGTATTTCCAGAGGCCTGCTGTCATTATGTTTTTATCAGTTTCACCGGCTTTCTTCTTGGCAATGAATTGATCGAGTTGATGGTCACCCACCACTTCAAAGAAGTAGCCAATACACCATAAAGCAATACCGAGCAGCATCCAATAACTCATACCAAGCATACCAGCTCCGCTAAACCCAACGAGTAACAGTGGGAAACCAACTACTATCATCAACACACCCTGTAATATATACACTTGAAAATAACTCCGTAGATAAAACCACCTACCCCATTCATCACGCCACCGCTTATAGCGATAGTCTTCTTCTGACTTCCTCAGATTTCTTTTACCAATCCGGTACGTGAGTCGCAATCCCCAAAGGGTATACAATAGCAGGAGCAAAAGACTTAGCCCTGAATTCCCGCCATCGGTTAGCACATATCCATAAAGATACCCAACAATCCCCACCAGCAAAATGCCCGTTCCCCAAGCAACATCGGCAATATCATTACGCTTTAGTATTACCGAAATACCAAACAAGAACGTCATAAAACACCAGATGGTAATTGTCGCAGCGGTAAAGACGTTTGCAGTGAATAATTCCATGGTTTATAAAAATAATGACTTACCAATAAGATAGCTGATCGTAGCAACACTCCCTCCCAAGACCATTCCCCAGAGCACATCAACAATTACAACTGACAGCGGCCAGTCCTTCAGGGTAGCCAAGTTGGTAAAGTCATAGGTTGCATACGTAAAGAAACCGAACGCAGCACCGAGGAGTAGGGCTTTAGTAAGCGACCCAGCATCCAGAGCTGGAACAACTGCGAAAAAAATAATCCCTACAATATAAATCAGGTAAAATAGAATTGCTGCCGGCCAGTTCACCGGCCCAAGTAGATGGGCTAACTTTGACTGGTAAAAGCTGTTAGCCACGAAGCCAAGCCACAGCATATCAATCAAGAAGAAAACTGGCACAGTCAGTAGATAGAGATATAAAAATTGTAAGATTGTCATAAAAAAGGAGTTGTTACTATTACTAATAATCTAAATGTAGCACACCTCTCCGAGCAGCAAAATACCGCTACAGCCTAAAAGGTGCAGCGGTATTTTCTATAGTTATTTCACTAGAGTGATAATTCAACATCTGCCTCCGCTCGCAATTCTTCAATTAATGATGCTAGGGCTTCTTGCTGCTTCTGGAACTCTAACTGTTGTTCAATCTGAAACCGAACGTCAGCAAACGCTGGCACTCCTTCTGTTTGTCCTTGGGTCACTTGTTCATACACAGCCAGAGCTTCGGCTTCGGTGACATCTGAGACAGTACTTTCTAGCTCCAAATATTGTTGAATCAAGATATCATTTACCAACGTCTCTTTGAATTCATCGGCAGATAATCCCAGTTCAGCCAAACGGGCCTCCGCTACTTCCATACCCCCAACTCCCTCAACTATTAAGTCAAATTGTGCCTCAATATCTGCGTCAGTCACTGACAAGCCTTCAGCTGTTGCAGCTTGGGCTACCAGCTCAGTGTTAACAATTGAATCAAGTGCCTGAGCTTGTAGTTGGGCGAAGGTAGCGTCGTCTAATGTAGCAACATCAGCAATTTGCGCTTGCTGTGCTAGTAAAGTCATCTGACTATTCAACAGTTCTCCCTGTAATGCAACACCGTTAACTGTCGCTACCACTGCATCGTCAGCAATACTACGTTCAACTGTTTGTCCTGAATCAGCGGCTGGCGCTGCCCCACCATGGTGCATAAACCACCAACCCACTGACAAAACCGCCAATACTACAAAGCCCCCAATAAGCAAACCAATTTTGTCGGTTGGCTTAGCAGGTGTTTCTGACATAGCTGCCACCGGTGCTGTATTTGGAATACCTGACGCACCGCCTGGGTCTTCAGTGACTACTGGATCAGCGATGTGTGGCTCTCCCTCTGCGTTCGGTTTATTTTGATCATCCATACAAAAATTTTAATTCCAACAATTACGTGCTTTCTGCACAATATGTCATTATCCTACCATTCAAAGCCAACGTGGCGCTACCCGCTTAAAAGTATAGGTTAATTGACTAAAAGATATTTATATGTTACTTTGCGGGAAAGCTTTTGAACTCGTGTGGGGTAATAAAGCGAGTGCTCGCAATTTTTCTTTAGACCTTTTAGGAACTTTTGAATGCGCAGCATACAAAGTATCCAACAGGGTTCTCTTTCAATCTTATAGAAATAGCACTCACCTTCCACACTTCACTAACACATTCACAAATATGAATACATCAACCAACCGACCAAGTCGGGGTGGCTCGTCTTCGAGTCGTCGCCGACCTTATTCTTCTGGCCAAGGACGTAACGATTCTTCACGTGGACGAACCGGGAGCTTCCGTGGTGGTCCAAGTAACAACCGTGGTCGCAGTGGCGGCGGATCGCGCGGTGGAAACGGAGGTGGACGCGGCCGGGGTGGCCGCGTTATGCCGACCTTTGACCCGTCTCAGTTTATCAATACGAACCCAGTCGACGTTAAAGAAGAAGTCTACGTTGCGAAACATACGTTCAAATCATTTGGGATCGACAATCGAATGGTTCGTACTATCGCTGACATGGGTATTACTACTCCGTCACCAATTCAAGATCAAATCATTCCCGAAATTCTAAACGGTAATGACGTAATTGGTCTGGCTGAAACTGGTACCGGCAAAACCGCTGCCTTTTTGGTACCACTCATCGAGATGACCAACAAGACCTATAAGCGCCAAACTCTGATCCTAACTCCGACGCGAGAACTTGCACTTCAAGTTGAAGCTGAATTCCGCAAACTAAGCAAGGGCTTTAAGCAATACTCAACTGTCTGCGTTGGTGGGACAAATATCCGACCACAGATTCAAGGACTGCGTCGCACCAACCACTTTATTATCGGAACACCAGGACGCGTACTCGATCTCCTCGACCGAGGGCACATCGACCCACTTAAGATCACCACAGTAGTACTCGACGAAGCCGACCGTATGCTCGACATGGGATTTATTCATGACATGCGAAAGATTCTTGAGAATATTCCAAAAGAAAAAGAGACTCTCTTCTTCTCTGCAACAATGACCAAAGACGCTGAAAAGATCGTTAATGACTTCTTGCGTAATCCGGTCTGTATTTCGGTTAAGAAAAAAGATGTCACCAACAGCATTGAACAAGACGTGGTGCGTCATGGTCATCATGATAAGTATGAAACTCTACTTACACTTCTAAAAGATACCGATGAATTCAAACGTGTGATTATCTTTGGCTCAATGAAGCACAGTGTTGAAAAACTTGCTAAACAACTATCAGGCGACGGCGTTGTAGCCGAATCTATTCACGGCAACAAGAGCCACGGCCAACGCCAGCGTAGTTTGTCACGCTTTAAAAGTGGTAACGCTCGTGTCCTCGTAGCGACTGACGTCGCGGCGCGCGGCATCCACGTTGATAATGTCTCTCATGTAATCAACTACGACTTACCAAATACTTTTGAAGACTACGTGCACCGTATTGGTCGTACTGGTCGGGGTAGCAATCGAGGGAAAGCCCTCACTTTTGTACCAGACAAAGTACTTCGATAACGTCACAAAAACAAACGGCCGGGAGCGAAGCTCCCGGCCGTTTGTTATTTAGGACATCCCCTACCCCAAAAACCGTGCCGCTCGTTCGTTTACTTGTTTAATGATATCTGGATAGCGACGATAATCATGCCCACAGACTAATTCCTGAATCTCCTTCGGTTCAGCGGCGACTTCATAAGCCGATCGTACATCAGCTTCAGTAATCAATGGATCTTCTGTGCCATAAAACAGCAACTTAGGTTTGGTACAAACTGCCATCAAGGCAGCTAGATCATACTGTTTGCAGTCATCAAAATAACTAAGTGGTAGCTCAAAAGTAATTTCTGCTTCTGTATACTGCGCCGGCGTATCACGCTTAGAAACATACACTCCAGCATCAAGCGCCTTTTGACTCGGCGAGCTCTCAGCCACTCGTGACAGTACTGTTATGAAGTGTGTCACTGCATCATTCGTGCTGCCAGCCAACATCGCCATTGATCCTCCTCGACTGTGACCGAGGAGTACGGTCGGTCGGTTGCCAAAGTGTTCAATGATTTCATTGATCGCTTTGAGATAATTAGTCATGGTGTACTCTTCCATTGTTCCAGGTGATTCCCACGTACCCGGCGGGTCAAACGACACTGCCAAATACCCCCGCTCCGCAAAATACTCCACGTGGCTATGCATGTGAGCATAATCCTTAGTGTCCAAGCGCCCCGGCAAACACAACATCAACTTCTCCGCAGCTTCATCCCCTCGCTTATAGACCGCCAGTTCAAAGTTTTTAGTTTCTAGTAGTTCCATAAAAATAACCTAGAATGTAAATGTATGTTGTGCTGTATCGTTTCCTCTGACATCAACCTTAATCTCCGCCTCGTTCACATCAATCACTGCATAACTTTCACTAGGGATGTCTTCATTTTTATAATTTTCCACAATTGAAGTTATCGTGAAGTACGGAATTCCATTGTGGACATCCATCTTATTCCAATGTGTATGTCCATTAAATACAGCAATTACTTTACCAGATGATTCAAATATATTTCTCACTTCATCTCTGTTAGTCACCAATGCTCGATTTTCTCTCCCTTCAAACCAAAAATTTCCCGTTAAATCCTGGTCAGCTAATGCGTGATGAGTAAACACGATAGTCGGCTTATTGGTAACTTCCAAATCTTCTTGTAGCCAACTCAATTGCTCTGTACCAACATATGAATCTTCTCCATTACCAGCTTCAGACAACATAAATATTAAGTGATGTGTGTCAGTATCAGTTGAATAATATAAGGGTTTCATGCCGTAAAAACCTTCCATATCTTCTCTACTCAAAGTCCATTGCTCATGGTTTCCAACTAAATTATGTACCGGGCAGTCTAGTTGCTTTTGTTGTTCAAGCACATACTTTAAATTCTCTATGTCTTCCTCGCGCTCAACATCATTTATAAGGTCTCCAAGGTTTACTACAAACTCAGGCCGCACATCGACATTCATGTCAATAATAAACTTTTCCAACAAACGCTTTGAATGCCTAGACAGCTTGCGTACCACGCCTTTAAATTCACTTTCTTGACCTAAGTGAATATCTGAGATAATTGCAAATTTCATACTCTCACTATACCAAGCGGCTAAAGCTCGATCCAGTAGTGCAGGGTCGTTTCACCATTTTCAGGATTAACTCCTTTTCTCTCAAACACTCCACCGTTTTTCTCAATCACTCGTTTAGAGGCAATGTTTGTCTCATTGCAACCAATTAGCACACGCTCAATACCTAGTTTCTTTGCTTCTGCTAACGCTAAGCGCAACATCGCTGTCGCCACCCCTTTTCCTCGAGCTGATGGACGAACAGCGTAGCCAATATGCCCGCCGTGTTCTTTCAGCGCTTCAGTAAGTTCATGTCTGACCGGGATCTGCCCAACAACTTCATCATCTTCAATCGCCCAGAAATGCGTATCTGGAATATATGTTGCAGGTAAATTAATGCCTTTTTCTCTATCGTGTAATTTTTGTACGTAGGCTGCGAAGTCATTCTGCACTTCAGCAAAATCTAAATCACGAAGTGTCGGATACAATGACGCATTTTCGGCTGCCTTAAATTCCTGAACAAAAGACAGGTATGAATCTTTATACTCAACTGATGGCTTAACTAATTGCATATGACTTTTATATTACCAAAGGCTGATTCCCATGATTTTTCAATCTGAAAACCAGCGGTTTTAAGCAGTTCCTCAAACTCCTCTTTAGAATACAAGCATACTGGTTCAAACATCTGTAGCTTCTCAGCGATGTCTGGATCGAGGGAGCTGAATCGTTCTTGAACCGGACGATGGGCGTGCGCGTATCGCACGCCCGCCTCGCTCTGCAACCCAGTGACTGAAATATATAAACTGTTAGTAATGCTACGAATATACTGCAGAGCTTCTAAGGCCTCTTGGTATGGCAAATAATGCCAGGTCCGTTGGGAATAAACAACATCAAATTGTCTGCCGATGAGTAGTGAGGGTAGGTCGTGTATTTCACTCTGCACAAACATAATTTGTTTTTGAGTACTTAGCAGCTCAGTAAAATCAAACTGATCCACTGCAGTTACAGAAGCACCAGCCGCAGCAGCGGCTACAGAAAATCCCCCAACACCACAACCAATATCAAGCAAGGTGGGTTTCGTAAGTGATTTCACTTTCTCAAGACAAGCCTTGTCTAAGTCATCCAATCGTACTGACGACACATCAACTCCTCGCCCCGTCGGACTGATATACAGCGCAGACTCAGAATGAGGATTTTTCATCACTTTTCAAAAAGGCTATTTCTTCTTGAGTACTTTCACGTCCGAGAACTTCATTACGGTGCGGATACCGACCAAACTCATCAATGATTCGTTTATGTAGTTTCTCAAATTTTAAGTTATCTTCATTTCCCAAATCAGTAAATAACTCAATCGCTGTCTCATGAACTTCTCTATCTTCACTATGCATGTACGGCATGTATAAGAATGAACGACGCTCTTCACCAATGCCTTTATCAAAGCCAATCTCGACCGCGTTTTGCGCGGCTGCGAAGGCTTGCGCATCATACGCAAAACTCTCTGGTGTACCACGGAACATATTGCGAGAAAACTGATCCAGTACAATCACATACGCCAACGCACCCTCCGGTGTCTCACGCCAGTCTTCGCACTCAAGGGCAACGATTTTTTGATGGCAATCAAAAAATCGTTGCTTGATCTGCTCGTCTAAGTCTGCATTTTTAGTAAACCAGTCTTCAGGAGTTAATTCCTTAAACCAGAAATCTAACACTGCTTGTATTTTTTCACTCATGACAAATTAATATTTATTCTGGTATCAACATACTGACCATTCACTCTAGTGCCCGCAGTCAGTTTTGAAACAGCATATGGTGTTGCACGATAGATTCGCCACACGCCAGCACTGGACACCTCATCACTAGATTTAATTTGGAACTGTTCTTGGGTAGTGCGATTATTCCAAAGTTCTATCGCTTGAGAAATCTCTTGGGCTTCCTTCAGTACACTTACATCTGCTTCAATGTACACTCCGTCACCAGCACCCTCTGGAGCTTGTGAATCAAAAATCGAAATAGCTACCTTGGGCAGCTTGGCAACATTCTGGCTATGTTTAGCCTTGGTATATGAAACCCAGTAAAAATTGTACTCGTGATCATACACAAAAAAGACTGGGCTCACCCACGGTAAGCCATCAGGCGTCACCGTTGCCAATACCATATAGATATTCCCTTCGATAATTTCCTTTGCTTTTTTTACATCAGTATTCATGTCTAAAGTATACACATAATCAGCGTAGCCTACATTTCATGCGCTACTTTAGCTGAAATTTTTTCAGTCTTATGGTACGCTATGGCCCACGAAGTCGTTAGTGCCCTACACACTAACCATTTCAAGTAACCATACCCGATCGTCTAATGGTAGGACACTTGGTTTTGGTCCAAGGAATTGGGGTTCGAGTCCCTGTCGGGTAGCAAGACATAATAAACAAAAAACTCCAGCTTAAGCAGGAGTTTTTTGTTTAAATACGACATTAGACACTTTGTGCAGCCGCCAAACGAGAATGGTTTGATCTAATCGCTTTATTTGACTCGTCTCCCAACCTTTCTAGTTCTTGTGGCGAGAAAATTTCTTTAGCAACTGGAACAACTTCTTTAAGGTGTAAATCGCGTATATCTTTCTTCCCTGCAATAAAAGTCTCCAGATCAAAACCTCGGTCCTTAAGAGCGTCATATAACCTTGAGGACAATGGATAATATTCACGAAATGAAATAGTACCATTCTTAAACCCCCGTACATACGCGCGCACTTGTTCGTACAAGCATACGCCAGTAATATCTTCAGGCTGAAAATCGACTGACTCACTCTTATTCCCAGCTAATTCAATGCCCATACTTATTTAGCCTCATAGCTAGCCTTTATAAAAGCTGTGAACAGTGGGTGCGGGTCAAGAGGTCGAGCCTGTAACTCAGGATGAAATTGTACGCCAACAAAGAACGGATGAACCTCTTCAGGTAGCTCCATTGTCTCCATCAAGCGACCATCTGGTGACTTGCCGGAAAAGATAATACCGCCTTCTTCCAGTTCCATAATGTACTCAGGATTTACCTCGTAGCGATGCCGATGCCGTTCTAAAATCTCAGCTGATTTATAAGCCCGCTGCACAATCGTACCCTTCTGCAGCAATGCTGGATATTGCCCGAGACGCATCGTACCACCCATTTCTTTGTTAGCTATCTTCTCCCGCTGATCTGGCATGACACCAATCAGTAGGTGGGCTGACTTGGGGTTAATTTCCTCAGTGCTAGCATCTTTTTTCTTGAGAACATTGCGTCCATACTCGAGTACCGCGAGTTGCATACCATAACAGATACCAAAATATGGAATCTTATTTTTACGAATATATTCGATCACCTTGAGCTTCCCTTCAATACCCGTCTTACCAAAACCGCCTGGCACTAACACACCATCATATTTCTTGAGTTCTTTAAGGTCTTTACCATTTTCAAATTCAATTGACGACAAATAATGTATTTCTGGTTTCAGACCAAGCTTATAGGCAGAATATTTAATCGATTCAAGGATAGAAATATAGACATCCGATAAAACAAAGTCACCAGAACTGAAATATTTACCAACAACAGCAATCGATACTGTATCTTTAGTATTTTTTGACTTAGATACAAATTTCTTCCAATCTGACAAATCAGTTTTTTTACTACATGGCAAATGCAGCATAGAGCAGAGACGCTCTGACAAATGTTCTTTTTCAAATGAAAGCGGAATATCGTAAATACTTTCGACGTCAGGCGCAGAGATGACATCTTCTACTCGTACATTGCAGAACTTAGCAATTTTCTCTTTACGTTTTTTGTCAATTGGTACTGAGCTGCGACCGACAATAATATCAGCAAACACACCGGCGCTGTTCAGCATTCTTGTCGCTGTCTGAGTTAACTTAGTCTTCATCTCACCAATCGAACCTGGAATTGGCAAGTAGCTTACCATCACAACACCAATGTCATCGGGTGTATCACTCTTCATCATGCGGATTGCTTCCAAGAAAAGGACATTTTGGTATTCACCAACTGTCCCCCCAACTTCGGTCAGTACTATATCTGCACCCGCTAACTCACCAGCTTTCTTAATTCTTCGAATTACCTCCTCTGGAATATCAGGTACTACCTCAACATTTTTACCACCAAACTCTAAGTTACGCTCTTTTTCAATGACTGAAAGATACACACTCCCGGTTGTCATATAGTTTTCTGACGGCAGATCCTCTCCTAAGAACCGCTCGTAATTACCCATATCTTGATCTGTTTCGAGACCATCCTTTAAGACAAACACTTCGCCGTGCTCAGTTGGATTCATGGTCCCAGCGTCGACGTTGATGTAAGGGTCAATTTTAATCGCAGTCACCTTCAGTCCGCGCCCCTGCAAAATTTTCGCCATTGACGATGAAGCAACACCCTTTCCGACACCGCTCATAACACCACCTACTACGAAGAGATACTTAGTCGGCGTTGACGACTTTCTTGATTTGCTAGTTTTTTTCATACTGAAGGCTTACTGATTAATTACACGCGTAGATAGCGTGACACGGCGAGGATACTTGAGACTAAGCCAAGTACCATACCAGACCCGACGATCACCCCAAAGATGTAGGCGAAGTCATTGATAAAGTAGGTGAACAAATTAAATTCAAAGAACAGCTCAGTTTCAGGACCAATCCACAATAACACTGGATACAACAACAACAAGGCTACCACACCGGCGATAAGCCCGTACATGGTGCCCTGGAGCATAAACGGTCCCCGAATAAACATGTTACTAGCTCCAACCAAACGCATGACTGAGATCTCTTCACGCGTGGTGTAGATTGCCAGACGAATGGTATTGAAGGTAATCAAGACAGCCGCAACGATCAAAAAGACCATAACTACGAGACTTGAACTTTCAACTGCTTCAATAATCGAGGTGAGTTTGTCGATGGCTTCTTTATTTTTTACAAAGTTAACTTCATCAATCAAGGGATTCTCTGGACTTTCACTTTCTTGCTGTTCTTTCAGGAAGGACGCTATTCCTTCGTACTGGTTGGTGGCTTTCGCTCGCACAGCCAACGTTGCCCCAAGAGGGTTTTCATTGAGCTCTTCAAGTCCCTGAATGATCGTTTCGTCATTTCGATGCCGTTCACGAAACAGTGCTAAGGCTTCTTCGCCTGATGTATAAGTTACCTCTGCCACTTCGGGAAGGGACTCAAGTGACGTCTGTAAAGCCAACACATCAGTCTCTTCAGCCGATGTAACAAAATACACATTGATATCAACCTTACTTTGGATATTTTGGAGTGAGGCACCCAAAAGCTGGTCAAGTAACATAGTTGAGCCGATCACAAATAGCGCTACGGTCATAACAAAAATAGCTGCTAGTGAAACAAAGGCATTTCGCCAAAACCCAATAAATCCTGATCGAACAATTCGTTTAAATCCTGTCCACATATTACAAAACGTATTTACCTTCTTTATCGTCGCGGACAATTCTACCTTCATCCATCGTAATCACTCGGCGTCCGAGTTCATCGATGACACCCTTATTGTGCGTCGTCATGATTACGGTAGTACCGAGATCATTGATCTTACGCAAGATTTGTACCACCTCATACGTGGCAATCGGATCAAGGTTACCAGTTGGTTCATCAGCAATGATGATGTCTGGCTGATTCACAATCGCTCGGGCAATCGCTACGCGTTGTTTTTCTCCACCAGAGAGTTCATGCGGGAAATTCCAGATTTTATCTTCAAGATCAACCAGGGCTAGTGCTTGTGGTACGTTTTCAGCAATCTCTTCGTCTGATCGTCCATTAGCCTCCATCGCAAAAGCGATGTTTTCAAAAGCAGTCTTATGAGGGAGGAGTTTGAAGTCCTGAAACACGGTGCCGATCTTGCGACGAAACTTCGGTAACTTCACTCGGGGAATCTGGTGGATGTCGAGTGATTCGTAAAACACTTGACCAGAGGTGGGACGATCTTCAGCGATAAGCATCTTCAGTAGGGTGGTTTTACCAGCGCCGGAGTGACCGACGATTGAAACGAATTCTTTAGGTGCAACCTGGAAAGTAACTTCCTGGATAGCACTCGAATTTCCACTGTTGTACAGCTTCGATACGTTATCGAAATAAATCATAACTACGAAGACTATTTTACTCTATGTTGGCGGCAGTGTCCAAAAACTGCTGAATATCTCCAGCCAGTACTGCGTCCACTGCCCGCACTTCAGTGTTGGTCCGGTGGTCTTTTACGAGCTGATACGGATGAAGGACGTACGATCGAATCTGGCTACCCCATTCAATCTTCAATGATTTCTCCACTGATAGTCCTTTTAACTCACGTTTGTGTTGTTCTTCTCGAAAAGCAAACACTCGGCCTGCCAAGAGTGAAAGAGCCTTTTCTCTATTTTGTTGCTGTGAACGTTCGGTCGAGACTGACACTGCAATGTTAGTTGATTTGTGGACGATGCGCACTGCTGTTTCTCGTTTGTTGACGTTTTGTCCACCAGCTCCTCCCGATTTAGCAAAGCTAATCTCGAGCTCATCTTCCTGTAAATCAATTTCTTTAAGATCATCAACCTGAGGTGAAACTTCAACTAATACAAACGAGGTCTGGCGTTTGCCGTTGCTATTGAAGGGTGAGATGCGCACCAAGCGATGCACGCCAGCCTCACTTTGCAATGTGCCATACGCTTCTTTACCACTAATTTGAAAAGTAATGTTACGGTAGCCATTGTGGTCGTTGGTAGTACTATCAAGAATGGTGACTCCCCACCCACGGCCTTCAGCGTACCGCTGATACATCTCAACCAACATACGAGCGAAGTCTTCAGCGTCATCACCGCCAGCGCCGGCTACGATGGTAAACACCGCATCGTTACGATCATACTTACCTTTTCCGTCGGCGGTATCTTTAAGCTCTTGCAGCTCTTTGATCATCGCTTGCGCTTTCCCCGAATCATTCCAAAAATCTGACCGGAGCATCGCGGCTTCGATTTCAGCAATCCGTGCTTGTGTTTCAATAATCATTATTTTAAAGAGAGTCGGTAGACTGTACTTGGGTCACCCGCAGCCTCAGTACGAGGCTCGAAGCCAAATTTTTTATACCATTCACCAATGTCATGACTGGGGCGATTGGTTAAATCTATTCGTCGCAGATCTGCAAAATTTGCTGTTACATAGTCAATCGCGGCCTGCATCAGCGGCGTGCCGTGTCCCCGAGGTGTGTTGGTGGTATCAACACAGATTGGTCCAATATGAGCTCGATCCTCAAGATAGATCACTGCCACATGAATCATACCGACAACAATTTCACCAGCCATTTGCAATAAGAGGACATTTGTTTCACTGGTCCCAATAGCTTGTAACTGTTCGACAGTAACGGGTGTCGGCGTGCGTGAGGCAACTCCCTTAAATTCAGTCAGACGTGTAGCAAGAGCCGCCAGATCAAAATCAGCTGGTCTAAAACGAACAATTGTAAGCGGAATGGATTCTTCAGTCATGATATTGAGTCTAACAAAACTGCCGGGAAGACACAAAGTGTCTTCCCGGCAGTTTTGTTACTCTCCCTCTCTCGCTACTGCATCATAATCCGCTTCACAGTCACGCCTGCTTCACCAATATCACCTTGTAACATAACGCGAGACGTTTCAACAAACTGAGTCGGATCACAAACTGACTCAGTTCCATCAACGGCAATACACATGCTTGTATCGTCAAACAAAAGTTTTGCAGTGTACCCAAAGACACCCTCACTTTCATACACTAGATACCAAAAATTAGCATCAAGTGGTGGTGGAACTGTCTTCAATAGCTGACCTGTTTGCTCAAAACTATATTCTCCCATCTCTGGACCGGTTTCACCAAAACCACACTTAATCGCATTGATTTTCCATTCACCATCTTCAATCACCAGCGTCGCTACTGCCTGTCCAGCAGATTCATTTTTGGTAGCGATGACATACACTTGTACCTGTTCCGGCTGATCAACAATTACCTTAGAACGAATATTGTTCGGGGTTGTCAGTTGACACAAAACTGGGTCCTGGATGCCTTCTTCAAAAGAAAATTCAGTTACAGCTAACTTCTCTTGAAATGCCCTCGTTAAATATTCGCTCGTGAGCAATCCTGCCTGTACTGGATCGGTGTCTGTTGCTTGGCGCGCATCAAGCCAATCGTCCATAAAACTGACGGCCACATCAATTGCCAGAACAGTTGGTACAGCTTGTTCGGCAGAATCACTACTCGTACCAGATTGTTTCAGTGCTAGCACAAGAACAACTGCAAGAACTACCCCAACTACAAGTACTAAAAGTTTTTTGTTCATATAAAATATAATTATTTCTCTAAAGCATAGCACGAAAAAGCACTCCCGCAGGGAGTGCTTTTTCGTGCTGAGCCATCTAACAGAATCGAACTGTTGACCTCATCCTTACCATGGATGCGCTCTACCAACTGAGCTAAGATGGCAAATGCCGCAGCATTACAATTAATGCCCCGGCATCATACCAGACTGGTAGAAAAAATAAACCTAAAGCTTATGGGCTACCATAAAGCCGCGAGTGGCCAAATATCCTGAAAGGACCACGAACACACCATTTATCCAAAGTGGCACTTCAATGCCATACAAGGCAGCTTGAGCTGGATACAAGATGATTGCTAAATGTGCGATTGCCATAACCGTAAAGATTATAGCGGTGGTGGTTAAATACCAACGGTTGTTACTTTCTTTAAACATATGTCCCAAGTATAAACAACTTTCTACTATATCTACACGTACAACTAGGATAAGTATCGCTTTCTCTCATACCAATAATAACCAAGAGCAGCAATCACTGCACCACTGAGATTAAAGATCAAATCAAGCATAGCATTCTCGTATCCGCCAACCCCGTTACGTTCCAGGGTCACTGCAATCAAAAACTCCATGATTTCATTCAGCCCCGAAATACCGACCGACGTAAGTACTGCAAGTAATATTACGCCGACGGTATACTCCCGCACTGACAAAATCTGCCTGAGAAAGTGGTAGGTCATCACTGCTACCAGCCCGTACAAATAGCCATGTACAACTTGGTCATATTTTAAGATATAAAAATCTCCACCCAGATCTAGAAACGGATAGATGCGATACGCAAACAATACGCCATCAGGCGTCTGCACTAAACCCCCGAGCACATGCATCAAACCCCAGATCGACAGTAGCCACAACATCCACAATGGGAAGCGGGTTGCAGGTACAGTCATCAACACCCCCGTAAATATCACGATAATAACAGCCACGTAAATTACAAATTCGAAGTTAAAATCGCGAAGAAAATATACTCCGGCAAGAGTCAAGTAGGTTCCAGTGAACAAATATAGATATTTCATACTTTGTTAGTAATTAGTTTTTTCTAAAACTGTGAACGTGGTGTGATGTTTGATTGCCTCGCCATTGGCATCGACAGCATCATTTTCATCAGCAAAAATAATTGATCCATCGAGACCGTCAACCACAATCTCAGGCACAAGAATATATTGCTTTACCTCTTCCAAAGTCTTTCCCGCTGGCGTCAGAACTCGCTCAGTGACTTCCGCCACAATCGCATGATGTGAATTAGCATAGGCTTGTGTCTCGGTGGAGACGTCTGGTTGATATATATCAGCTCGAGGAACTATCGCTCCTTCTTGAGGAAACGTAATCGTAACCCCGGCAATTGTGCGATGACTATCTTTTGGTGCAACTTCAGTTAAAACCACATGCAAAGCCGCTCGAATGAGTTCTCGACGCTCCTCATCTGGACTAACTGATTCCGAACTATCTTTATAGCGTTCTGGATTCACTACAATACCGTAGTTCCGAGCTAACTCATCCCCAAGTCGTTGCATCTTCTCTGCTGTTGTGAGATCTTCAAACGCTCGCTCACTTTCTAAAAGATCACCTTTTGCTACAAATACTGGAACGGGAAAAGTTTCAATTGAATCAGACATGTGTATACAGTTATCGATATATCTGGATTATAGCAAATCATATTGCAAAATATGTCTAAAAACTATATACTCTGGCTCACTTATTCCTATGAGGATATAGGTTGTCTGCGGCCATAGCTCAATTGGTTAGAGCACCCGCCTGTCACGCGGGAGGTTGAGGGTTCGAGTCCCTTTGGCCGCGCAAACAAAAGAGCCCCTTTAGGGGTTTTTTGTTTGCGCGGCCAAAGCAAGCTGTTACTACAGTTTGCTTTCTGAACCTTTCCATCGCCTACAAACAGCAATGACCCAGAAACAATTGTTTCTGGGTCATTGCTGTTTGTGTCGACGGGAGGGGTCGAACCTCCGACCTTGGGTTTATGAGTCCCACGCTCTAACCAACTGAGCTACGCCGACATTTGCAGTGCCCTAGACTACTATATTTAGTCCGGCTGATCAATCATATCCGGGCACAAGACTGCTTCTGCTGCAGCAATATGTTCCGGATATCCAATCGGCAACCAGGAATCCTGAACAATGACCTTAACAGGATGCTCAGCAGCATAAGCTTCTACCAATTCAACTAAGTAAGAATCATCTTTTTTTTGAATTGTGTCGTAGTAAGAAAAGATCGCTTCAGTAAACAAAAAACCGCCAACATTAACCAAGTCTGATTGAGGATGCTCTGGTTTCTCGATAATCTCTTTTAGCGTCCCATCTTCGTTCTGAACCAATACACCAAAACGTTCTGGTGTATCTGAGCGTTGGGCTAGCATGGCATGCTTTTCTCGAACGATTGATTGCAGGGCCGGTGCCCCATGGATATCGTCAGCGTACATAAACAGGAATGTGTCATGAAGCAAGTCTTTTGCACACCACAGCGCATCACCAGTCCCAGCAGCAAAATCTTCCTGTTCGCAGTACCTAACTCTTTTGCCTAGATACTCATCTCCACAATACGCTTTAATTTGCTCTTTAAGATATCCCACAACTAAGACAAGTTCGTCAATTTCTGGTGGTAGGGCTTCAATAATATGCTGAAGTACTGGTTTACCACACACAGGAATTAGTGGTTTTGGTGTCGTCTCTGTCAGTGGTCGCATGCGCGTCCCCTTTCCTGCACAAATTAATACACACTGCATACAAATAGATTATGCTCCTGGGCAAAGCTTTTGCTCTGCTCGATCAATATCCTCTGGATAACCAACGGCCAACCACAATTGTTCTTCTACGACAGCAATCGGATACTGCTCTTTATAACGCATAATAATTTCAGGCATGAAGTATTCATCGTTGATTGGTGCTTCTGGGGGAAATTCAAATATATGTGTATCAAGCACCATCGGACCAGTCGCCACTAGGTTTGAAGAAGGCGCGGCTGGTTTCTCTACCATCTCAGCGATTGTTCCGTCAGGGTTACGAACTATTACGCCAAATCTTTCTGGGTTCTGACTAGTAGTTGCCAAGATTGATCGCGTATATGACACTGCTCTCGCCATATCATCTGCTCCATGGATATCATCAGCAAACATGAACAAGAACCGACCCTTAATGAGACCCTTGCAGAGCCAAAGTGCTTTAGCTGGCCCATTGATCTCTGTTTGCTCAATGTATGTAACTGGACGGCCGTGGAATGTTTCACCACAATAGTCGCGAATCATTTCTCCCTTATAGCCGACCACAATAATCAATTCTTTAATCGCTGAAGGAAAGGCTTCAACTATATGATCGAGTAATGGTTTACCACATACTTCAACCAATGGTTTTGGTTTTTCATCTGTAAGAGGTCTCAGTCGCGAACCCTTTCCGGCCGCTAAAATAACGCATTGCATATACCAGCAAGTATACCGCGGCGCTCTTTTTTTACAAAAAAGAGCGCCGCGGTATTTGCACTACAGATATAAATATTGTATAGTCTCACGTACCTTTACGGTCCCCTAGCGGGGTAGAGGAGTGGTACCTCGGGAGGCTCATAACCTCCAGACCCCGGTTCGAGTCCGGGCCCCGCAACAAATTACAAAATCCGCACTGCTTGTCTGTGCGGATTTTGTTTGCTATTTTAAATGAATGAATTACTCTTATAATTTAATCAGCGAAGCAAATGAGGTTCCAACTATTATACAAAAATTTTCAACCTCAGACCTTACCACCCCACTCACGTCACTAAAAAAGACTAAGAAGCTATTCTTAAGTGGCGAGGGATCTTCGCGAATTTTCCCTGCAAAACACTTACGCTATCTGGCTCAAATTAGTGATCCAGACATAGCAGTTGTAACCGAAGGAGCACGGCAAGCAGCTGAGTATGATTTATCTTCATATACACTCTTTGGTGCTTCAAATTCTGGAAAAACTAAAGAAGTGATCGAACTATTCAAAATGAATAAAGCAAATCAGCAGTTTGCCCTCACTGCCCATCAAGGCACGCAGCTTGGCGAACTGAGCGACGGTGAATTTATCCTAAGCTGTGGTTCTGAACATGCGACTGCCGCCACTAAAAGTGTCTTTGAGCAAGCTTTGTTTTATCACTCATTATTTAGGGAATATAATGAAAATCCAATTGATGCATCTGAATTAACGCACTTAGCAGACGCCGCAACTACGGTGCTGAATACACCAATCGATAGTGATGTTGTAACAGCTATTGCGAAAGCAGATATGGTCTATTTCTCTGGCAGAAACAACGGAGTTGCCGAAGAAGCTGCTCTAAAAACTAATGAAATAATTAGAAAAAAATCTGACTATCTTGAAGGGACATACTGTGTACACGGGATTGAAGAAGTCATGGATAAAAATGAAGTTGTTATTGTCATTGATCCGTTCGAATCTGAGGAAGAAAAAATTAGAGAAGTACTTGTGGATGGTGTTGGACTAAGCGTGATTGCTATCAGTCACCGAGACACCAGCTTCCCCACTATTAAAATTCCTCAGTTAGAAAACTTTAATCCCTACCTACAACTGCTCGCGACTTGGCAGATATTGATTGCAGTTGGATTAGAGCTTGGCACTGATCTCGATAATCCTGTCCGAGCTCGCAAAGTTGGTAACGAAGCGTAACCACTGACAATCTAACCTCTTATCAAGATTGGTTGATTAAAATCATTATTATCAATCAAGATATCTGAATTTTCTTTAGGTTTTGCTTCATCGAAATATAATTGCTGACCAGGCTGATATCTTGTTTGGTATCTACTAATTATTTCCTCTTTTGAACCAATTCTATCCTTATCAACTTGACGATCAATATTACGTTTTAGCGCAGTTTCAAACGTAATATCTAAAAAAATTGTCAGATCCCAGTAATTACGAAGCTCAGCCCGTTGAACAAATACTCCTTCAAAAATTAAAATAGAATCATCAAAAACTGTGACAGGGTCAGTCTGGGTAGGTGCATCAAGATCACAATCAAACGCTTTTAATGTGACCATTGTTTCGCCCGTTTTAAATGGATTTAGTAATTTTTCTTTCAACATCTGTAGATTGAAGGAGTCTTGATAGAAACCAATCGGTGAATCTACACCTTTTTTATACCGCTCTATTCTAGGATTATGAAAATGATCAATTGAGCTTAGTATAGTGTGCTTATGCTGAGCTTCGATGGTTTCATATAGTTTTTTTGCAAAACAGGACTTACCAGATGCATCAATACCATCGACTGCAATAATCATTCTCTGACCAGCGTTATTACTGATGAACTCAAGTATAATTTTATGAAAATTTTCCATATATAACTAAACCACCCCGAACTCCTGAAACACCTGCCGGTATTGAGTAATGGTTTCTTGAGCCACTTTCTTAGTTAACACAAAATCTGCACCCCCGTGTGCAATCTGGTTTCGAATGCGATGGGCTTTCCAGGCAGCATCAAGCGTCTGGAAGTTGCTTGGTGAAGCGCCTTTTAATTTATCACCAATACTATTACCCGCGTATCCGGCAGACTCAAGCATTTCTTCAAGCATGACATCGGCTTCAATAATTGCTAACTTCCAGTCATTTGGGCTATCCGTACTAATATGACTCTGAATATCTTCCCAGCGATTGTTTGTGGCGTCTTTGCCATACAATTCATCCCACAAACGTTCTTGAGTTTGAACCTGGACAGTTTCCAAATCTCCCATTTGGTTATACCTGATATACGCATAAATAATCCCGATCACGAGCAGCGTTGATATGCCCAGCGAGATAACTGTAAAAATATCCCAAGCAGTATTGAGAAAAGAAAGTACCGCATCAAAAGACAGTGCATCTAAACCAAAAATATCAAACAGGCGTCGTCCTAAGAAGACAAAATCAATTTGATAGGCTTGATACGTAATGTCATTGCTGTCAGGCATAGAAAGCCACTAGGCTTCGCCCATGACTTTTTTACCGAGGTCAAAGAGTCGAGCGTCACCTGCGTGTGGTGCTATATATTGTACCCCAACTGGTAGCTTTGCCGCTCCCGGTTGTTGACTGTCGGTTATAGCTGACACCGAACCAACTGGTAAGGAGATGGCTGGCACTCCAGTCAGATTGACTGGTACGGTAAAAATATCTTGCGCATACGCTGCCAGTGGATCTGAGATTTCCCCAAGTTTGAAGGCTGGGGTTGGTGCTGTTGGCATTGTAATAAGATCGACTTTAGCAAAAGTATCCTGCAGTTCTGCCCGCATCATGCGACGAAGCGCCTCGGCCTTTCCATAATAGGCGTCATAATATCCAGAAGATAACACGTAGGTACCAATCAAGATTCGACGCTTTACTTCGGGGCCAAATCCTTCGCCTCGTGAATGTAGATATTCTGCTAACAGGTCATCCCCCGCTATTCTGGTGCCATAGCGCATACCATCATAACGAGCTAAGTTTGATGACACTTCAGCAGGCATAGAAATGTAGTATGCTGCTAGACCGGTTTTGAACAGTGGCAGGTCGATATCAACAACTTCATGACCAGCCGCCTGCATAGTCTCAAGGTGCTTTTCAAATTCTTTCATCACTGCCGCATCAACTCCAGATGCCAGGAAATCTCGTGGCACACCGATAGTGTATGTATCTTTGGTGACAACTTCTGGATAAGTGTCTGGACTAATAGTGGTCATATCATTTTGATCACGACCCGCCATAATTCCATGCAAGAGTTCTGCGTCAGTAACTGAATTTGTAAGTGGCCCTGCCTGGTCAAAGCTTGAACCCATGGCCATCAATCCATAGCGAGAAACCGCTCCATAAGTTGGCTTGAAGCCAACCAAACCACAAAAACTGGCTGGTTGGCGGATAGAACCACCAGTATCAGTCCCAATCGCTGCTGGCACTGAATCCATTGCCACCGCTGCTGCTGATCCTCCAGAAGAACCCCCTGGCACTCGAGTGAGGTCACGTGGGTTTTTGGTTGGGCCATAAGCTGAATTTTCAGTTGAGCCACCCATAGCAAACTCATCTAGGTTGGTGGCCCCGACAAAAATTGCTCCCGCCGCTTTGAGTTTAGTGATGACAGTAGCATCATAGGTAGCAGTATAATTTTCCAGAATTTTTGATCCCCCCGTCGCTTTCTTGCCCTTAATTAAAATATTATTTTTAATAGCCAACGGCACCCCTAAAAGCGGTAAATCAGCTGCTCCTGACTCGGAAAACTTTGTCGTGGCCAACTTTGCTCCCTCGACCGCATCTTCATACACCTCTAAATACGCATGGACATCAGTATCCTTCTCTTTAATAATTCCCAATGTAGCATTAACTGCGTCGGTCGGTGTATACGACCCATCCAAAAACTTTTTCCGTAAATCAGTAATAGTCATAGGTTAATCGTCTTGTTTTAGAATTTTTTTAACGCGCAGATAGTTTCCATCGGTATCTGGCATCTCAGCTAACAAATCAGCCGTGTAAGAACCTGGTTCGTTGGTTATTTCATCTTCGCGAAAAACATTGAAAACTGCCCCTACTTTTTTCTCAAGCGCTCCTTCTTTTACAACATCATCGATGGTACTCACGTAGCCTAAAATATCACCAATTTCTTTTTGAAACTGAGTCACTTCTGCCTCTGACAATTGTATTCTAGCTAATTCACCAAGTCGCAATACTTCTTCTTTAGTCATAGTAAAAACGATGATACCACTAACCTCACGCTGATGCCATCTTTAGAAATTCTACTTCATTCAAAAGAGTAATACCGAGTTCAGCCGCTTTTTTGGCTTTGCTACCAGCTTTATCACCAGTTACGACGTAATCAGTCTTCGCTGACACACTCGACGAAACACTTGCACCAACTGAACGTGCCAATGCCTTAGCATCATCTCGCCCTAAGGTTGGCAACGTGCCGGTAAATACCAATACCTTTCCTGCTAGCTTACTACTCCTTGTTTGCTGCTCTGGTTCAATGATTGTTATATACGGCAACAGAGCGTCGACACGGCGAGCATTTTTCGCTGACGCAAACCATGTGCAGACTGATTCGGCTACCGTATTACCAATCCCATGTATTGCTGCTAGATCTGACATCGAAGCGTCCCGCAGGTTTGCTAATGATCCAAAATGATCTGCTAATATAATCGCCGTCTCTTCTCCAACATGTTCAATCGATAATCCAATGAGTAACCGCTGCAATGGTATCTCAGTTGCTGCCGCTATTGCATCAACGACATTCTGCGCCGCCTTAGCCTTGAAACTTGGCAGATCAACCAAGTCTCCTGGAGTCAGCGTATATAAATCATGGACTTCCTCGATCAAGTTGTGATCAAGGAGAGCATCAATAATGCGGGGGCCGACACCATCGATATTCACCGCTCCCTTGGAAACATAATGATATAAACGTTGCCTGTGTAAAAAATCTGAGTCGAGTTCAACACAACGGTAGGCTGCCTCTCCCGGAATACGCTCAATCGCTCCAGACCCACCGCAGCCATCAATTCGCTTTGGGAAGCGATAAGGTTTAGTTTTGACCGGTCGCAATTCTTTTACCACTGAGACCACTTCCGGGATAATATCACCAGCTTTTTGCAAAACAATCGTATCACCAACACGAACATCTAAGCGGGTAATTTGATCTTCATTGTGCAAGGTTGCTCGCGAGACGGTTGAGCCTGCAATCAAAACTGGCCGTAAATGAGCCACGGGTGTGACAACACCTGTGCGCCCCACTTGCAGTTGGATATCCTCCACTACCGTCGTCGCTTGTTCGGCTGGGAACTTAAGTGCGAGAGCAAAACGTGGTCCCTTACCCGTAAAGCCGAGAGCTTCCTGATACTCTCGTTCATTCACTTTAACCACCACACCATCAACCGCATAATCAGGAGCATCTTTTTTTTCATGCCACGCTTGCCAATACTCTATTACTTCTTCAATTGTTTGACACACCTGGTAGTCTTGATTCACCTTAAAACCCAACTCACGTAGCCGTTCGAGCTCAGTATGCTGCGATACTGGATACTCACCAGCTGATATATCATAGATAAATGTATCAAGTTTGCGTTCAGCTGCGACCTTTGGATCAAGTTGTCGTATTGTGCCAGCGGCCAAGTTACGAGGGTTGGCATATAGCTCAAGCCCAGCAGTTTGACGCTCTGAGTTAATTTTAGCGAGCTGCGATCGTCCCAACCACACTTCTCCCTCAACAATACAATCAATTGACTCTTCGAGTTTCAAAGGAACAGACTCGATTGTTCTGATGTTGTGCGTCACGTCTTCTCCCACCTTACCATCACCCCGAGTGGCTGCCGTCACCAACAAACCAGCACGATACTCCAACACGACATGCAATCCATCAATTTTTAGCTCACATATATAGGATGGATTAACCGCTTTTTTCAGTTGCTTTTCCAGCATCCGTTTTACTCGTAGGTCAAATTCTCTGATCTCCTCTGCAGTAAAAGCATCATTAAGAGACCACTGCGATACCTGGTGATTCACTTTTTTAAATTGTGCCAATGGCTTACCAGCAACACGCTGGGTAGGTGAATCTGGTGTAATCAGAACCGGATAATCGGTCTCAATCTCTGCCAACTCACGCTTTAAAGAATCGAGTGCCTCGTCAGATACAGCTGCTTGATTCAGTACGTGCTGCTGATAGCGGTACTCTGTCACTAATTTCTTTAGTTTCTCGTACCGGGTGCGGACTTCTGCGGGAATTACTGTCGCCATAATCACCCAATCATAGCTATAATCGACCAGATATTCAATTAAAACTTGACGAAAATCTCTCGTTGGATCGTGCGAGTACTAACCAATGACAAACAAGAACGATTATATCCCCGAGACAATACAAAGGTGCACACGCCATTGAGACACACTTCGTCAGTACCCGGGGTTAAGTCCGGGATATCTGCAGCCACAGCAGCAGTACGCGCATCAAAAACATACATATCGATTTCGATACAACTTGCACCAGAATCAATCTCGTACGTACTGTGGGTTATATTTGGTGCCAGATCAAATTGTGGAGCCGCTGCAACAGCTCCAGTAACACACCAACCAAAATCAGGTGGTGTCACAATAGTTGCATCTGAAATGATACTTTGTAATCGCCAGTACTGCGCACACTCAGCCCCAGCATACGCTGCATGAAAAGCAATTTCAGAATCACGTGCGGTACCAGACAGTTCAAGTTGTTTAAGAGTAATATCAAGTAATGACAAACCAATTGCCAGCACAATACTCACGACAATCAATGTCATAAGTAGAGCAAAACCACTTTGTTTTTGGTGAGAGTGCATCATAAACTTAAATCAAACAAACTAGTTTCTAAAGTTACCGTTTGAGCTGCGCCACCAAAGACCACCGAATTCCAGATGACCTCAGAAACGACACTCACGACATACGGCTGCTCATAGGTCACCGTGATAATTCGAATAAATTGACTTGCGGATGCGCCCGCACCTGCTGCGCTGTGTGAATAGGTCGAGGGTACGTCCGCCTCGTCATAATACAATCGACAACGCTCTTCGTTGCCAGACGAACACTGATTAGACCCATGATTGAATACAACCGTACCGTCTGCGGCAAAGCTCACTCCAAAACTACAAGTATCCCCAGTGCTATTTAACGCGCAAGGGCCAGAGCCATTTAGTTCATTGCTAATCCAATCTCCTGAGTAACCTGAATCATAAAAAGTTAACAGCTCATGATCACTTCGCAAAGCAAACAGTGACTCAATTCCTTCTTGGGCCAAAAAGAACGCAGTATTTTGCTCGAGGGCGTAATTTGACGTTTTAATTCCCTGAACCGCAATCGTCATCGGAGAAACAATTGCAATCAATAAAATCGAGATCGCCACTAGTGCTTCAACTAAAGAATATCCATCTATGCGTGTCTGCAATTTCATATTAATAATCAATTAAACGCTGCGTTACCGTGGTCTGCAACGCAAATTCCCGGGATCCCACTTGCCCACCAGCGATGACGTCTGCTTTTCCTTTAATAAAAATACTCGCATTGGGTTGCTCATTATTACCATCTGAACCGACCGCTGTCCCAGTAACTACCAATTCAAATTGATCGACGTCAATGTCGCCTCCAGTAAGAGGCTGTGGCGTCCCACCCTGACCAAGCAAACGCAAAATTGCACCTCTGCCAGTACCGTAATAATCAGCATCAAAATAATAATTAATTCGCCGCTCATCGAAGTTTGACCCCCCGGTCGTATTGCGACCACTTTCAACCAACGAGATCATCTCAGCGTTATCGGCCACAGAGCAATCTTGCTTATCATCACCATCGACAGTTGTATCAGCAGCTCCGCAATACCAATTAAAACCAGTACGAAGTTCGCGAGTCATACTGTCCATTGAGAAAGAGAGATTAGTCATTACCAGCTGCATACTCTGAGCCCGAGCATTAGCATCGATCAACACTAGAAGTGTCCCAACACTCATGGTCGCCACAACTGAAAAAAGGCCAAGTGAAACGAGCATTTCTACGAGAGTAAAGCCACGCTGTTGTTGAGTACGCCGCATCATATTTATTCTACCGTAATCTGCCCAGTACTATTAATCACCAACTGTCGTTCTATAGAATCTATCCCGATACTGCGTAATAAGATTCTAGCTGAATCCTGTCTTGTAAAATTACTACCGCTGTTTCTCACCCCACCAATTCGTGCATCAAAGTTTGGTCGTCTAAATGAAACATCGAGCGAATTAGGGTCACTATTTCCTGATGCAGACGAACAACGCTCTGACCCACCGATAGTCACGCATATATCATGTATCTCAAAACGTGAGTCAATCAACACGGTCTCAACTATCTGATCACTGGCATCAAATAACTCAGCATCACTACCGTTGTCTAGGAACAAGGTGTACGTTTGAGTTGGACCACTTGTTAGATCGATATGTACACCATAAGCTTCACGAAATTCACTACCGTCACCCCTGATGCTGACCGAAAATACCTGAGCTTCACGAATTGCAAGCGCCAGCTCAAACGCTTGATTTTTAAGCAAGACTGAACTGTTAAAGCCATTGTATCGTACCAAGACAACTCCCGTTAAAATACCAATAATTGCAGAAGTGATGAGTACTTCAATCAAAGAGAAACCTCTCGTAGTACCGCGTTTAATTTTAAACAACTTAAAAAACATACGTAATTATTGTCAGCACATCAATTCTATATATAGTACTGAGGATAAAGCCAAGGATAAGAAATGGCGCAAACGGAATCTCACTCTTCATTGTAAGTTCTGCACCATAAAATTGTAAGGATAATTTTCCCCTGTGGCTTAATTGTTGTAAACCTAATAAAGCCACACTGAGCACTGCCCCGATCCAAAACGATAAAACGACTAGTGAAAAGACTGCCGGAAATCCAGCCATGAAACCGAGCGGTATCGCTAACTTGGCATCACCAAATCCAATCCAGCGACCTTTGGAGAATTTCCATAAGCTAGCAAAAAACATAAACGCCCCTAGCGCTGAGAGTACCGGATTGAGTAGAGCTGTATAGGCCATTCCTTCGTACAAACGATAGCCAGATTCTGCTACCGCAATAACGCCAAGCAAAAGCACAAGCTCATTGGGAATGACAAAATGATAGAGATCATAGACAGCAATCACAATCAGGACTGCCAAGACCATCCCCAAGAAAAACATAGTTATAAAAGAGCTCCCAAGACTGTAGATACCCAAGAATCCCAAGGCAGTAGCTAGTTCAACCACAAAATAACGAGGTGGTATATAGGAGGCACAGGTACGGCACTTTCCTCGCAGACAGAGATACGATACGAGTGGAAATAATTCAAACCAACGTAATGGCTCAAGGCACGACAAACAGTGTGAATCGCCATTGAGGGACTTACCCGTATGGAAACGATATATAACTACATTCAAAAAACTACCGATAATGGCTCCAAAAACAAACACAGTGAACGCGAGGTAGTATGAAAGGAACGGTATTTCCATTGCTTAATTGTACAGTATGTTCGGCGCCGCAGGCGCCGAACATACTGTACAAACAAAAAAAGCGCCAAAAGGCGCTTTTTTTGTTTGTACGTAAAACTTTACGGACTTGAAGCGATCACAGCTGCACAGTTATTGCCTGTCGAAGCCGCATCGATTACCCCAGTTGTAACCCCAGAAGCTCCAGTTGAGTCAATACAAATGAAATCTCCAGGTGCCCCAACCAATTGGGTAGCAAATACCCATTCGTCTTGGTCATCTGCACAATACATATTAGAAGCAGTTGCTCCATTTTTTGCATCGACATCTGTTCGCAAAGCCTCAGTCGAACCTGCACCCGTACCACTACAGACAGTGTCATAATTGACTGAACCATTGGCTTGCTGGCCAATAATTTCTGCTTGGGCTCGGAAGTTATTAACCCCAGACTGAATCGCTGCATCAGTTCCCTTGTCTCGCGCGGAGTTCAAAGAAGCCAGCACAACAGAAGCCAAGATACCGATGATGGCAATCACCACCAGGAGTTCGATGAGGGTAAACCCTCGTTTGAATAGTTGTTTTGTCATAAAAACTTTTATTTATTAATGATTTCCATCGAAGCCACAGCTGTTTGCTTCGATAGACTGCCCTACGTTACAGGGTTTACCTATAATTATACGTAGAACTATAATGAAACGGTGACGAGGTGTGGACAAGAATGCTTAAGGACATATAGCCGTCCGCTTTGCGGACTTCTTATTTTCCTAAATAGCGCTCGTCAGATTGTAAATAGGCATCAAAACTGAAGCCAGCAAAGTTCCAACCCCAAGACCAAGCATCACAATCATTAATGGCTCAATGAGTCCGATTAGAGTGTCCACCGCATTATTCACTTCACGTTGATAGAATGTGGCTAAGGTCGTCAAAATTTCAGATAAGTTACCCGTCTCTTCTCCAACCTTAGCCATTTGTGACAATACGCCTGGGATTTCCGGGTAGGCAGAAATAGAATCTGAAAATGATCGTCCACCTTTGACTTCAATTAGCGTGTTGGTAATAATTTCTTTGTAGACAGCATTATCAACCACTTCACCAGTTACTTCGAGTGCTTGCACCATTGAAATACCACTACTCAACATCGTGGCTAAGTTATCACAAATACGAGTGAGGTAGAGTTTTCTGAAAAGGTCGCCTAAGTATGGCACGCTAATCTTAAGCTCATCGAGAGCTCGTTTACCAACGTCGGTTTGAGCAAACTTCCAGATACCTACTCCAACAAACGAACCGAGCACTAATATGAGGCCAATGTAGTTCGAGAGAAATGAAGACAGACCAATTACGATTTTGGTATAAATTGGCAATTCCTGACCTGAATCAGTCAAAATCTGAGCGATCTTTGGAATAACCAAGGTGAGCATGAGTCCCATCACCAACACAAACACTCCCACCACAAAGGCTGGATAAACAAGAGCGTTACGTGCTTTAGTAACGATTTGATAGGTCCGATCAAGATAATCTGCCAGGTATGCAAATGATTGTTCAAGTGAACCTGACTCTTCACCAGCTTTCACCATGTTGACATAAAAAGACGAAAACACACTTGGATGACCGGCAAGCGCTCTCGAGATTGAGCTTCCTGACTGCAAATCATCAGCGATTGTGTTGAGCACATTGCGTAACTGGGGACTCTCAGACTCTGCTGCCATTAAACGGAAAATACGTAGCGCTGAAACTTGCGCATCAAACAACGTTGCAAGCTGCCGCGAGAGGATTACTACCTCTTTATTCGAAACTCCCTGAAACCAGTCAAACTGAATTTCATAAAACGCTTTTTTTTCTTCAATCGGTTCAATCGAAATTACCGTATAACCTCGCTTTTGTACTGTTGAAATCGCTGCGTCAATGTTGGTTGCCTCGACAGTTCCTTCACGAGAAGCGTTATTTTGGTCAATCGCCTTATAAGAAAAAATCATATTTACATGAGTCGCTCAAGACCCTTAGGATTAATTGAATAGGCAAATGCGTTCTCAACGGTAATCTCTCCTTTCTTAACTAGATCAACTAGCGAACGGTTCATATCAATCATACCTTGCTCAAGACCAGTTTCAATCAATGTCTGAATCTCATGAGTGCGCTTTTCGCGAATTAAGTTAGCAACGGCACTGTTGTTAATCAAGAGTTCATACGTAGGCACCATGCCTCCAGAAATACGCGGAATGAGACGCTGCGAGAAAATACCAGCCAATGAGGTTGAGAGCTGCATACGAATCTGGCCCTGCTGGCCAGCCGGGAAACTGTCAATAATACGATCAATTGTCTGCGCTGCACTGTTGGTGTGCAAGGTCGAAAGCACCAAGTGACCGGTCTCAGCTGCCGTTACTGCTGTAGAGATTGTTTCTGGGTTACGCATCTCCCCCACCATAATCACGTCGACATCTTGCCGGAACGCAGCATTGAGTGCAGTTGCAAAATCTTTAGTATCAACTTTCACCTCTCGCTGATCAATCAGAGACTTTTTGGGTTCAAAGATATATTCAATTGGATCTTCAATAGTTACAATATGTTCTGATCGAGTTTGATTAATTAGCTCAATCATCGCTGCAAGGGTTGTCGACTTACCTTGTCCAACTGGACCAACACAAAGAAAAAACCCCTGTGGCCGCATTACGAAACTCTCAAGGATAGTCGGAAGGTTGAGTTCTTCAAAGGTACGAATTTCATTGGGAATCAAGCGTAACGCAACCGATAAATTGCCTCGCTCGAAATAGCCATTACCACGAAAACGTACTCCTTCTTTATATGCATACGAGAAGTCCATCTCATGAAGTTCAATATATGTATCATACTGCTCTTTAGTCATAAGGACTTTACAAAAGCCATGCATATCATCATTAGTCAAAATTGGCTTTTTTACCAACGGTATAAGCGAGCCAGCTACTCGCACCATTGGGTGTACCCCAACAGAGAAGTGTAGATCAGAACCATCTTCTGATGTCACCACTTCCATTAAGTCATTAAGTTCTTTTTTGTAATCTACGGCTGCCATATATAACTATTATGCTGCTAACTCTTCAATTTTTTTTACCACTTGACTCGGGATAGATTCAGCTTTGACAATATAACCAACCGCTCCAGCTGCTGTAGCTGCCTGAATGTCTGATTGTTCACCCTGATTTGAAAGAATGACACATTTGGCGGTTTCTCCACTTCCAATTTTTTTAATTTTCTTTAGCAACTCTACACCAGTAATCCCTGGCATAACCATATCCATAACAATCACATCAAATGCCTCTCCCTGATCAAGCAGAATAAGTGCTTCCTCGCCACTCTTTACTACTGAAACATCGTGTTTAGCCTCCGTGAACTTTGTCGCGTACATATCACGTAAAAAGGCATCATCATCAACGAGCAGAAGTTTCATATAAATACATTATACGTCAAGTGAATCTTCTTTTAGCAGGTTATCGACAGGAGACTCTTCTTGTAATACATTTTCTTGACCAACCTTCGTACCGAAGACACTGACTTCTTCATACGGAATAGTATGATTAAGCGCTTTAATGATAGCGTCTTCTTTAATACTCACAAATCCATTTTTACGAGCCGCTTGATACATATCTTCTTCTGACGCACCGCGTAAAATCAAACCCTCTATTTCGGTTGTCACTTCAAATAATTCCGTCACTGCTACCCGCCCCTTAGTACCAGTGGCACACCCCGCCGACGGTTCTGGATGCAATACAGTCCGAGATTTTGGAATGACTGAATGATATCGCTCTGGCAGGGTTTCAAACTCGCGATTCATCATAGTTTCGATACTACCGTCAATTGACTCTTCTTTACCAGTGCCAGGGCAAATGCGACGAGCCAATCGTTGGGCAATTGCGAGCTTCAGAGTCGGAGCGATCAAATAAGGATCAACCCCCATGTCAATAAGACGCGGAATCACTCCAATCGAGTTGTTGGTGTGAATAGTAGATAGAACCAAGTGACCAGTAAGAGCAGCCTGAATCGCTAGTTGAGCGGTTTCTTTATCACGAATCTCACCCACGAGAATCACGTCAGGATCTTGACGGAGCGCCGTACGCAGCCCGGCTGCAAACGTATACCCAATCTCTGGTCGTACTTGAGATTGACTGACTCCTTCAATATTATACTCAACTGGATCTTCTAGTGACAAAACATTTTTACTTTGTTTATCGATCTCGCCTAACATGGCGTACAACGTAGTCGACTTACCAGATCCAGTTGGACCCGAGATTAAAATAATACCAAACGGCTCTTGTACCATTCGTCGAATAGATTCGATATGGCGTTCTGAAATTCCAGTATCAGCTAAAGTGCTGACGCCCTTCACATTATCTAAAATACGCATCACAATCTTTTCGCCATGATTTGTCGGGAGAATTGAAACACGGAAGTCAATCTTCCGACCGTCAAAGGTCGCCGAGAATCGACCATCTTGTGGCTTACGTCTCTCATCAAGGCGCATTGAGGACAAAATCTTTACTCGCGCCACCACTGCCGATTGGACTTTTACTGGTAATTCTAAACTAGTCGCTAAAATACCATCTACTCGGAAACGAACTTTGACTTTAGTATCATTTGGTTCAACGTGAATATCAGAAGCTCCACCGTCTACTGCATAACGTAAAATTGTAGCCACAATTTTAGTAACAGGAGCGTCCTCTTTAAGGTGCTCAAGGGCATCTTTTGATTCTTCTTCTTTCGATTTAGGGTCTGTTTTGGCACTCAGTTCATCTTCAAGTGAGGTGAGGGCTTCGTCAACTTCACCGGTTAAGTTGTCATATGCCTGCAGCGCTTTCTCCAAATCAGCCTTCAGCATGAAGACTAACTTATACGGCAAACCGTGTTTGCTACTGATAAAACTCAGAACTTCGCGAATCTGTAAATCTTCCGGGTCGTTGACACCAACAACAAGTACCTCATCCTCTACTTTGAGCGGGATAATTTTATAATGTCGCGCAGAATCTTCAGGTATGTATGAAAGTATTTCCTCGGTGACTTCATCTTCTTCTCGAAAGATATGACTCGGCACACCATAATATGACGAAAAAGAATCTCTCAACACATCAGACGAAACTCCTTCCGCCAGGAGAGCTAATTCGTATGATTCACCATCTTTACCAACTCTTTGTTCAACCTTAGTAACTACCTCAGGTGAGATGATCTGCTGTGATTGTAAACTTTGTAATACATCCATACGCTATTGCGCCAGGAAGAAAGGGTTATTTCGACCAACTGACTTCTCAACCAATGGCTCTGAGAAATCAGTCAAGGATAGGAAACGCGGATCTGAAAATAAGTCACCTGACAAATTAACCGTCTTAATAGTATTGAGCTCACGCAAGAATTGTTCACTTGCTAATTGCGCGGCATTTGTAGTTGTCGTAGAAACGACTAGATCAGCATCACTATTAAGAACGAATAAGTAATAACCCAAACCGCCAATGACGAGAATGCCGAGGAGTATAAGGCCGTTTTTTACAAAAGGTGTCATAGTTATGATGTTGCTAAGGAATAGGTTTCAATAGTAAATTCGACTGAAAACAATACATCTCCACTTGCCGTAAAGCTCATTGCAGTCACGCGAAGAGGGTACTTGTTTTGCTCAACAAAGTTGAGAAAATTTTTAAGCTGTTCATAGTCTCCGATCACACCCAAACTCACTTGAGTAGTGGCTAGAGTCACTGATGATCTTTCCTCCTCAAATGCTTGACCCTGTGCAGCGACTGAATTAGCACTTCTCGATTCAAATCCCTCAGCAGTTGCTAATGAAGTCACATCCAAACCGACTTGCTCTGCGATTGCTGCCAAGTCACGCATTACTACTACTGGATCAACAGTGTCAGGCAAATACGTTTCAAGAGCAGACAACTGAGTGGCAGAAAAACTATCAACTTGAGTCTGTAAACGTTGCAGCTCAGATTGAAATGAATTTGCATTATCAAGCGCCTCTTGATATTCCACAGTTTCGTCTTGAGTTGCTTTTAATACTTGAAATTTCGGATTAATAAAAGTAGCTATAATAATGATCGAAATAACGATCAATGCTATCTGAATTGTAGTTCGAGCGCCCATAAACTAGAGATTTTCTTGATTACTAATATCAGCTCTGATCTCTGCTGCTGCTTCATTAATTTCTTCAATTTCTTCACTTCCCTCCACATTTATTTCATCAAACACCTCAGTTTCTATAACTGGTGCTGCCCTCTCAGGGTTCAGCGGCTGATACGCTAAATCAGCAACTGGTATAGATGCTTCAATCACAAATCTCACTTCACTAGAAATTTCTTCTGTATCCTCAGACTCATTCGCGGCAGTTCCATACATTATTTCACTGAACTGGGCATCGCTAAACAGTAAACTTCCAGCTAGCATTTCTCGTTGGAATAGAATGGTATCAAAATCTGGTGCTGAAGCTTCAAGTTTTATTTTGACTGGTTCTCCATCATTATATGTATACCCAAATGAAGAAAACTGAACAGATTCAACTACCGAACTTTCCAATCCCGCAAAGACTGATCGTAAGGTTACATGTGCATCAAGTACTTGCTTTGCCAATCGAATGCGAGCATCAATATCAGTAATTTCTTTGATTTGTTCCCGGTCGAAATCGGCCTGTGCGACACTAACTAAAGCTATGGTTTCATTAAGTTTTTTATCTGCTTGTTGATTTAAAAAGAAAATACCTACCACCCCGAGTAATGTCCCAAAAAAGAACGTGTACGCAACATAGCTGAACAGATAAATCCGCTTCCCAACAGGTCGGCGTGGTTGGTGAGCCACATTTCGTTTTGGTATAAAAGATCCACTCGGAGAACTATCCATTACTAATAATTATACGCGAAACTAAAAAACATTATCGTGTTCCTTGTGGACAGGTAGTTTAGTTGTTTAAATAAAAAGGTCTGATAGCGGCACCAAGCGCTGGCGCAAATGACAAGCCAGCTTCTTGTAACGTATCTTCCATAAAAGCTGGATAAGCCAACTTGCCAAACGGTCGTACCTTAACAACATCTCGGGAAAATAAATCACTTAGGTGAGCTTCAACTCCAGGGAATGCAGCCGCACCACCAGTAATAACTACTCGCCCAAGCGGTGCCCCTTTACGGGCTTCATACTGTTCAATAACTCGCTTAAATTCTTGTGCCGAACGCTCGATAGTGCTGCTATAGGCTTTTTTTATATCTTCACCGGCCGCATCACCTGGTGTGTAATTTCGCTTCATAATCTCAGCTTCTCTAAAAGAAACGGACAGCATCTTAGAGATGCGTTTGGTACACGCAGCCCCTCCTTCGTACACGCGATGGATACGTTCAAGATTTCCCTCAGCAGCAATGTAAAGTTTGCTCGTTTGTGCACCAAGATCAATAATTCCAATTGTGGTGTCTTCTGGTCTAAAAATCCCGCGCACAGTACTAAAAAGCTCTATCTCAGCTGGTTCAGAAGCCAAGCCAACATCACTCATTAATTTTTGATACCGCCTGTATGCCTCACTTTGAATTGCAGCCAATAATACTTCATGTACCTGGCTATTTTTATCTCCATATTGATCGAGTTCAGACCAATCTAAAATAACTTCAGATAGTGGTACCGGAATATACTTTCGTGCTTCAACTCTAATCTTAGAATCAATGTCTTCAGTTGCAGTCACTGAAATCGGCACAACCGTCACAAAACTAGCTCCCAGCGGCAGCGCCAAAACACCTGAAGTCGCTTGTACGCCTGACTCACGCATCACATCAACCACCGCTTCAGTGAGGCGTTGGGGCTCAAGCGTAACAGCTTCACCCAAGTCCTTGTCAGCATAAGGACCAAGTTGCAATTCACCATAGGTGCGTAGAGTCAGCGCCACATCAGTCTGTTCTACCTCAACCACCTTAATCGATGACGAACCAATATCAATCCCCATCACCCGCTTGGGGACTTGAGGAACAGAGTTTTTTAATGAAGAAAAGATTTTCTTAAAATCAAAGGCCATGATTGTGTCATAATTCTAACATGAGAGTTTTAAGTTTATGCACTGGAAACAAACACTAACTAATATAATCGACTCATTGTTCCCCCAGCGCACTGATGCAGCCTTCATCGCTAAGTACTCACACACTGCTCTCCTTGAGTATGTCCAGCCGACGTACACTGGTGAAGCTGCCGCACTGCTACCCTACCAAAACCCCCTCGTTCGAGCCTGTATTCACGAATTAAAATATCATCGCAATTCACAAGCAATACATATGCTATCCACCGTACTTGATACCTATATGCGTCAACAGACAAAAAATTATGTAGTGCTACCAATACCTCTATCCAAGCAACGAAAGCGTAGTCGTGGGTACAACCAAATCGAACTTCTCACCGAAAAAATGACCCATCTGAAAAATATAACCATCGTGACAGATGTACTGCTTCGTGTGGTTGACACGACCCCTCAAACAACCCTCGCTCGTAAAGAAAGACTGACAAATGTGCACGGTGCTTTTGTGCTCGCGAAAGACCCAACACAACACATTACAAATCAGCACATACTACTACTCGATGATGTCACCACCACTGGTGCGACTCTCAGTGCGGCGAAAGCTGCGCTTTCGCCGCACTGCCCCGCTTCAATTACCTGTCTAGCCCTCGCTCACTAAGACGCAATCCAACTCAGTGTCTCTTCGTATAGTTTTTCGAGTGTTCCCTCTTCCACAAACCCATGGGTTGCACCAGCAATAATGGTGTACTTATGCTCAACTTCGAGTGTATCAAGATATGGTATCCAGATATCTTTGTTAGTATCTTCACCTGCAAAAATTACCTTCAGTGGCTTTGCAGCCATGGCTGCATACCTATTAACATCTGCTGCGGCAATCCAGCTATCAACCATTGCCTGCCCAAGCAAAATATCCCGTCCAATACTATTAAACACATACCGATCAATCCGCTCATCGTACACACAACCTTTAGCAACCAAGGCTTCTGCTGAAGGTACTCCTGATGTTGGATCCCAAAGCACAAGCCTTGAAACCAAACTCTGATCAGCTCCCAAGATAACTGGCCCAGCCAGATTATGTCCAACCACATACAGTTCTTCATACTGCTGATTAAAATGCTCAATAACAGTATTCAAGTCTTCTGTCTGCAGTGGAATTGATGAATCAGCCAGTGTACGAGCTTTCGGTTGATCACTATAAAAGTTAAACCGCACTACATCAAAGCCAGCAGCGTTGAAAAAAGGAATAGCCCGCATGTAGTGTTGCTCATGTTGGTACCCGGTTAGTCCATGTACCAAAATTATCGCCTTAGAACTAGACACTGAATTACATGTTCCGTAGATACGATGGTCGTCTGCTGTTGGTAGTGAAAAGGTAGTTTCCATAGCAATACTATTTTAGTGGTCGTGACCATCATGTGTATCATGCGTACCATGCTCACTGTCAATATGTCCATGACCAAACTCAGCGTGTGTCCAATTCAAAACGCCAGTCATAACCACAAACCCAACTACAATCGCGATAGACGCATTCCAGATACTACCGTAGTTTTTTAAGTTACCGTGGATCCGTGGGAGCAAATCACTCGCTGCCAAGAAGAGCAGGTTACCCGCTGCAACACCGGTGATAACCCACACATAGTCTGCTGCATGTTCAGACAATCCATAGATCAGGAGTGTACCAAGAATGACACTACTAGCTGATATAAAGTTCCGAAGCATCGCTTGTGTCCGGGTATACCCCGCCCGGATCAACACACCAAATTCCACTATCTCCTGAGGAATCTCGTGCAGCGCCAATCCAATTGCTGTTGCAATACCTACTGTCGGATCAATCAAAAACGCCCCTCCTAAGATGACACCATCAGCAATATTATGAATACCGTCACCAACCAATAGCAGCATGGCCGCTCCTTTACGATCGCAATCATCTGCTTCAAGATGATGATATCTACGGTGCAACACCTGAGCCAAAATATAAAAAGCAATAAATCCGAACGCGACCGCCAGCCCACCATACTCAGGTGCTTGAGCCAGGGTCTCTGGAATCAACTCATACAGAATTAGACTCAAAAACACCCCAACCGCTACGGGGACAACAAAACGCTGTGCACCATGAAGACCTTTTGTATTACCAAAAAACAAAGCCCCAACCAAGGAGGTGGCGGCGACAGCAACAGCGGCGAGCAAGGCTTCAAACATACTTAAACTATATTAAAATTGTAAATGAAATAAGTGCAAATGATTTGCAATTGTCAGTATACCAAGCGTATGCTAAAATGCAAGTCATTTGCATATGTCTATAAAACTAACAAAAAAACGCCAAGCTATTCTCGATGAGCTCAAAAACCACCACGGCACATGCACTGCTAAAGAGCTGCACGAGCACCTTCCAGATATTGACCTCGTCACCATCTACCGCAGCCTTGATCTATTTGTCCAAGAAAAAATGATCAAAGCAATCAATTTCTCTGGCACCAACACCACCTACGAATACCAGACCGAACCCCACCATCACGCGGTCTGTTCTGACTGCAACAAAGTATTTCACTTCACAGCCGCTGACAAAAAAATGAAAGACCTCTTACAACTTGAACACTTTACGATTGATGATATTGAGGTGACGGTACGAGGAACCTGCACAGCTCACAAAAATAACTAGTAGTCAGTTACTGAATTCGAACAGGCTGTTGTTCTGATCCCCCACGGCGAGGTTTACCTCGGACAAAATCGTTTGGTGCTGGACGAACCCCTAGCGCGTCGACCCTGTCTCCGTCTCGATCCCCAAAGACAATTACTCTCTCTCCTGCTTTGTGTTCTAGCCGGCGCGGCTGCCTGGTGCGCTTTGAAACAATTATCTGTAACTCTTCACCCCGATCAGTTACTAGTACAAAACCAGTGTCAGATGTACTGGTCACCGTGCCAAACATAATATTTTCTGGTTGCCGCTCATCAATGCCACGGTATAACCGGTCAAGCACCGGGGTAGTACGTTCACGGGCAAAACTCTCAAGGTGCTGATGCAACTGACTTTGGCCAATCATATACGACCCCAGTAATGTCACTCCCACCAGTACCACAACCGAATACAGCAAAGGTTGACGATAACTAAATGAATATTTGTGTACCAAAAGTTGCAGGACCACGACCAGAGCACCAGCTGAAGCAATCAGCAACCACGGCGAACTCATCACAAACACACTCAAACCACGAAAACCATACAGCGGGAAAAATCCAACCCCACTCTGACGCAGCGCGAACAGTACAAAACTGAGCAGATAGACCACAATCAATGCTGCCGTCAGCACCCCAAAAATCAAGAGTAAGCTACGGAGTGCAAAGTGCCAGCGCGGCCTCATATCGACCTCGCCTGATTGTATTTTTGTAAGAATGTCGTGTTTGGTGTCACTCATATATTAATGTTGTTATGCTCTCTTTTCTCTACATAGCTACGTTTAAGCTTGTCTCGAGCGCGGCTCATACGAACACCGACTGTCGTCACTGGTATCTGTAGCACTTCACTGATTTCTTGATAACTCAGTTCTTCATAATAATGCAGGACCAAGGCCTCACGATATTTTGCCGGCAGCTCAACAATCAGCGAGTCAAGTTCAGTCTGCAACTCAGCATCAAGCACTGCTTTGTCAGTGGTTTCTTTGGCTGGCAACTGCGGTAAAATCGTGTCAGCATCAAAGAAGATAAAGCTCCTCCGCTCCTTACGCTTAAGTTCATTTACAAAGGCATTGTGTGCGATGCGGTAAATCCACGGAGAAAATCTTTGTCGTGAATCAAAAGACTGAATGTTTGTATAAGATTTAATAAATACATCCTGAACCAAATCTTCGATTTCTTCCTGGTAGTTCAAAAACTTCCGCGCATACCGCTTTAGTTTTGCTTCATAGCGCTCAATCAGTATGCCAAATGCTTCAGCATCACCAGCTTGCACAGCCTCTGCAACGCGTTCATCAGTATTGTCAGACATACGTGTACTATCTACTACACCATAGCCAGCTTAATATTACAAAAGACGCGGCCAGGCCGCGTCTTTTGTCCCCTCTCTCAGCTGACTGCCGACCTCTATAAAGTCAGGACCACCGATGATGAGCTTAGTTCTGTTCTGGTCGTTCGCCGTGCATTCCACCCTTGTGGCCGCCACGCTCTGGCTTTTCAATTCCTAGTTCAGCCATAATTTCTTTTGCCCCTTCCTTGTCACCAGCTTCTCTCAATTCATGCGCTTCTACTAACTTGGCAAAATCGGCTGCTGAATCAATCGCGTCAGTCAATTTCTCTGGAGCAACATCAGTGAATGCGTTGTAATCATTTGCTTCTACTGCTGCTTTCACTGCCGCACGATTTTCTTTTCGGACTTCGTGCATTCTTTGGCGAATCTCTTTCAGATCGTCGCGGTCAAGACCAGCCGCTTCAATTACTGCCTTGACGTCTTCACGCTCTGCTCCAGCTTGCTTCAATTCATGAGCTTCTTCGAGCGCAGAAATCTGTGTGTCAGTTAGATTGATATCGAGTTTTTCGAGCATGTCGCTATTAAATGCGCTCGCTCCGGTCACTGTAACAGCGAATGCTGCTACCGGGATCATAATGTGTTTAATCATAGTGTGTACGTAATAGATAAGTAATAGTGCTACTCTTTGCAAAGGAGTGTTGGTGAAGCAGCGTCATTCGTGTATATAACACCTCTGCCTCACCCTTTACTACAACGCCCAAAGATTCTTATTACAAAATTACGTACTGCCCTGTAACAACACCAAACTCAAAAACACTCCTACTGCCATCGGCACCACATAACGTTGTGCACCGATTAATCGTCTAGTATTTCCAAAGAAAAGAGCCCCGATTAGAGATGAAATCCCTACCAGAGCAGCTGCTAGAATTGCTTCAACCATCAGGATATTCTCAATTTGCAATTGTGTAACTGACTAAGGTAGACACACAATCTATAATTCTTTGGTATTGTTACCCTATGAAATTAACTCGTCATCTAAAGCAAGAGTGGGCCAAGATACTACTCGGCGACTTTACCACCCATCACATGGCGCTCGGTTTAGCGATCGGCACTATTATTGCGTTGTTGCCGACATTTGGTTTTAGTGCCCTCCTCGCATTGGTAGTTATTTTTCTTTTTCCTCACATCAACCGACCGACTATTTTCCTCGCGCTGATTATCTGGAACCCGATTGTGCAAATCCCCATCTATCTCTTCAGCTTCCACCTTGGCTCAATACTCTTTTCAGGCATGCCAATCGTAGAATACGACTTTGAACTACTCAACCAACTCTACACCTTCACCCGACGCTTCTTAGTCGCTCACGTACTTATTACTCTTAGTCTCAGCATCATGACCTATATTGGTAGTCGTTTTTATCTGCAGTCAAAACTTGAAAGATAGGTTTCACACGCTATTCCTGGAGCAGGACAGCGACTGCCGACGTGACGTGATCTCGAGTTGACTCATCAGTAATTGCCCCAGTCTCATCAAACTTATTTTGAGCTTGCGCCACCATAAATTCTGGCGAACCAAGCACATGAGCACCAAGATGGAGCAATACTTGCTTCACCTGATAGAGGGCGAGCGCCCCGCCCGGCATGCCGTACGCCGCTGCCACGACGAGCACCTCTTTACCCTTCCAGGCATTTTGACCGTACGGGCGAGACGCCCAGTCGATAGCGTTTTTGAGAACACCAGTCATACCTCGATTATATTCTGGAGTTGCAATCACAATTGTATCCGCAGCTAAAATTTGTTGTCGTAACACCTCAGCTGATTTTGGGAAATCCGCTTCAAGCTCTTCGTTAAAAAGTGGCAATTGAATATCCGCCCACTCCACCTCTGCCTGGCCAGCCAACTTAGCATCAAAACTACGAAGTAATGCTGTGTTAAATGATTTTGCGCGTAGCGAACCTGAGATCAAAAGAATTTTTTTCATGAGTATCGGTGGATATAATTATAAATACTCGACAAGTATAACAATTTTAAGCTATATAGCTGTGGATATGTCTAGTCTTTAACGGAAAGTAGCGGTGCCCCTATCAAACTCAAAAATAAGTTCTCCTTTTCGTGTAAAGAAGAAAGAGTGCGCTTCAGCTAACATGGATGCAAATTCCTGCTCCTGCGAATTTGAGCAAAACATTTTGGTCATCGCTATTGGTCCAAATATAATCTGATTTCCATCCAGTTCGTACGTTCCACTCATTGCGTTACAGTCTGTCGTTGCCGAAACTGATCCCTCACCATTGAACGTGATAGTAAAAGTATTTGGCTGATTGGGTACCAATTCAATATCATTACTGTACTGAGTTTTTACCCACGTCCAGGTCTGCATATCAAGAGCCATGATATCTGGATCAGCTTCGCCTTCAAAATCTTGAGCGACTTCACCAAAAGTCATCGACTCTACATCGAGCTTAAGCCAAACACTTTTACCGACTGCTGGCTGTTCTGACATTGCTTGGCTGGTTTCTCGATCTGCATAATTGAACACAATTACGTTTTTATGATCAGGGTTCTGACTCATTTCCGTGGTTTGTGGCGCAATTCTGTCTCCTAAGAAAAACGCTTGGGAGCCCTCCCAACCGCCCTCTCTATTAAGCGCTGCTACAGCATAGAAAAAGGTCCCAGTGCCACCTGTCTCTTGCGTAAGCAAAAATACTACATCTTCTCTACCATCATCATTGAGATCAGTACGAACCTCGTTACCAAAATAACGTGTGATTATTTTTGCAGCTGCACCCGGGGCAGCGTCTGTTTCAGCAAAACCATCAACCAAAACTACTGATTCACCATTGATACTATATGTTGCATTTTGGAAACCAGACCCAGCTGTACTCTTGCCAGAAAAAGGATACGGGCAAATAACTGCACAGCTATTTTCTATACATACTGAATCATAGGGACAATTTGACTGCAATGCGTACTCGGCTGGAATTTCGCAGTCACTAGTAGTCTGGCAACTCTGACCTAAAACCTCAATCACTTCAAAGGTGTCGGTGGCTTCAATTTTATTTCCATCGACGTCATACCCAGGCTGCGAAGCCAGGTAATTAAATTTATACATACCGGCTAGTGCGATAAGTACGAACAGCGCAACACAACCGGCTAGTACAATAAGAATAGTTTTTTTCATAGATCAATTATAGCAAAACTAGCAAAAACAGAGTGTCTCGTGCTAGCTTGAGGATGCGGAAGGGATTCTTCCATTACATAGACAGTATACCTTTTGGCTATTTTCAGCGCTAGCTTGAAAATAACTCAAAAGCTTTTCGAATCCCACGCAACAGTCCCCCGGACTGTTACTTTAGCCTCCACAAACACAAAACCGCCTTGCGGCGGCAGTATTTGCTTTGCGGGCTGTCTCAAGTTAGAACCGTGTGATGCCAAGCCCTGCTTGACCAATTTAGTTATTTTCAGATTCTGATTTGATAGTGTCTCGAGCATATGATATTTATGGGGTCTCTGTCTCACTACTCAATTCTGGTGGAATTGAATCTGGTTGCATACGTCCCTTAATTTTACTAAATACACCTGAAAGTGAACTTCGATTTCTATACCAAAGAATGAATAGGAATACCCCCACTACAAATGCAACAATGGTTACTAGAGTGAAAATTATAAACATCTTTGAGATAGGCACAATGTCTACAGTGAGCAAAGTGATTAAGAAAGCTGTTCCTATTGAGATAAGAAAAATTGAAAAGTTTAAATATAATGAATTTGGTGAACCTCTTTCAATAAGCTCTAACTCATCCCCTGTAACTTCGTACACGTCCAACGAATCCACCTTGCCACGTTTAACTTGGACCTTGCTATCATGTTCTGATTCATGTTGTGTAGAATTCGTGTCCATGATTCTATAGATATTTCTTCAACCAAGCATTCCTTGATATTACCTTCCTCCAAGCAGCCTCGCCTCCAGACTTTACTATAAAGATACCGTCATCAGAATCCATGTAAGAAAGTAGATTTTCACGAATTTCTTTTGCTGAACTAGAAGTATGAACAGCCCAAAGAGACTCCAGCACGTGAGCCCACGTGCCATAAGATTTTATGGCAGCATAAAGGCCTTCGTAATCTCTCACCTTTCTTAGGTCATATGAAATAATATATGTTTTCATATTAATTTAATGTCTCGAGCTAGCTCGAGGATGCGGAGGGTAAGGGATTCGAACCCTTGAAGGGTTTAACCCCTTACTTCGTTAGCAGTGAAGCGCTTTCGACCACTCAGCCAACCCTCCATATGTATTTGATTGTGGCTGGTAGAATAGCATATACCGGGTGACTCTTCTAGTTCAAATGCATTGCTAAACTCATGTATATATGGAATTATATGCTTCAACCCAAACGGAGGATAATAAAATGAGCGTTGCTAAGGGTATCGCCCAATTTCAAATGCAGTTTTCAAAAGCGTGTGCAGCATTTGAGGGCCTCAAGCGCTTCCAACCAGCTCTGATTTCTTCTTGTCCTGACACTACTTTGGAAGGCATGGGTTTCACCCCTGTCGATGCGCAGGAACTTATTCTCGCACTGACTGATGAGTTGAAGGTAGATTTGTCGGGACCTGGCGAGGACCTGCTTCCAATGACTATGGCGGGTCTGCATCAACACTGCCTTCACAAAGATGCAGAGGAAGTGGCCTCCCAACATGAGAAGGCAGCAAGAAAAGCAGCTGCCGAGCAAGCTTCTGAATAATCAGTCGCGCAAGAGACGGCGAGCGGCATCGACCGCTCGCACTCAAAATCAAAACCAGGGCACCGCGCCCGACGAATCATCCGACTTTCGGACTTGATTGTCGGGCGTTTCGTTATGGTGTTTACGCTACAATAATCTCACCGCGACTGTCTGCATCAGTTTTTACACGATACGAATTACCTTCTGCATCTATAAAAATCATTACTGTTCCCGGGCGAGTATTAATCCCTTGTTCCTCAGCCCACGCTTCATACGCATCAATACGCTTCTCTGTTTCAGATTGATACCACGTGCTGTATTCTTTTCCTTCTCCAGTTAAGACATTAACCTTTGGCAACAAAGGGTACGGCAAATTAAAGTCATCACACCACTCTCTAAACCGTTCCTCTGACATCTCGCCCTCGAGTACATTATGGCGATAGGTGTCGAGCATAGAAAAACCCTCCACCTTAAAATCTGGGTCGGTGACAGCGTGCCACAAGTAAAATCCGTGCAGCTCAGTCTGTGGGAGTTCCCCGTTAATTTCATCAAACTTTGAGATAGTTTCAAGATATAGATCCAGTGCAATAGGACTAGTTTTTTCTGGAATGTTAATTTCTTCCATAATATTTAATAGTATTATCTAATTGCACTCGCAATCGTTTGTACCAAGTTTTTTGTACTGATGTGCGGGATCACCTCACCGGCGGTTGGATTTTTTACCAGCGCAGCTAGTTTCTTGGCAGCAGCCAATTTCATATCATCGGTAATGTCCCGCACGCCTTTATCGAGAGCACCGCGGAAAATTCCCGGGAACACGAGTGAGTTGTTGACCTGATTCGGATAATCACTCCGGCCAGTCGCAATGACCGCGGCGCCCGCGACCTTCGCATCTTCTGGTTTAATCTCAGGGATTGGATTTGCCAGTGCAAACACGATTGCGTCCTTATTCATTTGCTCAACATGATGCCGTGAGATTGTACCTGGGCCTGATACCCCAACAATCACATCAGCACCAGTCACAGCGTCGAGCACTTCCCCGGTCACACCACGCGGGTTGGTCGCTTTAGCTAAATCTTTTTTATAACCTGAAGTATTCGCACGACCAGTATGAAGCACGCCCGTGCTATCAGTCACGACCACATCGGTAATACCGGCTTGCAAGAGGATCAGCGTAATCGCTCGTCCAGCAGCGCCAGCGCCTACCACGACGACTCGCAACGTCTCTAGCTTTTTCTTTACTACCTTAGCCGCATTGATCAAACCAGCTAGGACTACAATCGCCGTGCCGTGCTGGTCATCATGAAATACCGGAATAGCTAAATCTTTTTTAAGTCGTTCTTCAATCTCGAAGCAGCGCGGCGCGCTGATATCCTCAAGGTTGATCCCACCAAAACCGGGAGCGATCGCTTTCACGGTCTTAATGATCTCTTCGGTGTCTTGCGTGCCTAAAACGAGCGGCCAGGCGTCGACGTCAGCCATCGACTTAAAAATTGCCGCTTTCCCTTCCATCACTGGCAAGGCACCGAGTGGGCCGATATTGCCGAGTCCTAAGACCGCTGAGCCGTCAGAGACGACGGCGACTGTATTGCCTTTGCTGGTGTACTGTCGAGCGTCCTGTGGCTTCTTGGCCAAATATGAAGATACTGCCGCTACTCCAGGGGTGTACATGATGCTCCAGTCGGTCGTGGTTTTTAGTGACCCCTTTACCTGCAGCGCCACTTTGCCTTTTAGTTTTTTGTGCAGCTTCAGCGCAAGCTGATTGTAGTCTGGTTTTTTCTTTGGCATAGGTAAGTGACTAGTATACACACTACGCAGCTGGCCGGCAAAAGCGATTGCTTTTGCCGGCCAGCTGCCCATCATCCCCTCTACTATCTACTATAAAAATTCTCTTCTCTAAACGAAAAGCAATGCCTCCCCTTACTTTTGTACTGTTAAACACAGTCGCACAAAAGTAAGAGCGGGACATGCCTTGCTAGTTGGACAAAAATACCTGGTCAGTAAAACGAAAAGCAACCTTGATAGTCTGGTCACCTTTCTTCCCAAAATGGGTAGGTGCAAACTATTCAAGGTTGGTTGGGGGTGGCTGCGCCACCCCCCCCTGGTTGCAACGATGCCAGCCGAAGCCGGCGGCGAACTTGATGTCAGACCGCCGACGCGTTGGTGTCGTCGGTCTTGTCGACGGCGCCTGCAAGCCGGTCGGGATCGCGGGCGCCGTCGGTTTCCGGCGCCATCACCTTCGGGAAGCCCGTGCCGCGGCCACCCATGTCGGCCGGGGTGTGAACGGCGGCGGTCTGGGGGCCCATCATAAGCGTCTTCATCGTCTTCTCCTTTGTCTCCCGGCGCCTCGGCCGGAAATTGCGTTTCCTTCGGCGTTGGTGCCTCCGGTACCACCCAAAGTACTCTCTCTCTTGCCTTGGCAAGCAGATTTTATTGAATAGTAATAGTTTCTTTAGGTTGTCAAATTTTGGGTGGATGGGGTGCGAGCGACAGCGAGCACCCCTACTGTTTCTTCAGCTACTTCCTGCTATCATGTAGCAGCTATGCAAGCACACGACCTCCTCACCGATCACTTTCGGATCGACCAGCCGCACCAGAAAGCACTGAAGCGTTTACGGATCGCCACGGTGGAAGATTTACTGTACCACCTCCCCGCTCGGTACGAAGATATTTCTGATGTGCAGTCAGTTGGCGGCTTACAGAAAGACCAAGAAGCGATCGTCTATGGTCAGCTCTCGGGTTTGAAGAGCCGGAAAGCCTGGACCACCAAGCGCCCAATCGCTGAAGGCTACATTGAAGATGGTTCGGCTAAGATTAAGATCATGTGGTTTAACCAACCCTACTTGGCCAAGATGTATAGCGACGGGATGTACGTGAAAGTAGCTGGGAAAGTCACTGGCTCAGAAGGCAAGCTGTATATTGCCAACCCGGAAGTCGAGAAGCTCGACGCTTTGCCGATTGATCGACATGACTCCATCTTTAAAGGCACGGACGCCGAGATCGACGAGACCATCTATCCGGTCTATCGTGAAACTAAGGGTGTGACGAGTAAGTGGTTTTACCACACAGCACTAAAGTGTTTTGAGAAAGGCATATTAGATACAATTCATGACCCAATTCCCGCAGAGATTTTGAAACGCTACAAACTGCCCGTATTAAAAACTGCACTCGTCTGGATCCACTCCCCGAAGAAAGCCGAGCACGCCGAGAGCGCTCGCAAACGCTTTGCCTTTGAGGAAGTATTTTATATCCAAGTCCAAAACGCCCAGAACCGGGCGCTGGCCAATGCCGCCAGTACCTACAGCTTTAAGACCACGTCGGAGCACGTTGAAGCCTTTACCGAACGCTTCCCTTTCACACTCACCAAAAGTCAAGACAAATCAATTGGTGAGATCCTCAAAAACTTCAATGGTAATCACGCCATGAGTCGCTTGCTTGAAGGTGACGTAGGCTCAGGTAAAACCGCTGTCGCTGCTACCACTGCCTATGCTGTCGCTACTTCGCGGCCAGACAACGCCAAGGATTGGGGTAATCTTCAGGTCGCCTACATGGCGCCAACTGAGATCCTCGCCAAACAACACTTCGAGAGTTTTATCGAGTACTTTCATCACCTCCCAATCTCAATTGGTCTGATCACTGGCTCGGGCTGCCAGAAGTTCCCCAGCAAAGTCGATCCCACCAAGCCGACCAACATCTCCCGCGCCCAGCTACTCAAGTGGGTGAAAAATGGCGAGATCCCGATTTTGATTGGGACTCACGCGCTTATTTATAAGTCGGTCGAATTTAAACATCTTGCCTATGTCATTATCGACGAACAACACCGCTTTGGTACCAACCAACGCAAGCAGCTAGCGAAGAAAGATGCTCGAATGCCACACTTACTTTCAATGACCGCCACCCCAATTCCTCGCACCTTAGCGCTCACCATCTATGGCGACCTTGATATCACCCTGCTCGATGAGATGCCGGCCGGCCGCAAACCAGTGAAGACTGAAATAGTCGGCCCGAGTCAGCAAAAAAAGATGTACGAGCATGTCCGCTCCGAACTAGCGGCCGGCCGACAAGCCTATGTCATTTGTCCGCGCATCGACGAGCCTGACCCAGATAAAGCCACTGCCCTTCAGCTCAAGAGTGTGAAAGCTGAAGCGGTACGTCTCAAAAAAGATGTCTTCCAAGATTACGAGATTGGTGTCTTGCACGGCAAAATGAAACCAGCCGAGAAAGATGCGGTGATGTTGCAGTTTGCTAACCACGAGATTGATATCTTGGTCGCCACTTCAGTAGTGGAAGTCGGCGTAAACGTCCCCAACGCCACCAATATCATCATCGAAGGCGCCGAACGCTTTGGTCTCTCGCAACTCCACCAGCTGCGTGGTCGAGTGATTCGTGGAACCCACCAACCCTACTGTTTTGCCGTGACGGAAAGCAAGAGTGACAAAACCAAAGAGCGCCTGAAAGCGCTCAGCACTGCCAAGAATGGCTTTGAACTGGCCGAGCATGACCTGCAGTTTCGTGGCTCTGGTGAGCTCTATGGCGCCAAGCAGTCCGGCCTGTCTGACCTCGGCATGGAAGCGATCAAAAACCTGAAGCTCGTTGAAGCCGCCCGCACCGAAGCACAGAACTTAGTTACCAACCACCCCAAACTCAACCAAGACTTCCCCCTCATCGCCCACAAAGTCTCTCAAATTGGTGAGCAGTTGCATATGGAGTAATCTCACTTAGTTACCTCACCTTTTCGAATATAAAACCGCCAGTAGCTGGTTAGGTTTGAAAGTAGGTAGAATAATTCCAACACAAACCCAACTGGAGAAAAGATCAGTGCGTTAAATACAATACCACTAGTCGAACCACCCAACATAAACGAGCGCATCTTTCTGTCATCTCGACAAAATGTGCCAACGGTTCCCAGGATAACTCCAATTACAGGCAGTACGTCGTATATTTTTTCAAACGTGAGAATACCGATTACAACTGCTAAAAAAATAAAACCAAACATCACCCAGCGTTTTTTTGTATATGTTCCGGTAACGAGCCGAACTGCTGACAACAACAGCATGAAACCAGCCGTAGTAGCTCCCAAAATAAAAAAGTGGAGACCATTTAATAGCTGGGCCACACCAAGTAGCAAAAGAGTATGTGTACGGTTTTTAAATTGAAACGAGCTTAACCCAAGAACAAACGCAATCCCGACAACCAGCTGCGAAATAACAAAGGCAGAAAACATATAGCTATTACTGAGCGGGCTGCTTACGAATATAAAACCGCCAGTAGCTGAGAAGGTTAGAAGAGAGGAAGAAGGATTCAACTAAAATTCCTCCGGGAGTAAAGATAATAAAATTATGGGTAATCACTAGAGTGGTTGTGATCATCATAATTTCTCGCAAACGCCTTTCGTTGGCATGGAAGGCAGCGATTGTAGACAACAGCATTGCGGTTGTAATGAGAATATCCTCATAGCCATCGTATGTCCAAATACCTAAGGCCAGAATAAGTACGAGGAAAAAATACTTTAATCGCTTATCGGTGGTAAACGCAGAAACAACAAACCGACTGGCACTAACGGCCACAACAAAGCCGGCAGTTGTTGCTCCAAGTAAAAAGAAATGTGCTGACAGCACCCCGGCAGAGAAAGCAAATAGCAATAACGTAGTCTTTCGAGCTTTAAACTGGAATGACGCAATGTCCGCGACAAAGGCAAACCCAACAAGAATCTGAGAAATAACAAAAGCTGAGAGCATGAATACAAGTATAGCGTAGAAAACAGCCGGGTGTCCCTACGGGACAGCCGGCTGTTTTCTCTTCACTACATTGCTTTATATAAACTGCGCGGTGATATCTTCCAATGTCTGTCGGCGACGGGTGAGTTTCATATCATCACCATCAATCATCACCTCAGCGGCCAGTGACTGCATATTATAGTTGCTACTCATTGCTGCCCCATACCCACCAGCGACTAAGATTGCCAACACATCACCTTCTTTCGGGTCTGCCACTTCAATTCCACCGTTAAAGACATCGCACGTCTCGCAAACATTTCCAACTACCTCAACCCATTTCCTAGTACCCTCAGGATCGCTTACATTCACAATATGGTGATACGCGTTATACATTGCTGGTCGAATCAAATGATTAAAACCTGTATTCAGTCCAACAAACGTAATATCTCCTTTTTGCTTTACCGTTGTCACTTCTGCTAAGAGGGCCACGGCGTTTGAAACCAAATATTTCCCTGGTTCAATCCGAAGCTCAAGATCAATCCCTGTATCTTCCTTATACGCTTGTACCGGTGCCATAATTGCAGCAGCAAATTCTGCCAAGTTAATTTCTGGTTTGTCTATATGATACTGCACACCAAAACCGCCGCCGAAGTCGACGTGTTGTACCGAACCAAACCGGCGTGCCACATCGAGTACCGCTTCAACTGAATATTTAAATGCCACTGCATCATAAAAGCCAGAACCAATATGACTATGGATTCCTACCACTGTGACATTCGCTTCATTACAAACCTTGGCCACTTTATCAAGATCAGCAAACGACACCCCAAACTTCGACGACTCACCACCTGTCGTTACCTGCTTAAATTCCCCTGCCCCAACTTTAGGACAAATCCGCACTGACACCTTGCCGCCCGGAAATAATTCACCAAAACGCTTGAGCTCAGAAATTGAACCTAAATTTTGCAACACACCCAACTCCCCCACCATCTTCATTTCTTCTGTCGATGGATTACTCGGTGTGAAGATGATTTGTTCTGCCGTGTAACCAAGCTTCATGACGTGTTTGATCTCATTTACTGATACCGCGTCGATACCATAGACCCCAGCTTCCTTGACGGTTTTCACAACCGTCGGATTATAGTTCGCCTTAACCGCGTAGAAGATTTTTAGATTGAGATCTGCAAATGCTTCTAACAGGTTCTGAGCATTAGTTCTAATCGTGGCTGCATCAGACACAAAAACCGGTGTGCCAAACTCCTGTCGAATTGCTTCTGCTTGTGTTTTAGTTGGGATAAACATATTACTGAAACTAGTCCGCCCGCCAGGACTTGAACCTGGGACCACGAAGGTATAAGCTTCGCGCTCTACCAACTGAGCTACAGGCGGTTGGCTTGGGTATTACTGTACCGCGAATTTACGCTATACTCAATCTATGCAAGCGTCACGTAAAATCGCTGAATAGTACTCGAAGTAACATAGAGGTAACCATGACCGAAGCTGAAGCAATCAAACTGATTTGGGACTATCATCAGCTACATCATTCGCTGAAGCCAGCAGATGCATTTTTTGTTTTTTGTTCTAACGATACCCGCGTCGCCGCGTACGCGGCGACGCTCTGGCCTAAAAAGCTAGCGCCAATTGTCATTGTTTCTGGAGATGGCACCAACCACCATAGTGCTTTGCTACGAGATACCCACGCTGGACAAACTGAAGCGGAAGTATTTGCTGAAATCATGATTGCTGCCGGCATTCCAAAAGAAAAAATAGTACTTGAAAAGAAAGCTAATAACACTGCCGAAAACTTTAGTTTCTCAAAGAAAATTGCCGAGACTTCTAGCTTCAAAATAGATTCTGCCATCATCGTACAAAAGCCCTACATGGAACGCCGTACCTTTGCGACCGGAAAAATTGTCTGGCCGGAACTTAATCAAACTCTCACCTCACCACCGTTGAACTTCGATGAATACTGCGACGGACCTATCAGGCGAGAAGCAGTTATTAATATAATGGCCGGTGACCTGCAACGGATCAAAGAATACCCAAAACGAGGTTTTCAAATTGAGCAAGACATTCCAATCGAAGTGACGTCAGCTTGGGAATACTTAGTGACCGCTGGCTACAACCAGCACCTGCTCCATGATTGATCCAACCCTGATCATTTTATTTTTGGCAGCGATTCCAATTGGGATCTGTGCCATTGTATTTGGTGGCACGATGTTTTTCTCAGTTCCAGTTTTTCAAATTCTCTTTCCAGAGATGACCCTCGGCGCCTTAATTGGCAACATCAAACCAGGTAGTGTGGTGCGCAACGTGGCGTCACTGCTGCCGCTGCGTCATGACATCAATTACCGCGGCCTCCTCTTTTTACTCATTCCACTGGCTCTAGGGAGTGTGGTTGGTGCCTTTGGCATTGTGCATATGTCTCAAGCGTTTGTGTTGCCGATTCTCCTGATCGGATTTTTGATCACCGAATACGCCAAATCAATTGAAAAATTCGTTCCACCGACATTGTACGTTGCCATTACTTTTTTAGTGGGAGCGTACGGCGGAATCTTTGGGGCTGGTATATCACTCCTCATCGTTGCCTTGCTGCGGATCAAACAAAACGACGATCAAGCGATTTATAAAACTCGCGCTGATGCGCTTTTCTTAGAAACAGTACTCACGGCGCTATCGGTCGGAGTTGTGATGTATGCCGGTTTGTTTTCGCTACCGATCGCCCTCACCTGGGCGGCAGGGGCAATCATCGGTGGCTACTGTGGTGGGCTGATTTTAAAACGCTCAGGATCACTGTCTGGAAATATTCAAAAACTCGTCCTGCGCGGTGGCTTTGCCGTAGCTGTCTTGATCGCCGCCAGCCAACTTTGGTAAGACCAAACAACACAAAACCCACCGGGTAAATGGTGGGCAACTATCTATCTCTCCCCTCTCCCGCCCGGGCTCATTCCAGGGCGGGGCGATTTTCTTCAGCGGACCTGCTGAAAGGTCACAGACACACGGGCAGCGCCAACAATAGAGTTGACATCAGCCATGATCATCCCTTCTGCGACCTCACGAACAGTAGACCGATCAGAACAGATTGCCACAGCGTGTGGAACTTTTCCATGAGCACGCCGAATCGAGTAGCCTACTCCGGTCAATCTGTTCACAGGACTGCCCGATTTTCTTCCGGGCTCCATGTCCATGTACACAAACACGTGGACAGGATTCGGATGGTGATCCATCAGCGTCATCTCCCTTCTCTGTGCGAGCCGATATCTCAACCTAACTCAAAAAAAATAGAAAGTCTAGCCAATCACCCCTGCCTTCATCTTCACTACCCCGCCAACAATCGCATGGACCGCTTTCCCCTTTAGGGTCTTGCCGGTAAATACACAGTTCTTTCCTTTAGATTCAAAGTCTTTTGGATCAACCACCCACTCTTTTTCAGTATCAAAAATGGCAATATCAGCGTCAGCCCCGACTTCAAGTGAGCCTTTGTCGACGCGAATGATTTCTGCTGGTTTGTAAGTCATTAAGGCAATCAGTTCTGAAAATGTAATGTGCCCTGGTTGTACCAAGTAGGTGTAGCCGACAGCAAAGAAGGTTTCGAGGCCGACGCTGCCCATGGCAGCGTCGGCAAATGGTAGCAACTTGTCTGGCTCGATGTGCGGCGCATGATCGGTCGTCAGCGCATCAATCACTCCGGCTTTAATCGCCGCTACCACAGCTTCGACATGGCTGCTGTCCCGCAAGGGTGGATACATCTTGGCGTCGGTGTTGTACGAAAGACACTCTTCATCGGTGAGGGCAAAGTGCTGGACTGACACTTCTGCGGTCACATTACTCAGTCCTTCAGCCTTCGCTCGGGCAATTGCTGCAGTTGCGCCCGTAGTAGAGTTATGCAACAGGTGCAAACGTGCGCCAGTCAGCTTTGCGAGCATGATGTTTTTCTCTACTGCCAAGTCTTCGCTCACTGCTGGTGTCCCCGGAAGACCAAGCTGGGTGGATACCCAGCCTTCGTGCATCACCCCACCATCGGTCAGTGAATCGGTCTCACAATGACTCATGATGAGCATGTCATGGGTCTTGGCGTATTCCATAGCTTTTCGCAAGATAGCTGGGCTTTGCACATCAAAGCCATCATCGGTCACCGCTACTGCTCCTGAGTTCTGCAACTCTTTCATCTCAGCAAGACGATCACCATCTTGTCCCTTTGTAATCGCACCAGTCGGGAAAATATTGATGAGACCAACCTCTTTGGCTCGCTTTAACACAAACTCAATTACGGCTTGGTTATCAGCTTCTGGGGTGGTGTTTGGCATCGCTACCGCAGAGGTCACCCCCCCTTTCAAAGCAGCTCGCGAACCAGTCAGAATCGTCTCGCGATCTTCTCGTCCTGGTTCGCGGAAGTGCACCTGGAGGTCAAGCAAGCCCGGTGTGACATGTAGGCCAGTCGCATCAATCGTCTCATCGGCTGTGTCGGAAATATCCTTGGCTATTTTGGCAATTTTGCCATCGACTACCAACACATCACACACAGCATCAACCCCGTTTTTCGGGTCGACTACCTGTCCGTTTTTGATGAGAATGCTTGCCATAGTATTTATATTAATTGTGACGCTTTCGTCTTGTCATCGAAGCGGTGGCACATCGTCCATAGCAGTGCCTTGCGGATCGCCATGCCATTTTCGACTTGCGTCAAAATGCGCGATTTTGGATGACGCGACACCAAAGCTGAGTGCACGTCGATATCGCGAATCACTGGTCCTGGGTGCATCAAAATCGCGTCTGGCTTCGCCAGATTGAGCCGCTTCTCACTAATACCAAAGGTCTTGGAGTATTCACGCAAAGTTGGAATAAAGCCTTTAGCGCCGCGCTCTTCCTGTACGCGTAGCGCGTAGACTACGTCGGCATCTTTCAAGGCTTCTTCAATATTGTAATAGGTAGTCAGACCAAACTGTTCAATGCCAGTTGGCAAAAATGTCGCTGGTGCGGCTACGCGCACAGTTGCACCAAGCTTCTTTAGTACTCGGACGAGTGAACCAAACACCCGTGAGTGTGTGATGTCACCGACGATTGTCACCACCCGCCCGTTCAAGTTCTCAGACTCAAAGTAATCAAGCATCGTGAGCGCATCGAGCAGACCTTGAGTTGGATGCTCGTGCCACCCGTCACCAGCATTGAGAACACTCGCACGAACGTGCCGGGCTGCCACTTCAGACACCCCAGCTTCAGCTGAGCGAATCACAATCGTTTTCACGTTGTACGCGTCGAGGGTTTCGACCGTATCGATGAAACTTTCACCTTTCTTCGTTGCACTACCACCACCGACATTGGTGGTATCCATTGAGAGATGTTTGGCCGAAAGGTCGAAACTAGATTGGGTTCGGGTCGACGCTTCAAAAAAACAGTTGATCTGCGTGTTGCCTTTGCAGAGGGACAGCTTGGCGGTTTTCGCTTCGCGAAAACCGCGCGCAATAGCAAAAATGAGTGCCAAATCACTGGCACTCATTTGATCAATAGAATAGAGGTCAAAAAATGAAACATCCCGACCATCGCGAATGGCGATGAGATTTTGTTCGTGTTGTTCGCTCGTGATAATTTCACCCATGACTCAAATTCATGCCATCCTACACTACCCCAAGGGAGCGTCAAGGCACTAGGCTTTATAGACTTCTTCACCAAGGAAGGGATTCCACATTGCACCGGTTGCTGACATCACTGCGTCAGCACCTACCTCAATATATTCTGTATACTCTTCTGCTTGAGTCACCCCACCAACACCGACAACTACAAAATCAAGTCCCTGCAGCGCACGCAAGGCAACAAACCGTTCAACCATTTCAAGGCCAGCCCACTTGATTGTGGTGCCACATACACCACTACGTAAACGCCCTTCTCCAGGTAATGCCTGTTCACCTCCCGGGGTGCGCACTTCAGCCGAAATAGTATTAATTGTCGAAAATCCCTGCACTACCTTGCCTACTTCATTCACTAGCGATTCAAGTTGCTCTTGCTCGCGAAAATATGAAATCTTTAACAGCAGCGGTACATCTCCAATCGCTTCTTTAATTGCGCGTGAAATCTTTCCCACTCGCTCAACATCAAAACATAAGAGTGCCGTCGTACCTTCGTTTGGACAACTGAAGTTTGCCTCCAAGTACGGGGCGCCAGTTGCAGCGGCCAACTTAGCAGTCGTTACCCAATCAGCGATAAATGCTTCAGCGCTCATACCGTCCTGTTTTGTTCCTTGGAAACTAAGTCCGACTATCTGCCCGTCTTTAGCATATTCTACTGCCTTCTCGACATCTGGCTGCCAAGCATCTGGATCAAACGACGGCACACCAAACGAGTTCGTGATCGAAAGAGGCTCAGTGTACCCTTCCTTAGTCACCAAACCAGCATCAGCTTTTTCAAGTGTGAGGTCATCAGTCACATCAACTGGCAGAACATTGGGATACTCATGACAGCCATGAACGCCAGAACGAACTGTCTTATAAATCGGTAAATCAAAGCCTTTATCTAAAGCCGCTATGACATAGTTACTATTGAGAAGCGGCCCAGCCGGAATACCAAACTTGGTGTAGACCGGTTGACCAAGAAAAAATTCACGCGGTGGTGACGACCGCTCAATGAACTTGCCATCTCTAAAAGCCCCGAACGGCCCAGCCTCATAATTCTCATAATACGATTTGGTTGGATCATAGAATGGTTCATGGATCATATACTTTCGAGTATACCTTATTACCAGGTAAGCGCTAAGAGACTGTGTGATATTGCTATACTAGGTGAGATGCGATTGATCCTTCATTCAAATTCCTTTTATATCTTTGGTGCTGTCATCTTGGTTGGGTTTGCCCTTACCTTACTCTTCACCACTCTGAGCGGGCAAAAAGTTGAACGGGTTACTACATTTGTTGAACGCGGCGACGTCCTCGAAATTGTCTCAGTCTCAGGAGTGGTGGAGGCGAAACAAACAGCCAAACTAGCCTTCCCCGTCTCAGGTATCGTCACTACAGTCTTTGCTGAAGAAGGTGCCAGTGTTGAAAGTGGTGCTGTGTTAGCAACCCTCGCGTCAGCAGAGCTTGTTGCTGAACGTCTCGATGCCTTAGCTGCTCTCCAAACTGCCGAGGCAGACCAAGCGGAATTGATTGCCGGGCCACGGGCAGAAGCCCGCGCGGTTACTACCCAAACCATCCGTAACGCTGAACAAAATCTAAGCAAAATTACCAACGAAACAAACGAGCGTGTCGAGAACGCCAAGCGTACTCTGCTTTCTTCAAGTCTCATTTCCAGAGCTAAAGAATCAGACGAAACCGCCACCGCCCCGACCGTGTCAGGTACCTATACCTGTGATACTGAGGGCACGTATCAAATAACTACGTATAATGCTGACACGTTCACCGATTTTTCTTATCGTGTCACTGGTTTAGAAAGTGGCAACTACAGAGCTTTTTTCCAAAGCCCAGGCGCCATGGGGACGTGCGGTTTATTTTTACAGTTTGACCCAGACACACTCTACCGAGACTCGGTATGGCTGATTGATATCCCCAACAAACAAAGCGCTGTCTACCAAACAAACCTCAACGCTTACACATTAGCAGTTATTGAACAGCAAGAGGCGATCAGAGCAGCCGAAAATTCTCTTGCCCTGGCTAAAGAAGAAGCTAGCTTAAGCAACGCTGACCCACGCAGTGAAGAACTCGCCCGAAAAAACGCCGCTGTTACCCAAGCGCGTGCTCGGATCCAAGCCATCGATGCCCGAATAGCTGATCGTTCTATCGTTGCGCCTTTTAGTGGCGTAATCACTGATGTTGATATTTTACCTGGAGAGACAGCTGGTGCTAACCCAGTGATTACCCTCCTTGCCAATAACAGCTTTGAACTCACTGCTCGTATTCCCGAAATAGATATAACCAAGATTATTCCTGACCAACCAGTTGAAGTTATCTTTGACGCTGCCAGCAATACTGTCCTATCAGGACGAGTAAGTTTTATTTCACCACTCGCAACCGAGATTGACGGTGTCGCCTATTTCAAAGCTACTATCGTGCTCGATGACACGCCAACCTGGATGCGCTCAGGACTGAACGCAGACATCAACATTATCGCTGAGCGCTCTGAAGACGTGTTGCGGATTCCAAAACGCTTCTTGATTAAAACAGAAGCCGGAGCCAGTGTCTTAATACCACAGGCTAACAGCGACTCTGTAATACCTGTCCCAATCGAAGTTATCTTCACAGGCAATGATGGTTTTGTCGAAATTACTGGTGTAACTGAAGGCGACACAATAGTCGCTCCGTAACATGCGTTCGCTCCGCATTGGTATTCTTTTGGGACTGCGCCAAATTCAGCGCGCTAGTATTTGGACAACCATTCTCATCATCTTTGTGATGATGCTTACCTTTCTTAATCTGATTGCCGTCTCAGGTATTTTGGTTGGCTTAATTGAAGGAGCTGAGCGAGCAGTGCGCGCCGAATCACTTGGCGATATTATTGTCAGTGAACTCGATGGTGAAGATACCATCCTCGAAACTGAAACCTTCGTCCGTGAACTAGCTGCTTTCCCTGAAATCGCCACCTATTCAGTACGCTTCTCAGATGGAGGCATCCTCGAAGCCAATTACAAGGAACGGCGCGATCTGTCGGCTGATCGAGACATTGCTAATGTATCTGTAACTGGTATTGATGCAGAGAAAGAAGACGCCATGAGTGGGCTGTCTCAGAGTGTTATTGCCGGTGAGTACCTCGACCCAACAGAAGAGGGGTACATCTTACTCGGTGCACTCTACACTGAAGAATATGCCCAAAACTTTGGTGACATCTTTGAGACTATTAGCGGTGTCGCTGTTGGCGACACCGTTCGACTCACTTCAGGTACCGTTAGTAAAGAATTTATTATTAAAGGCATTGTGCAATCTAAAGTTGACGAAGTATCCCTCAACACCTATATCCCTGAGCGAGAGTTTCGTCGTTTGTTTAATCGCATCGACCGAAACGCCGATCAAATTGTCATTCGCACCACGCCAAACGCTAACGAAACTGCCGTCAAGGAAGCTATGGTCGCTGGGGGCCTTGGCGAATTAGCTAAAATTCAGACCTACGACGAGGGTAAACCAAAATTTATTACGGATATTAAAAATACCTTCAATATCTTAGGAACATTTATTGGCTCAATTGGTATTGTGGTGGCGTCAATTACTATTTTTATTATTATCTTTATCAATGCCCTTTCCCGACGACGACATATTGGTATTCTCAAGGGTATCGGAATCGAGCGCCGAGCAATCGAGTACGCCTATGTAATCCAAGCAGCATTTTACGCTCTGAGTGGTTCACTCATAGGTACAATTATTACGTATATGGTTTTAATCCCCTACTTCGATAACAACCCAATTCAGTTCCCTTTTAGTGACGGCATTCTAGTGGCTGATCCTGAGGGTACTTTCTATCGATTTATCGTCCTTTTTATTATCACGCTGATTGCTGGCTTTATGCCAGCATGGATGATCGCCCGGCAAAATACCCTTAACTCAATCCTTGGTCGCAAATAGTATGATGATTTCAGCACACAACATTCACCGAACATTTGGCACAGGTAATCTTGAGTCGCACATTCTTAAAGGTATCGATCTTGAGGTCGCTGCAGGTGAATTTATCGCTATCATGGGTAAATCTGGTGCTGGTAAATCAACCCTCATGTATCAACTCTCTGTCCTCGATGTTCCAACCGAAGGCACCTTGGTTATCGACGGTGTGACCGTGAGTGACCTCTCGGAAACTGAACGAACCACCTTTCGACTTAATACCCTTGGGTATGTCTTCCAAGATTATGCTCTTGTGCCTGACCTCAATGCTCGCGAGAATATCATGGTGCCCCTTCTGATGCGTGGTATTGACTGGGAAAAAGCTGAAAAAATTGCTGACACGTCACTCGACTCAGTTGGCTTAGTTGGTAAATATAAAAATCTACCAGGAGAGCTTTCTGGTGGCGAGCAACAACGAGTATCAGTGGCGCGAGCGATTGCGGGTAAACCAAAGATTCTCTTTGCTGATGAACCGACCGCCAACCTCGACAGTGTCTCCGGTCAGCAAGTGATCGACCTAATCACAAAACTACATAAAGAGTCTGGCCAGACGGTTGTCATGGTAACCCACGAACCTGAATACGCCGTTGGGTGTGATCGAATTATTGAAATGGAAGACGGCCTCATTACCAATATCAAAGTACAGTCCACCTAGTCCTTGTGAATACACAAAAAGCCGGCGCTACGCGCCGGCTTTTTGTGTGCATTTATACTTCGACTGATTTAGACAAATCACCTACTAATGCTGCTTCTTTCTCTCGCTCATCGCGGTAAAAATCTTTAATCACGACGCCTTCAGCTTTCAGTAAAGCTTCATATTCTTCTCGTTCAAGTGTCTCCACTTCAACCAGTTTCTTAGAAATTGAATCCAAAGCTGTGCGGTGTTTTTCAAGAATCTCACGAGCAGTTTGCTTACCAGCCTCAATCAACTTTGCAACCTCATCATCAATCGCTTTAGCAATCTGTGGACTATAGCCACGATCTTCACTGACGCCACCACCGATCATACGACCGCCCGTACCTTCAAGTGCAATTGGACCAAGTTCACTCATACCATACTTCGTAACCATATCCCGAGCGAGGTTAGCAACGACTTGGAGGTCGTTGCTTGGGCCGGTTGTAAGATCACCAAACACCATTTCTTCTGTAACATACCCACCAAGTGTCATCGCAATATCATCAATAAATTCTTTCTTGGTGTGCATTCGACGATCTTCGTCTGGCAACTTTAGGGTATACCCAGCAGCGCGTCCCCGAGAAATGATTGAGATTTTCTGGACCGGGTCAGCGTAGGGCAATACCGAAGCAACCAGGGCGTGTCCGACTTCATGATAGGCAGTCACTTCCCGTTCTTTGCGCGACAACACATGACTCTTTCGCTCTGGACCAAGCATCACTTTCTCGATTGAGCGAATCAAATCAAACTGCCCTACCTTCTTGCGGCCTTCGCGGGCTGCTAAAATCGCTCCTTCGTTCATGAGTGACTGCAAATCAGCCCCAGAAAAACCTGGTGTACGCTGAGCCACAATTCCTAAGTTCACATCTTCCTGTAGTGGCTTCTTGCGGGCATGTACTTCAAGAATTTTTTCCCGATCATCACGGTCCGGTAGATCAATAGTGACTCGTCGGTCGAAGCGACCTGGTCGAAGCAACGCTGGATCAAGTACGTCTGGTCGGTTGGTCGCTGCCATCACAATTACCTTTGCATTTGGTTCAAAGCCGTCCATTTCCACCAAGATCTGGTTAAGGGTTTGTTCTCGTTCGTCATTACCACCACCAATTCCAGTACCACGGATTCGTCCCACCGCATCAATTTCATCAACAAAGATGATCGCTGGTGCAGCTTTCTTCGCCATCTGAAATAGATCACGTACCCGGCTCGCACCAACCCCCACAAACATCTCAACAAACTCTGAACCAGAGATTGAGAAAAATGGCACACCGGCTTCTCCGGCGACTGCCCGAGCGAGTAGTGTCTTTCCGGTTCCTGGCGAACCCATCATCATCACACCCTTCGGGATCTCCGCTCCAATGTCGAGAAACTTCTTTGGATTCTTTAAGAAATCCACAATCTCTTCGAGCTCTTGCTTCGCTTCTTTGGCGCCAGCAACATCTTTAAAGGTAACTTTGTTGGCTGTGTCATCCGGGTCAATCATCCGAGCTTTGCTAGTGCCGAAGTTTAACGCCTGCATGCCAGCTCCTTTTACTGAACGGGTGAAGAACCAAATGATAATTCCTAAAAATAGCAACGGAAAAATAAACGGGGCAAGATTACTCAACCAATATGAGAAACCAGTCGGATTCTGAACATCAAGTGTAATTGTTGAAATCTGTTCAGTCGTCACTCCAAGATTTATCAGCGTCTCAGTAATTGACGAATCGGTCTCTTTTTTAGCTTCACCACTATTGCGTGTCTCATCAGTGTAATTCACCTCAAGTTGCGAACCCCGGACAATAATCTCACTCACCTCACCCGCTTTTACTTGTTCAGCGATTTGTGAAACGGAGAGCTCTTCCGGTACGGTTTTATTTTCAGTCACATACGTATAGACAGCGGTAAGCATCACCAAGAAAAGCACGGTCGAGAGAATATTATTCCAAAAATTTCCCGGCCCAACCGGCATCTTTCCTTTTAAATTTGGCATTTTTGGTCCTTTCGATTTTTGATCAGGTTTTTTCTTCTCAGTTGATTCTTTCATCGCTGCCGAATCTTTTGCTGTCTCCGGCATATCGGCACTGTTCTCTGGTACTGGTGTTTTTTTATTATCATCCATAGTCGCGCCATTATACAGAAATACCTTTATTTTGCGAGTGAAATACCACTAACCTATTTGCTTAGACGATTCGAAGCGACTATAGTATGGACACATGAGTAACCTCATCAGTAACAAAAAGGCCCGCTTTGATTATGAGATCCTCGACACCTTCGAGGCGGGTTTAGTACTGGCTGGCTATGAGGTAAAATCCATCAAAACCGGCCGAGCGAAGCTCGACGGAGCCCACGTTCTTATTCGCGGCAGTGAGGCTTTCTTAGTAAACAGCTCGGTTGCTCCCTATCAACCAGCCAACATGCCGAAAGACTATGAGCCAGAAAGGGTTCGTAAGCTGCTTTTATCAAAAAAAGAACTGAAGGAGCTCGAAGAAAAAAGTGAGCAAGCTGGTTTGACAATAGTGCCAATTCGATTGTATAATGCGGGCCGAAAGTTGAAGCTCGAAATTGGTATTGGTCGTGGTAAGAAGAAAGCCGACAAGCGTGAAGCGCTTAAGGCTCGCGACAATAAACGAGACATCGATCGTATTTTGAAAAGTCAAAACTAATGTACATACTCCCCTGCAAGGATATGGAGTTCCGATAGCATACCGCATTGGACTTCAGTGAGTAGAAGCGTCATCAGTATTTTGATTACGTATAACACTCAACTGCAAAGACGCTCCGCGTCTTTGCAGGGGATGCTAGGCATCGACGGTTAGTTGTTGTCATTGTGTGCAGTGTCGAAATTGGCCGCCATTCGTTAAAAGGCGGCTACGTATAGATGCAAACAAATCTGTACCAAGTCCGTACGCTAACGCGTTCGGATTCGCACCCGCTGTAGCGTAACCACTCGCTCGCCGGTACGACGCTCGTCTACCCCATGTCTGGTAAGGTAGTACGGGTGGAATAAACATCAGACTGTGGAAACTTGGTCGGTTGTGCCAAGTGCCCAAGATGCAGCAACTCGAGTAGTGATTGTTTTGTCTTTTCTTTAGGCCACTACTTTAAATCAAAGAAACGACTACACACTGTAGACGCACAACGGCAGATTAATTCGGACGGGGTTTCAATACCCCCATCTCCACCAGACATGGAAATATCTAGAAGAATAGAAAACCGCCTTTGAGGCGGTTTTCTTGTCTATAACTTGAATTTGTATGTGTAACCAACAAATTCTTCTACCTCTGTTGGTTCTAAAGAATTGTAGAGTGCATTCGCGGCAGTATTGTCCTTTTCAGTACCAAGCCACATCTCTATACACCCAAGTCTTTTTCCCTCTGCTTTCAGAAACTTCATCAACTCAGTACCAACACCTCTCCTTTGCTTCTCTATTGGTACATCAACTTCATTAACATATAACCACTTGTCTCCATCAGGCTTCGTGAGAGCAAACGCTGAGGCCATACCACCGAACTGACCATCATGGTAGGCAATGCAAAAAAGATGATCGTCTTGTCTCAGTGATTCTTCGATATGTTCGAAGGAATAGTCACTTGGATCAATTTCTGACTTCTCAGCCCAAGAAGAATTCTTAATAGCATCAACTATTTCGTCGAAATTATCCTCTAGAGTTATTTTTTTAATTTCTATCATGTATTAAATTGAAGAGAAACTGTGCTATTTTTCTACTAAGGCTTTCAAAACCTCAAGCGCTTTGGGCCACATTTCTTCAAACGAAGTTTTGTACTCATCATTTATGTCTATATCAACTGATAGTTCAGTACCATTATCGGTGGTGGTAAAAGTGTAGTTTTCGTATGACGGAGCCCATTTTTTAACTTCGTCACTGGTAGTATCGAGAACACCATCTTTTATTATTCCGATATGTTCGATAGAAACATATTCATGAAGACGATTCTCTTTAATACGGCTGTACATAACCATTTTTTCGTCTGCTGAGAAAAATTTTATTTCTGAACCTTCTTCCCAGCTTCCTTCATAGTGAGATCCCGGCTCAAATATTTTAGTCCACTCTCTATAAGTAGCGTCTTCAAGCATGGTGTCCCACACTTTTTCCTTTGGTGCGTCTATTGTGATTGAAAAGTGCATTTTTTGCATATATTTAAATTTACCACAACTCAACAACCTTAAGGAAATTAGGACACTCCATTTCAATCAAAGAGGTTCTTACTTGGTACAAAGTCTTCCACCAAACATGGAAATATATAGAAGAATATGGAAGTTTGCTCGAGAGAGTAAGCTTCTTTACTTTTACCTATACTCGCCAAAATTCGATACTAAAAATACCAAAGATAATCAATGCTATCGCCAATACTTGCACCCAAGTGATTTTATTACGTTCGTGCAGAGGAAAGAGGAAGAATAGTCCAAGTACTATAAGGTTGTGTACACCACCAGCAGCACCAAAGTAAGCAACGAGTGGTGCCGAAGCAATTGCCAATACTGCAAATAAAAGACTGATTTGCCAAAAAAGTTCGTTCACCACGCTTGCAGCAATAAAGCTCTTGCCTTGGTTTTTCATTCGGAACACCAGCCCCTCACGATACGGTTTTACGAACAAGAGAAGCGCAAGACCAACAAAACCAGTGCCCAGCATTTGATAAAAGACAACAACCTGCGCGGAAGCCTCTTGTGTGGCAGCTTGTGTCATTATTACTACGAGTGCCCACAATAGACTTGCAGGTATCATGTACATGAGCAATCGAGTTGGAATTTTCCAACGTAAAGATTTAACATCGAGCATATACACTCCATAAATCAAAAGGAAAATACCAAGTAACCCAGCTAAAGTAATCGTTGCACCTAGTGCTAATTCATACAGCAACATCCAGACTACGCTGAACTGGAAAAACGGTGCAATCAAATACGAAGGGTTGTTGAGTAAGAGGTAAAAGTAAGAAGCATATACAGTAACCATTGGTATTGCTGACAAAAGACTGAGTGTCATCACATATGTTGTTGCTGTTACATCACCAAGATAAAGAAACACACCAAGTGCACCTAAAAATCCCACTAATGCTGAAGTGATCAAAACCGCGCCAATGCGTTTATGAGAACTAGAAGATTCAGTAACAACATTACTGATACTTAAGTATTCATCGACATAGAGAACCAGCGCTTGAGCAAAGGCATACCCGAATGTATATAAAAGCCACATAGTTATTGATCAGTATACCTTTGAAAGTAGTCAGACTAAAGGCTTTCATCTACCACAGATCAACTACCTTCAGAAAGTTCGCACACTCCATTTCAATCAAAGAGGTTTTAACTTGAGTTAAACTGCTCCACATACGAGAAAAACACCCAACAGGTGTTTTCATAGAACGCACCCACCTCTCCTACTGAACCACCGGTAAATCAATCGGGTCACTAGCCGGCGGAGCGCTCGGCACGTCTTGTTCTACTGGTGGCACTGGGGCAGTGTCAGGTTCTGCTGGATCGTAATCACTATCGATCGGTAACTCATAGCTACCGTGCTCAAAGCCCTCTGGATCTATAATGGACATGACTTTTTCTAGCTGCAGCACTGACGTCGTACCAGCGAGAACCACCGCCACAATCCACACGACTGCCAAGGTGATGCTTTTCGACACGGTGAACATGTTTCTCTTGGCTACCATACTACCGCCAGCCAAAATCAGTACCAGAAACGGAACGAACATCATGATAAACGAAGCTGAGATAGCAACTATTCCCAGAGCACTACTGAGCATGGTATCGACAGCCACCTGAGCGTCTGCTGGGAGCAACACCCGGTCTGAAAGCAGGACAATACTGTATACCGACACCATACCTGCAACCGAGAGTGCCCCTCCGATCAAAAATGCAAAACCAACAACGTACCTAAGAACAGACAAAGACGCTTTGACCAGTATTCCGATTACTTCAAAAAACTTCACCAAGACTGGCCGCAGACCACCCCAGGTACTTTTTGCACCATCTTTGAGTGCGTCGGTATCTACCTCGCCGATTTTCCGTTTTACTCGCTCGGTTATTTGCTCGACAGTCACGCGCTCACCACGCATGGCGTATTTTTGGGCAGTTGTTTCAGCAGCTGGTACGACGAGCCAAAGAACGATATACGCCAATATACCTAACCCGTTGAAGAAGACAGCCACGATGAATAGCACCCGGACAATCACTGGATCAATATCAAAGTATCGTGCCAAACCAGAGGCTACACCCGCAATGATAGCGTCATCAGTATCGCGGTATAGTCGCTTTTTTGTTTCTGACTCGGGTGCGACTGGTGGAGTTGTAGCCTGGGCTTCATCCTGGTCGCTCTCACCTCCTACCTTCACATCGCTTTCACTAAAGTCGGCTGGACTACCCATCTCTGTAGTAACGACCGAGACATCCTCGCTTGTTACCGCCACCTTTTCACTTCGCTTACGAGCGAGGAATTTTTCAGCAATGGCGCGTTCGATATCGGCTACAATTTCAGCCGCATCGTCGTTGTCAGCGATGTTGTGCTTGATACTCTCTAAGTACGAAGCGAGAATCTCGTAGGCTTCTTGCTCGATGGCAAACACGATACTGCCAAGGGTGATGTTGATTACTTTTTTCATAATTACTTCTTAGTGTCTGATTTCTTAATAAGCATGGTCATTGATTCATCGAGCGACTGCCACGACCCTTCAAGTTGAGCTAGCACCTCCTTCCCTTCGGGAGTGATGGAATACATTTTGCGCGGTGGCCCACTCTTACTTTCCTGCCACTCGTATTCGACAAGCGCGAACCGCTTCAAACGTGACAAGAGCGGATAGAGCGTGCCCTCGACTACAAGCAAGTTGGCTTTCTTAAGTTGCTTGAGAATATCAGGGGCATAGGTCGCCTTCGCTGCAATGATGAGCAGAACCGGAAATTCTAGAAATCCTTTGCGCATCTGTGACTGGGCGTTCTCGACATTATATTTATTTTCTTCTTTTGCTGATGAATCAGTCATAGCAGAATATTATCATAAGGTACTATGCAATGCAAGGTACCTGTTTATAACTTCACATGCACTGTGTATTTCTACTGATTGCTCCACACAAAAAACCGACTCAATGGAGTCAGTTTTTTATTTCTTCACCGGATACACTTTTCGTAAATCTTTGAGGCCAGTTTTAATTAATTTCTTCAGTACCTTGAGGTCAATTTCATCAAGAGTCTTGAGATACAGACATGACTTCCCTAACTTGTGTGGACCTAGATCTTTGAGAATCGCACCGTAGTCCTGATACCCAGGCATGATATAAATCGTCGGCCCGCTTTTACGAAGCGCAAAGCCAGTGGCAAAAAAATCTCCTTCCCGGCCTGAGTCGTATTTGTAGTGGTAGGAACCAAAGCCAATCATGTTTCCCCACATGACGGGCTTCATAGTGGTAACCGTTTTAAAAAGCTTTAATAATGCTTTGGCATCTTTTTGCTCTGCCGCCGGCAACGATTTGATATATTCTGTCACCGACACTTTGCGTGGCACTGTTTTATGTGCAGATTTGGACATAGGTTAATCATACCAAAAGAATTAGCTCTTGAAGTTTTTACAGTCCATTTCAGCTAAAAGATTTCTGAATTGCATTTTTGTATTGAGTAAATAGTGGCTGACCCCGTTTTCCTTAATAGTGACAAGGTATTATTCATGTGGTATAAGACCCATACAAACACCGGCAAGGAGAAAACACATGAAAGCCCGGACGGTTTACTCTGGCGAGAAGTCAGAGGAATTCTGGAATCGCATCAACGCTATTCCTGACAAGGTAGGCCTGGGCCTCTATGCCCTGGCGTGCGACCTTCAAGATCTGGAGGGCCAGGTTCTCGAACTGCTTACGGAAGCGGAGGGCCTCAAAGGCGACGAGGGAGCGCGGAAGAAGCTGAAGAAAAAGCTCAAAAGAGCGCGTAAGGTAAAGCGCCGGTAAGAGCGCAAACCACATCAAGACCACCTGCAGGCGACCGCCTCTGGTGGTCGTTCTGTTTTCAACATAAATTTTACTAATTTTATGATGAATGTTTGAAGTATAAACATAGATACATAGCCACCTAGATTGGTACAATACCTGTATGAAATCCCACAAAGGCTTGGCCGTTCATCACTTCAAGAAACAAGCTGACTTTGCGAAGTGGCTACGGTCAAACTTTGAGCAACCGGCCAGTATCTGGCTTCAGTTCGCCAAGAAAGGCACCGGAGCTACTTCCCTTACCTACGAAGAAGCGCGTGAAGTGGCGCTATGCTATGGTTGGATCGACGGACTCATCAACAAACACAACGAGCAGTACTACTTCATAAAATTCTCCAAGCGTCGGCCCCGGAGCACCTGGTCAAAGATCAATCGTGAGATCGTAGAAACCCTCATTAAAAACAAAAAGATGAAAGCGCCAGGACTCGCCGAAGTCGAGCGAGCCAAGAAAGACGGCCGCTTCGCCGCGGCGTATGACTCACCGAAGAACATGACCGTCCCGACCTGGTTCATCACGAAGCTTAAGAAAGACCCAGAGTCCTACGCATTTTTCAAAACCCTCAACAAAGCCAACCACTACTCAGTCGTCTACAACTTGCGGAGCGCAAAGAAAGAAGAGACTCGGCAACGTCGCGCCGAAAAATACCTCGAAATGTTTAAGAAGAAGGAAAAGATTTATTGATTATCACTCCGAAAAGTCAATTGGTGATTTTTTTCAACTCGAAAGTACAGCAAACACTAAAAACACCACACTCACAACGCTGTTTTATCCTTGCTTCTTCTGCTGCTAACGGCTCAATCTTCTATGCCCAAAATCTTTTTCGACCATCTATAATCAAGATCCTCAAGAGTAGAGAAAGTGTTTCCTTTATCCTCAGGGTCTTCGAGTATTTCAGTCAAATCTAGTAATTCACCAAAAACACTAATATCTTGATAACTACCATAGTGTCGGTAACTGCGTGAAATAACTTTCTCACGATTCTCAGCTTCTTTTATCAGTGGGAAATCAATAACATCACCAAATTTACTCAATGTGTTGACTGCCCAGCCGTAAGTCAACTCGCCCGTAAACCAAGTATCATAATCTTCACCTCGTGGTGCCTTAGCTATTGTCCTAGAGTTCACAAGTATTTCAAGAGTCTTCAAATGTAATTCTGCTCTCTCACACACTCCTATTCTCAAAGCCGCGTCAATCGCCTTCAGTTTGAGAAGCTTGTTTGGGTCAGACACGATGACTTGATTTAGCGCGCGCTCAAGAGCACCAACCTCACCCGTTGAGGTTTGCAGAGACTCATATATGCACTCATGAGGCCTCCCGATACTAACCAGGAGTTTCTTCTGAATAACCTTATCATCACTTTTGAAAATGTGCGTGAGATACTCTTTCTCAATGTAATTGAACTTATCAATGTCTTCACTGAGCTGCTCAAAGGCTACATCTTTCTCGCCCTCATCTTCAGCACGTCTACCCCTCTTCTTTTTCCTTTGTAAGCGGTAAAAGAAATGGTTTTCACCTAAGAATTTATCAAGATCATTTGCAGCGATCTTTTTTACATCCTCTGGATGATCCTCCTCAGACACTTTTTTCAAGCGTTGTTTCAAGTCTATGCGTAGATCCTCAATAAATTGATCTGCCATTTCAAAGGCTTTCTCGGGAGTGATCAGGGTGTAAAGCTTGCGTAGTATAAAAAGTTTATTGTTATAAGTCTGGACTTTTGCGGCTTCAAATAGTTGATCGGGGCTTTCTTTCGCTACTTCCTCCACCTGAATCAGCTCAGCTTTTACATCTGCCCATTTTTCAAAATCGACGAGACGTTTTTCTTTCTTTATAAAGTCGCGAAGCCCCGACTTTTTACAAGCCATTCTGAGTACCCAAAAATGACGCCAGCTCCAGATGTTTCCACGATAGTCAGCATCGTAATTGTCCAAGATATACTCGACAAATTTATTGTAGTTCTTCTCATTCAATAGCTCTAGCAAGGAGTCTTGGATGTTATCTTTGATTTTACTGTCATCAACCTCACCCCAAAATCTTCCTGATATTCGCTCTGCTTTTCCAAGCCATTCAAGCAGTTGATCAAAGAGTGGCTCGTAGTTTATTTTCACCAAAACATCAAGTGCTGCATAGAAAGTTTCAATCCTGTTGGTTTCAAGCAGTTCTTTTTCAATTTTGTCTGCCTTAGTTGTTTTACCAATTTTTGCAATGCACAAAAGCACCAGCTCTTCAGCTCGTATAAATAGAGATGTTCCAACAAATTTTTCAAGGGTTTCCAAATCAGATTCTTCAGCAGAAGTACTAAGAATTCCTAAAGACAAAATCTTTTCTTCAGTCCACCCATTCTCAATTTTTTCACACAAAAAACGTCGTTCCGCCGCACCAAGGTCAATACTGATCTTATTCAACAGTCCTCGCCCTTCCTCGGTCAACTCAGGCACAATACGTCGAGTAAGTGCATTGGCCACTACTCTTTGAAGCCTTGGATAGTCTTTTTTGCGTGCAAATGCAGATGCTGCATATCCAAGAACCTTAGGGTTCCTTTCGGACTCACACAATTCAATGATGTCATCACTCGTGTCAGAAAAACTTGTGAGAGCTTCGATCACGCCACACCGTATTTTCAGTGATTCATGTGCATACGCATTTTTGAACATAGGTGAGACGCTTTCGAAGTTCTCTCGTTGGTAGAAAGACCAATACCAAATGGGAAACTCGTTTTTTATAGAAGACTGTACAAGAAAAACTAGCTCTTCTTCAGAAAAGCCAATCTTCTCTCGATCGGTGTATACAGACAATAAAGCACCTCTATCAAGCAACAACTCAGGGTTGCTTTTGTAGTCTTCCAAACGTTGCTTGAGGAATTTTTCAGTACCACTTTCTTCAGTTGGTTGAGGTAGTGGCTCTGTTGTCTGAGCTTTTGGAGGCTCGAGTACCTCCGAGTCATTCTGTTCTTTTTTCCCCAACGCACTCTGAATGAGGTCAGTTTGTTGTTCTGGGGTCAAGCCTTCAAGACTGAGGTTGAGCTGGTTCGCTATGTAGGTTTGCGACGTTTGCTCTAGTTGAATTTTCCGGTTGTCTTGGTGCTCTTCTTTATGAAAAATTTTACCAACACCAACAAGTGAACCAACACTCAGTTTTATGCTCTCAAAATTTATACCTTTGAATTCAAACATTTTCATTTTCAAAAACTATACCCCAACCACCAAAACCAGCAAGCAAAACGGGCGCCTAGCGACGCCCCGGTCAGTACCTACCCAACACTCTTGTAAGCACACAGCGATGGCGCAGCAACAACCTCCAGCCAGGCCCGTTTGAAATGTTCGTGTGTTTCTGTTCGACGGGGCCGTTCCTTTCCATCTCCTCTCGGGTCATGGAAAGTGATTTCATTGTCAGTTATATCTAATACGACAACCTGATGCAGATCAAACCCTTCAGCATTATCAAGAGTACGGGCGTCGAGCACGGCAGCACAAACAGCGCCGTTGTTGTACTGGAAGAGTAAATCGTCCCACGTCGGGTTGCGTTTGTGTTGGGTGAAATGTGGATTTTGTACCGCCGCTTGAATATCTGCCGTATAAGAATCTAGGTTGTGGGTGTGTGTCTCGTAGTAGATGAACTCTTTCTCTGGGACTGAGCTTTTTAGGCCAGAGAGACCCTGCTCAGCCCAAGCTTGGTAGTCAATGACGTCATAGTCGGTAACGCTAACCCCTCGCTCCATGATCCAGTTCCAGAATGGCATCTCCCATACTGCATACCCCTGCTTCCAACGTGAGACCTCTCCAATTTCTTCAAACGTGACTTCTGGAAAAAAGTACTTGGCGACCATCGTATAGCAGGCCAGTGCGCAGGCTTGCCCCGAGTTTCCTACATATGGAATATCAAGACGATTCATAAAGTGAGTGTACCCCAATCCCCCAAACCAGCAAGCAAAACGGGCGTCTGGCGACGCCCGTTCAACATTTCTCCACCATCTACAAAGCAAAAGGCCGCCGAAGCAGCCTAGTGCCCCGCCGACCGAAGATCTGCGTCTGCTCGTTTCAAAGCAGCCACGATTGCGTCTCGCATATCCTGCTTTCGCTTCAGGTACCGTGGCGCAGAAAGACCTTGCACATACCTCTCCATTGTGGAATTAGAGAGACGAAACGAGATCGCGATTCCGAGGCGGTCCATCAGGCTCTCGCCCGATTCGCCCTCATACAACGCACGCATCATGTCGTGAAAAGCTGCATCGTTGTCCATGTCGGCAGCCTCAATCTCCCTGATGATATGCGGGAGATCGTAGTCAAGACCTTCTTCTTCGGGCTGGCGAAAGAGTCGAGTAATCTTATCCATGGGCTACCCCCCCCTTTTTCTCTCCATACAATACAGTTATATTAAAAACTAGCAAGAGGTAAGTGATACCATTACTGTATGTTTGACAGTGATATTCCCCTCCTCACACAACTACTTGGCTACGCTGCCGTAGCGACGATTTTTATTTCGTATCAATTTAATGATCGGATTAAAATCCTCACCTCACTTATTATCGGGATGGTGCTACTCGCTTCACATCAAATACTACTTGGTGCGCTGGCAGGAGCGTTTGCCAACGGCACAACGATCGTGCGGAACTTAGTCTTTCGTCACAAAGCCACCTACCCTGCCTTAAGTCATTATCTTTGGCCATATGTTTTTTCTGCCATACTTGTAGTAGCCTCTCTTTATTTTTGGCAAGGCTGGTACAGCCTCTTGCCTGCAATAGCAGTGACCGCCTCGACCTTTGCACTCTGGGCCGATGACCCAAAGCAGATCAGAATCTTGAGTTACGTTGGCCCGCTCCTTTGGGCGCCGTACGCTATTATGATTGATTCGATGCCGACCCTCTTGGTGCAGGTTGTGATTATTGCTTCACTCATCATTGCACAGTTGCGATTTGATCGAAATTGAAAAGTGGGATGGGCACAAACATATCGACCTCTCAATAGACTCAGCTGGCTTGTATATTGAAATCAACGGCGACCACCACTACACGGATGCTGACACCATGATGCGAAACCTAGCCTGGTACTGCTTCGGTGCCGGTAATGATTTTATATAGGCGGGGGCAGATATCTTTGTAGGTTTGGTTTTGTTTTCAATCATATTTATTTCCGAAATGACTGGTGTGAGGGTCGATAATGCTTTGGGTCGTCAACATACTTTTTAAAATCTCCAACGATACTCGCGAGTGACTGACCCTGCAAATTAATGAAATCAACTACCTCAAGCTTCAGTGCTTGCTCCACTTTTTTTGCTTCACCAAAATTTGTCAGCACAATCACGGGAATTTCTTTGGTCCTCTCATCAGCTTTCAAGACCTCAATCGCAGCAAAGCCATCATGTTCAATTTCTCTTCCTTCTTTAGCGATCATTAAGTCCATTGAAATTATGTCAGGCTTAAAGTGTGCCACCTCACCGGTAAAGTCATCTTCGGCATTTTGACAAATTAAGACATCAAAACCAGCTTTCTCAAACGCTGACCGATACAGCGGGTGGTTATTAGTATCATCTTCAACAATTAATATACGCGGACTCTTTTTTGACCAAAACATATATCTATAATAGTACTCTTTTGTGCACAGAGGACAACAGTGTTTCAATACAGTATACTCGGGCACAATGATTGATGACACGTACCGACCGCGAGTACAGGTAAAAAAATCTACTACTGGCCTGGGGCTCTTTGCCGGTGAAGTTATCCAGAAAGATCAACTAATTATTGAGTACACCGGCGAACGTATTACTCACACTGAAGCCGACAAGCGTGGGGGTAAATATCTTTTCACTGTGACGAACAAAGTAATCATTGACGGCAAAGAACGTGGCAATACCGCACGCTATATCAATCACGCTTGCTCCCCAAATGCCGAGGCAGAACATGATGAATCAGACGACCGGATCTATATCCGTGCTCGGAAAAAAATACTCCCAGGTGAAGAAATTACTTATCACTATGGCAAAGAGTACTTTACAGACATCATCAAACCACTCGGGTGTCGGTGTCAAAAGTGCACTACGAAGTAGTGAGCTTCTCAGCCGGGACGCCAATATGCGTAATAATTTCAGCAGCGAGCTTAGCACCACAGGTGCCGCAGTCCTCTATATTCCAGCCCTGGGTTAAGCCATACAAAAATGCCCCAGCGTACACATCGCCTGCTCCGGTTGTGTCAACTGGAGTAGTCGGCACTGCCGGTACGCTGATAATTTTCCCAGCAGAACCGGCAAGAGACCCCTGGTCGCCAATTTTTACAACCGCAATCTCCACTAATTTCATCATCTCTTCTACAGCAGCCTCTTCTCCTAAACCAGTAAACACCTTGGCTTCAGTTTCATTAGCAAAGAGAATATCAATATGATTTTCTACAAGGTTTTTACATGTATCAAGATGCCGCTCAACTAAAAGAGGATCCGTTAAATCAAGTGAGATCTTTACACTGTTGGCTTTTGCAATCGCTATCGCTCGCTCAACAACTGCTCTCGTGTCACCCTCAAGTTGATATGCCTCAAGATGCAATATCTTACTTGCTGCCAGTACTTCCTCATCAAGATCTTCTGGCTGCAGTCGTAGAATCGCACCAAGGTGGTCAGAAAAAGTCCGTTCAGCATCCGGCGTAATGTACGTCAGTGCATGTCCAGTAACATCACCATATTGCTTGATATAGGTAGCAACTCCATGAGACTGCATGGCTCTAATGTAGCGTTTGCCATAGATATCATCACCGACTGCAGCGAAGAGAGCCACGTTTCCACCGAGGACTGCGGCAGTTTTGATTGCGTTGGCTGCTGCTCCACCTGGAATAGTTATGATTTTATCTGCTTCAAAGGGTTCGAGACGGGCAAGTGCTGTGACTGCATCAACGAAATATGTGTTGCCCTTTTCTAGTCCGAGTCCAGTCAGAAATTCATCGTCAACGAGTACCAGTAAATCCATCATGGCGTTCCCAACACCGACGACATCGATATTTTTATCAGCTGCAAACTTCATTAGTAGCGGTAATGAGATGGTTTATATGGTCCAGTCTTTGGAATATCCAAGTATGCTGCTTGGTCATCAGTTAGTTCCTCGAGTTCAACGTCCATTTTCACGAGGTGTAAGCGAGCTACTTCTTCGTCGAGTTCTTTACTCAACATATGCACACCAACTGCATAGTCTTTCTGCCAAAGGTCGAGTTGCGCCAGTGTCTGGTTGGTAAAGCTCGCACTCATAACAAAACTTGGATGACCAGTGCCGCAACCAAGGTTTACTAAACGACCTTCAGCAAGTACATATATCACACGCCCATCAGCAAACGTATATTTATCGTACTGTGGTTTGATCTCTTCTTTTTTTGCGGTGGACCCAGTAAGCCAGGCCATATCGATTTCGTTGTCGAAGTGACCGATGTTACACAAAATCGCTTGGTCTTTCATTTTTTCAAAGTGTTTTTGTGTGATGATGTCTTTATTGCCAGTTGCAGTCACGACAATATCTGCCTCTCCAATTACATCGTCCATCTTCTTTACTTCATACCCTTCCATCTTGGCTTGGAGGGCATTGATCGGATCGATTTCAGTAACAATAATCCGACAGCCATACCCCTTAAGTGACTGGACCGAACCTTTACCAACGTCACCATACCCAGCGACAACCGCTACCTTACCGGCCAGCATTACATCGGTAGCTCGTTTAATACCATCTACCAATGATTCGCGACAGCCATACAGATTGTCAAACTTCGACTTTGTCACAGAATCATTCACATTGATAGCTGGAAATAGCAACTCACCTTTTTCAAACATCTGGTACAAGCGGTGTACGCCAGTTGTGGTTTCTTCAGAAACACCCTTCATGTTGGCCACTGTCTCACTCCAGTAGTCAGGAACGTCAATTTCTTGCAAGAGTGCATCCATAATTTTCAGATCTTCATTGTTGTCATGTGAACCAAGAAGTGCCGCATCTGACTCAGCAGCATAACCCCGGTGAACCATCATCGTGGCATCACCACCATCGTCAACAATTAAGTTTGGTCCTTGTCCACCAGGAAAGACTAGGGCTTGCTTGGTGCACCACCAATACTCTTCGAGAGTTTCACCTTTCCAGGCAAAGACAGGAACACCGGCGGCGGCGATAGCCGCCGCCGCATGATCTTGCGTTGAAAAAATATTACACGATGCCCAACGAACATCAGCCCCCAGCTCGACTAGTGTCTCAATCAACACAGCGGTTTGAATTGTCATGTGAAGCGAACCGGTAATTCGTGCTCCAGCCAAAGGCTTCTCCCCTTTGTATTTATCGCGCAGTGCCATCAGGCCCGGCATCTCTTCCTCAGCAATAGTAATCTCCTGTCTTCCCCACCCGGCTAATTCGATGTCTTTGATTTTGTAGTCAGTATGCATAATTCGACTATTGTCGCTTTGATGGCCACCGGTGTCAAACCACACAAAAGGCCGGCGAGCAAAGCTCGCCAGCCTTTTGTTACAGCAGTAACGCTACTTAATTTTCTCTTTTACCATTTTTGCTAGATCTTCAAGGTCGACGTCACTTTTGACAACGTAATCCATACCACCAGCTTCAACTGTATCAGAAATTGACTCAAAATCGCCAAGTGCCGTCAGCACAATGACCTGAACACTCTTACCCCACTCATCAGCACGTAGTGCCCGCAAAACTCCATGTCCATCAAGTTTGGGCATTTGTAGATCAAGTAAAATTAAATCTGGTTTCTCTGTCAAAGCAAGGGTTAACCCCGCTTCACCATCTGGTGCTGAAAACACTTCATACCCTTCTGCTGCCAACGTCATAAAGAGCGCTTCTCGTAAATCTTTCTCATCATCAACGATTAAGACTTTTTTTCGCTGCTCAGAATTTGTATTCATGACTATAGTTAATTATTTGCAAGTATCATTTATTTATACCATGCGCCCTTTATTTGAAATAGGTAACACAACCGTAAAAACTGAACCTACTCCTTCTTCTGATTGTAAGCCAATCGAACCACCAATTTTTTCAACTGCGAGTTTAACAATATAGAGGCCAAGGCCAGTTCCTTCCATGACTGTTTCGCGGGCATTTGTCGCCCGGTGAAATTTTGTAAATAACTTCTCTTGATCTGAAAGCGGGATACCCATACCAGTATCACTCACAGTAATGGTAATCCCTTCAGCTGTCCCAACATACTGTAAGCGGACAGTTCCCTTCTCTGGCGTATATTTGGTCGCATTTGAAACCAAGTTACTGACCACCATATGGAGCAAGCGCTTATCTGTCTCGATTGTCGACACCCGTTCGTCATACACTTGTTCAAGGGTCAGCTGCTTTTCAGCCACTCGACCAGTGAATTCTTCACAGACATCTTTACACAATTCAGATAGTATGACCGATTGGCTCGAAACTGCTTTCACTCCCAACTCAAGTTGTGACACACTCAAGAAATCTTCAATAATGTTATTCATCTTCCCAACTGCATTCACAATTTTGTGATAATACTCAAGTTGCCCTTCGCTCAACGTGCCAAACTGCGCAGACTTAAGCAACTCTAAATTCCAGCGCAATGAAGAAACAGGGGTGCGTAACTGATGTGACGCTAGTGATACGAATTCTGATTTTGCATTCTCAATTTCTTTCTGTTTTGTTATATCGACTACCGTCACCAATCCTTTTGCTTTGCTGCCACCTGAGCCATAAGGGAAAATGGACAATAAACCAAATCGGGTCGTACCATCAGTTCGTAACACGGTAATATCTCGATTCTCTACAAAGACGCCACTTTTAAATCGAGAAGCAATCAACGCTGGCTTTGAGCCGCCTTCATCACCAGTGACGGCAAACAAATCAAAAATATTCTGTCCTTCAAACTGTGCATCTACAAATCCAAACAACCGGACCGCAGCATGATTTGGGTACGTAACTTTGCCAGAACGATCAATCAACACATAGGGTACTGGACTATTGCGGTACAATTCAACAAATAATTTTTGTGTCTCTAAAAGATTTTCTGTGCGCGATTCAGCCAGAGCTGCCACTCGATAATTAATAATTGACAGCAAAAAAAGTGCCATGGCCGTAGCCACGGTGGCCGCAACTACCACCCAAAAAAAATTTACCTGAGTCGCAAAACTTTCAATTGTTAAACGAAATAAAAATAAGACACTAACGACACTACACAAGGCAAGCAGCAAAAATATATTTTGGAGTAGCCGACGGCTAAATGAAAACCTCATACTCATAGTATGATACCAAATTGTCTTTATGGTTCAGACTGAGTTGTGCTTGCAGTTTCACCCGTACTCGCTTCATCTAAACCTTCTTCACTAACCTCAGTTGTTTCTTCAGTAGTAGTGGCTGCGACGTCGTCAGTTGTTGATGCTGTCGATGACGACGTTGTGTCTGGAGTTGCAACGGTAGTTTTTTTCTGTTGTTCGGTCACTTTGTTCCCGCGTCCAACTAAACCACCATTTTTTGCCTTCGGTCGGGTCTGCTTTTGTGCGTTTATAGCTTCAAGTGCTTCAGTTTCAGTCGATTCAGCATTTTCAAGACGTTCAACTACTCGATCAGAAATTGTTGAAGCAACATTAATCTGACCTTGATCTGAAACGCCAATAGCGTACGACGTACCACCAATTGCAAGCAAGGCGACTATCCCAGCAACCAGGAATTTTATCCGATTGTTGCTTGGCTTCTCTGTTTTAGGGACAGTAGTCGGAGCTTTTCGAGAACGGGTAGTACTAGATGCTGTCGTACTGGCGGTTTTTTTTGTGGTGGTTTTGGTTGTACGCGTAGTAGCTCGCCGCTTTCTGATAGCGGTTTTTTTGGGGGTTGATTCTGAGGTAGATTCCTCTTTGGGCATACTGCCTTGTATTGTAACATCTGCTACAATAGTTGCATTACGCATATGTTAGATACAGTCGCTACTTTTTACGGACCATTGGTGTTTATTCATGTTGCGTGCGTTTTTGTCACTCTTATCTTAGTCGTCACTGCCGACATCTATGGATTGCGCTGGGTAATTGGCAATAAACATACCCTCAACGCCCGTATCCTCAAGCTCCTGCATCGAGTAATCTGGACTGGACTCGTGCTTACTACGCTTGCTGGTGCGGCTATTGCCCTACCCTATTTTGACTACCTCATCACCACTACTGCCTTTCAAATTAAGCTACTGCTAGTTTTCTTTTTAAATGTAAATGCTTTTGTAATTAGTCATCATCTTTCTATCGCTGCTACTACGTCTTTTATAGGGGTACCGAAGCGAGAAAAGTGGTTTTTATTTATCAGCGGGGCTGTCTCAGTCATTGGTTGGATAGGATCACTTATTGCTGCCCAATTCCTATCTCTATAAAAAGCCAAAAAGCCTTTATTTTTAGTATATCTATGGTATGCTTTTGCCACCTGTAGTTAGTGCTATCGGGCTGACTGGATAGGGCTAGTCATATATACACTATTTGTATACGCAGTACCCGCTGCGACACAAACACTTACACATTAAGACCATATAATTTGCGTAATCAGAACTCATATAATTCAAAAGATCGAACCAGGATCAATAATGCGATTAGAGCGCGCGAACTGCGTGTTATCGGTGCCGACGGTGAAAACCTTGGTGTCTTAAGTACCACCGATGCTTTAAAAGCTGCTGATCAGGCTAACTTGGATTTAATTGAGATTTCTCCCAACGCAAAGCCCCCGGTGGCGAAAATTATGGACTTTGGTCAATATCGCTATGAGACGAAGCGAAAAGCGAGTGAAGTGAAGGCTAAATCACACGTGACAGAGACCAAAAGTGTGCAAGTCAAAATTGGTACTGGCGAACACGATCAACTCCTGAAAGCTAGACGTGCAGCCGAATGGCTAAACGAAGGACACCGGGTAAAGGTCGACCTCTTCTTGTGGGGTCGCTACAAATATATGGAACCTACCTTCCTTAAAGAACGTCTATCGCGGTTCATGAAAATCATTCCGGCTGAATACAAGATCGCTGATGAGATGAAAAAAAGTCCGAAAGGCTTTACCACGACGATCGAACGCCTCGGGAAAAGTGTGAAAGGACCAAAGTATATTGAAGAAGTTAAACCCGTAAAGGAAAAAGAAGTAGACGAAAGCACTAGCACTATTGCCAAATCAAAAAAGAAATCCCTCGATGAACTCCTAGATATTGAAGGAGGCCTTCTGTAAGAAAGGTGGACAGCAGCATCATAATAAGGTATATTTCTCCCACTTTTTGTCTTATATAAAGCATTTATGAAAACAAACAAATCATATTCAAAGCGCATCAAAGTGACCAAAAACGGTAAGTTGGTTGCCCGCAAACCTGGTCAAAACCACTTTAATGCCCGACAATCAGGTCAGCAACGCCTACGTCGCAAAAAGACTCAGCTCTTAACCTTGAGCAAGCGAATCACCCGACGATTTTTACCAAGAACTGGCGCATAAGCCATTTATTAGCAATCTAAGAATACACTATGGCACGAGTTAAAGGAGGATTGATGGCTCAGAAGCGTCGTCGTAATATCCTCGAACAAGTTAAAGGCTACCGCTTTGGTCGCTCAAAGAAGAAACGAGAAGCTCGCGAAGCGATCTACCACGCCCAGCTATATGCATTTGATCACCGACGTGACAAAAAAGGCGACTTCCGTCGTCTGTGGATCGTCCGGATCAACGCTGCTCTAAAAAACCAAGGTCTGCAGTACAGTCGTTTTATCAAGCAACTTGCAGACAAAAACATTGGTCTTGATCGAAAAGTCCTCGCTACCCTAGCGAAAGACCGCCCAGAAGCATTTCAACGGGTTGTTGACGTAGTCACAAAGTAACCCATAAAAAAACAAAAGCAGCGCGCCCTCCGGGCGCGCTGCTTTTGTCTACATAATTAAAAATCAATCTCTACTTCTTCGTTAAGTGAAGGCGCAACGGCTTTAATACCTAAATAATCTCGCAATCGTTGGACCAAAAACAGCGATGACCGCTCCTCCCCCATAGTGACAAAAATCTGCTTAGCCTTGTCACCTCCTTCAGCAACTAGACCAACTAACTGATCACGATCAGCATGACCAGAATAGCCACGAATGCGTGCAATGGTCGCTTTTACCTGAACATCTTCACCATCAATCTTCACCTTCTTGGCACCATCATGTAGCTTACGTCCAAGACTGCCAACTGCCTGGTACCCTACCAGGAGTAAGGTAGTATTTTTTTGTTCAAGGTAACGTTTTTCGTGCGACAAAATTCGTCCGCCATGACTCATACCTGAACCCGCAATAATAATTTTTGCTCCTTTTGTTTTAACTATCTCTTGTGAATCCTTAACTGTCGGAGTGAAGGTGAGCCCCGCAAAAGAAAAAATATCATCACCATCAGCAATTTGTCTCTGTACTTCATCTTTCAAATAGTCTTGAAATTCACGGTAATATTGCGTGACTGAGATCGCTAACGGCGAATCTAGGAACACAGGGATCGGTTTAATTGTTTCTGACTCAACAAGATTGTTGATCTCAAGCAACATAGCCTGAGTTCGCTCAAGCGAAAAAGCCGGAATAATCAGCGTGCCATTTTTAGCTTGAGTATCCATAATGTGCTGCTTCAGAAGCTCTGAACGCTCTGCTACTTCTTCGTGCAATCGATCGCCATAGACACTTTCCATCACCATATAGTCATAATCTGTCGGAACTACCGGCGCATTCAGAAGTGGTTGTGGTACGTTACCAATATCACCAGTAAAAACAATTTTTTTTCCGGCTCGGGTAAGTTGCACCATACCCGAACCAAGAATATGCCCAGCGTCGGTAAAAGTTCCCGTTACGCCGTCGGGTAATGCAATTGGTTCATCATAAGAAATTGTTTTCCAGAGCGAGAGTGTTGTATCGATATCTTTATCCTCATAGAGACGCTCAGTGCCATAGCGTTCTTCTTCATAGAGCATAATCTTGTAAGCATCACGAAGCATGATGTTCGCCAGTGCTTTAGTTGGTACAGTTGAATAAATTTTGCCAACAAAACCTTCGCTGACAAGTTTCGGAATTCGACCAATATGGTCAGCGTGGGCGTGCGTAACGAGTAATACATCAATATCAGCCGGATTATACACAAACGGATCTTGGTTGGCAGCTGACTGAAAACGATCTCCTTGGATCAAACCACAGTCAACCAAGAAAGCTGCTCCCCCAGTATCAAGCATGAAGTTAGCTCCAGTTACATTTCCCACGCCACCATAAAAACCTACTGTTGCACTCATGCTGTTTCTTCGTTTAAATCAAGACTACTAACCGAATAAGCTACCGTATACCCAATAACTCCACCCAGTATATCCATAATAAGATCAATGATAGTATCCCCGGCGAAATTTTCCTCAACGGGGATACCAGCATATAATTCAAACACTTCCCAGCCGAGGGACACCATCAGCACTATCAATAAAACTGGAATTGGATACAGTAGTCGCACAGGAAATTGTGGCAGTAAATCATGCGAAGCAAACATACCTAGAGCAACGACGGTGCCACCAAGCAGATGCATTGGGATATCAAACCAAGGATATTGCCAGTACAAGAAAAGCTCAAGAGCGATAATGTGCGTGACTGCTAATAGCGAGATGGCAATCAGGAAGAAAACGGTTGGTAATTTCAGCATAATTTTAATTATTTTAGCACGAAAAAATCCGCCAGAGGCGGATTTTTTCGTTGGAACCACACACGTATGTTCTGCCTGCAAACCAGGTGGGCACCTTCTCCGAGACATATACAGAACGTATACGTAACCTTGCGATCATCGATCTACACTCATCCTGTCTCGCGACATCAGGCAAGCCCGAACAATATATTTAAGGAGAACATACGTTTCAGGGTTCCAAGGGAGAGTATAGCACAAAGGCCGGGAGCTTCGCTCCCGGCCTTTGTGTGCAACGAAACGTCTTACTAGCTTCGGTCTTTGATAGACTCGTACATAATCCGCTCTTGGGCAGATACATATTCATGAACCTCATCGTCACCAAACCACACTTTAATTTCTCGCTCAGCTTCCTCTGGTGCATCAGAACAGTGAATCAAATTCTTAACTGACCGATCTTCAACTGTCGATAGTGAGTACGAATCACTCGTGAAGTCTCCTCGAATAGTTCCAACGTCAGCAGTAGATGGCTCAGTCGTCCCAACCAACTTCGTTACAACCTCAATCGCGTTTCCACCTTCAAGCACGACTGCAACAACTGGAGACTCTGTCATATAACGAACAATCGTACGAATGATGTCCCGGCCATACTCGAGCGCTTCTTTCTCAACTGGCAAGCCGTGGTGTTTTAAATCTTCAATAGTGCGTTCCCCCTTCTTTAAATACCACGCGTCATCTTTGTTGTAGTGTTCTTCAAGCTGCGCTTCTGTTGGCATGACCATCTTCATAGCAGTAATCTTTAGACCAGTTCGTTCAAACCGCCTAATCACTTCACCAACCAAGCTGCGTTGCACAGTATCAGTTTTAAGGAGTACCAGAGTTCGCTCTTTGTGTGGTTGTCGATTCATAAAATATCAATAAAAATATAGCTTTTTAACCCGAGCAGTATAGCGCAAAGCCGGTAAAATGCAACGCATTTTACCGGCTTTGCGCTCCCTACCTTATTTAATCGTCAATATCTCTGGTCCTTTGTCAGTAATCAGCACTGTATGCTCGAAATGAGCACTTTTGCTACCATCAGCGGTATAGACCGTATAACCATCCTTATCATCAAAAACGACGTCTTTCCCACCATCAGTAATCATCGGCTCAATCGCCAAAACCATCCCGGCTTCAAGGAGTGGTGATTCGCCTTTCATAACGAAGTTTGGCACCATTGGCTCTTCATGAAGTTCATACCCAACCCCATGGCCAGACAATGCTTCAACGATGCCATACCCTTCAGGCACAACCGCTTCGACGGCCGCACCAATATCTTTTACGCGGTTGCCGGGTCGCGCCGCATTAATAGCCGCCTTCAAAGCAGCTTCGGTCACCTCAATCAACACCCGTTCTTCCGGATCAATCACACCCACACCGACTGTCTTCGCTCCATCAAGCACTACTCCTTCGTAGCCGATCACCAAATCAATTGACACAATATCGCCCTCTTCAATAGTTTCTGGTGATTCATTTGGAATACCGTGTACCACGACGTCATTAATCGAGACACAGATTGATGCCGGAAAAGCCCGAGGGGCAAATTGTGCATGATACCCGAGAATGAGCGGTTCGACGCCATACTGCTCCATCAAACTCATCGCTAGATCATCAAGGTCAAGCGTCGTTGCTCCGGGCACTGTAGCAGCTACCAGCTCCTCCATGATCGCAGCATGAATTTTTCCACCTTTGCGGAGCTTCTTGATCGCCTCTTCTGTTTTTAGAGTAATTGCCATACCATTAAAGATTAAGTCCAGTCCTGATCGCCACCTGCACGGCCTCAACCGACTGAGCGCCATCAACAGTTATAAACTCAGTATGGGGGCGGCTTCGGTAATGATCCAACAGTGGTTCGGTCATTTCTTTATACAGTCGCAGTCGCTCGTTAATTGATTCTTCCGTATCATCACTTCGACCACGCGCTAGCATTCGCGCTCGAACCACCTCCTCAGCTGTATCGAGATATACAACCGAAATCTCATCCCGTAAGTAAAACGCTAATAAATCATCGACAAACTCAGCCTGTTCTAAGTTTCTCGGAAATCCATCCATGATGATGTGAGAATCAGCCGTAAGATTCGAAATTAGTTGATTAACAACAATAGCCTGAGTGAGGAAGTCTGGTACCAAACCACCATGCTCAAGGATATCTTTGATACGCATTGAGGTGTAATTCTCTTCTTCCGCAAGAGCTCGAAAACCTTTGCCGGTTTGCACCTCAAGAATCTTGTGTTCGGTATCTTGACTTTTAAGGTGACTGACCAGCTGAGTCACCTGGGTACCCTTCCCACTGCCTTGCGGGCCAATAAAAATAATTGTGTGCGGTTTCATATGTTATCGAAGTAAATTCATAATATCGGCAAAGACTTTGTTAGGCTCTTGATTCGCATCAGCTGTTGCCAAAACGCCTTTCTCTTTAAAGAAATTGATAGACACCATCGTTTCATTCTGGAACGCCAACAGACGTTTCTGAATATTCTCCGGTGTGTCGTACCCTTCTCGCTGACGAGCTAGCATGCGTTCAACCACCACCTCTTCAGGGGCTTCTAAATGAATTACTTTATAGGGTCGCCCAATCGCTTCGTGAATCTCGTGAAATTTCTGTGCCTCCTCTGGTTTGCGCGCAACACTCTCATACACCACTCCAACGTCAGCATAATCTTCTAAAATCGCTTTCGTCATCAAATAACTCGCCAACCATTCAGGAATCCAACCAGTTAGATGAATACCCGCTATGTGGCGACCAAGAGCTGAATCTTTTGCTGCGTACTCACGCGACATATCTCCCATCGAAAAAATCTTAAACTCAAGTGCCTCAGCCAATTTGGCAGCTTGAGTGCCTTTGCCGGTTCCAGCCTGACCCATAAGCACAATGCTTTGATAGTTTGTTGTGTACTCCATAATGAACCAAGAGTACCAGTTTTCTCCCTAATCGCAATATCTAAAAGCAAAATGGTATACTTTTTTGCATGAACAAAAAGCACATTATCACGCTCTCAGGTAAACCCGGCAGTGGAAAATCCTCTACTTCAGATAAAGTAGCTGAACTACTCGGCTACACCCGTTTTTCTTCAGGTGACATGGTTCGCAAAATGCTCTCCCACAAAAACATCACTCTCGCCGAGTTTAATGAACGAGCAGCATCTGATCACACCCTCGACAATGAAATAGATGAGCAGTTGCGCGATCTACGGACCAAGGACGACATTATCGTCGATTCACGACTGGGTTTTTACTGGATTCCTGAATCATTCAAGGTCTTTCTAGACCTTGATATGGACGTAGCCTCAGCGCGTATTTTTAGTGACAGTACCGACAATGCTAACCGGCAAGCAGGTGCTGGTCTTGGCCGCAATATCGCCGAGGTTGCTAAACTTGTCCAGGAACGCATGCAAAACGAACGTAGTCGATATCGTGCAATGTATGGTGTTGATCCCTACAACACCCAGCACTTCGACCTTGTCATCAACACTTCCCGACACAGCCCTCAAACGGTTGCCCTCACCATCTTTGACCATTACAAAAAGTGGCTCAAAAGCGATACTTGGAAGCAGGTTCATTCTGAAGTCCCGATGGGTTATTCAATGAAGAGTCAGTATTAAAAAAAACAAAAGACCGGCGCCTTAAGGCGCCGGTCTTTTGTGAGTTCTTGAGGCAGTGATTTTAATACTCACGGAGACTGACCTGAGCATCAAGTCGACGGACCAAGTCCAACACAACCGATACTGCAATCAAGAGTGCCGTTCCACCAATTGCGAGAGCGGTAATACCAGTGATAATTTGCATCCCAACTGGCAAGACGGCCACGAGACCGAGGAATCCAGCGCCGACAAGTGTCAAACGTGTGATCAGATTACCAAGGTATTCTGACGTCGCGCCACCTGGGCGAATTCCTGGAATAAACGCACCATTTCGTTGTAGGTTCTTTGCAATTGAATCCGGATCAAACGTCACTGCTGTATAGAAGAAAGTGAAGAGAAATACTAGAGCGAAGTACACACCTGCATATAAGAATTGGTTGGCGAAGAAGGCTGTTACAGCCGCGGTCGCACCAGCTGCCCACGGAATATTGAAGGCGGCCAGAATATTCAGGATCATTTGCGGGAACAATAAAATTGAAAGCGCAAAAATGATCGGAATAACACCAGCTTGGTTGAGACGAAGTGGGAGGTATGAAGTAGTTCCACCATAGGTTTTGCCACCCCTACTTTGCTTAGCATGAGTGATCGGTACCGGTCGCTCGGCTTCAGTCATTACTACCACTGCGTAGATTACTCCAAAGGTCACCAGTGTAAACCCGAGGTAGAGTGGCAATTGCGCCATAGTAAAGCCAAAGAGCAGCTGACTGAACGTTGCTGGTAAACCAGCCACAATACCCGCAAAGATAATGATTGAAACACCATTACCAACTCCGTACTCAGTCACAAGTTCTCCAATCCACATGAGGAGCATTGAACCAGCGACAACCAGCACAATGTTGACCGCAAATTCAAATGAAGACAGTCCTGCAATCACTCCCTGACTTTGAAGCAACGTAAGGAAACCGAAAGCTTGCAGTACTGCAAGTGGCAGCGTGAGGGTTCGAGCATACTGCATAAACTTCCCTCGTCCAGCCTCACCTTCTTCAGTGTACATACTCTTCAGCTGTGGACTCATCACAGTCATGAGCTGCATGATGATCGATGCCGTAATAAACGGCCCTACACCAAGCATCACAATCGAGAGATTAGCGAGTCCTCCACCTGAGAAGATGTTGAGAAGTCCCAAGAATTCGTTGTTGGCAAAGAATTGTTCGAGCACAATTGCATCTACCCCAGGAATTGGAATCGCAGCCAAAGCTCGGAACATAACGAGCGCAGCGAGAACGAAGAGAATGCGGTTACGGATAGCCTCTTCAGTAAAGATAATTTTGAGTTTGTGAATGAATGTCTGCATAACCGTATTATTATACCTTATGCGATTGATCCTCCAGCTTTTTCAATTTTTGCTTTAGCTGAAGCTGAAACTGTGCAGTTTGTCACTGTTAGTTTCTTGGTTAATTCACCGTTACCTAAGATCTTTACTTTTGGTGAGCTCTTTCGTTGTCCGCGAATCACGCCCATAGCTACCAGGGTCTTTGGATTTACCGTTGCCCCTGCTTCAAACTTGGCTTCAAGTGCCGCGACGTTGACGACAGTGATAGCGAGCTTATCTGCGTTAACTGTATCAGCTCGGTTCACACCGTGTCCACGGAGTTTTGGAAGCTTTTTGATCATCTCACGCATTTCTGGTCGACTACTATTACCAGTTCGTGCGTTTTGACCCTTATGACCCTTACCTGAGGTTTTACCTCGCTTACCACCACGACCAATTCGCTTGGCCGGCTTTCGTGGTGTGGTTGGTTTTAGTTCGTGTAATTGCATAAGTCTATTTTGTCTTTAGTTGTTTAAGCGCTTCAACCGTTGCGCGAGCGTTGTTGAGTTTGTTCTTGGTCCGTGAGAAAAGCTTGGCAGTCACGTCTTTGACTCCTGCTAATTCGAGTACAGTTCGAACTGATGAACCAGCCACAAGTCCCCGACCTGGTGCCGGCATAATCATCACTTCAGTTGACGCATACTTCGTGTGTACGTCATGTGGAATGTGGTGATCTTTGTTCATAGGAACAGTAATCATGTGCTTTTTAGCGTCACGAATCGCTTTTTCAATTGCGAGCTGCGTGTCGCCAGCCTTGCCGATCCCAACTCCTACCTTACCTTTCTTGTCACCAATCACCATTGAGACTGAAAATGAGAATCGTCGTCCTCCGGCCATAACTCGCGTTACACGTCGGATACTGACAATCTTCTGGTCGAACTCTGGTCGAACTCGTTCATCACGACGTCCGCCACGACGTGCTCGTCGTGGGTTACGTCGATCATTCTTATCACCACCACGGGCACCTCCGCGAGCGCCGCCACGGGGGCGTCGATCGGTAGAAGCGTCAGCAGCAGGTGCATCGGTCGAAGCTGGAGCTGCCGCTTTCGCGTCAGTCGCTTCTGGAGCTGGAGTTGCAGCAGTCGCTGCATCCTTTATAGCTTCCGGCTGTTTTGTTTCTGTAGTCATAGGAAATATTAGTGTGTAATGGTGTGCTTAGAACTTGAGTCCAGCAGCACGCGCTGCATCAGCAAGCGCTGCAATTGCACCCTGGTAGCGAAAACCACCACGGTCAAATACAACTGCTTCGATACCAGCTTTCTTAGCGAGCTCAGCAATTTTTGTACCAATCACAGCTGCCGCTTCACTTGGTGTACCTGATTCCTTGCGAGAATCAACTGCAGCAAGTGTGGTAGCTGTATCGTCATTAATTAACTGTGCGTACAGGAATTTGTTTGAGCGAAACACCGCTAAGCGAGGTCGATCAGCTGTACCGTTGACACGTGAACGGATACGCTTGTGGCGTGACGTTCGGGCAGTCAATTTTTTTTGTGTTTTGTTCATACGCTAGACAGCTTTCTTACCTTGCTTACGGATAATAAACTCACCTTGATAGCGAATTCCCTTGCCTTTGTATGGCTCTGGCTTCTTCACTTTCTTTACGTTGGCAGCAAACTGTCCGAGTAAATCTTTGTCAGCACCAGTGATGGTGATAACGCTTTTTTCGACAACTGTTGTCAGGCCTTCTGGTACGTCAAGCTCTACCGGGTGTGAGAAACCAACGTTGAGTACAAGGGTATTCCCCCTCATTTCAGCGCGGTACCCCACTCCTTCGATCTCGAGGATCTTCGTGAAGCCTTCAGTGACACCAGTCACCATATTGTTGGCGTGTGCTGCGTAGGTTCCCCATAGCGCAGGTGCAGTATCACTCTTCTCGTCAGGAGTCAGAGTAATGGTACTGCCTTCAATCGTAACCGCTACATCAGCTTTCATTGCTCGCGTTAACGTTCCTTTCGGACCTTTAACGGTCAAGACGCCGTCAACAAACGTTGCTTCAACGCCAGCTGGTAGGGTGATTGGGATTTTTCCGAGTCGACTCATACTTACCAAATGATAAAGAGCTCTTCTCCACCAACATTTTGCTGACGTGCTTCCTCGCCTGTGAGGATACCAGCTGGTGTTGAAAGGATAACGTGCCCATTACCGAATTTAATTGGGTGAATATCTGCGACCTTTTTGTATAAACGACGACCAGGCTTACTGACGCGCTTTACTCCGTTAATGAAGTGCTGCGTGCCGGTAAACTTAAGGGTAACGTCGAGGGCTTTGAATTGCTTCTTAGTGTTCACTTCTACTGCTTCAATATACCCAGCAATAGCTAGTTTCTCGGCAATAGCGTGCTTCAGCTTCGAATACGGTACGGATACATGGCCTTTGCCAACCGCACCAGCATTTTTGAGCTGGATGATGAAGTCTCCGACTGTATCGCTTACCATGATGATTTCTTAATTCCCGGGATATGTCCTTCGTGCGCTGCTTCACGGAAGCAGATACGGCACAGATCGAAATCGCGCATGTAGCCACGGTTCCGTCCGCAGGTACTGCAACGACGAACTACCCGACTTTTGAATTTTGGCTCGCGCGACGCACGAGCAATCATTGACTTTTTAGCCATTTTTAAAATTCATTTATGGGTGGAGTAGTATCACCTAGATGTGGTGACTTACTCCCTAATAATCTAGGTCCGCTTCCTTGGAAGTCAGCTAAAACCGTAGTGGCAGTACTATACGTGAATTGGTGGAAAATTCAAGGGTTATGAGGCTTGTTGGTCGGGTGAGCTCCGCTCGCCCGACCACAGAAAAACCGCCGGAGTGGAAGCGACAGTATTTCTGTCCATATTTAATACTTTAAATTCAGCCTTTTAGCTAATGATATACTTACCAGAATGAGCAGTGAAAAAGGTGGTTTAGATGGACTACATTCAAAAGAAAATATAACACTCGTACACAAAACCTTAAGTGAAGTGTCAGAAGAACTAGGTGACGTTGAATTCATTCCTGGCACCTCTCCTCCTCTAAGGAGGATCACAGGGAAATTATTGCCCATTGCTAAACTTTCCCAAGAAACAAATGACTCCGGGGAACGCTTAGCTCCTACGATTAAAGACGTAATCAAAAGAGACCCAGCATACAAAAAAATTAAGCTGATGTTTGCTTTGTATATGTACACCGGGTTAATAAATGACAAATTTCCAGAGAGTACTGAGGACCAAGATATCAAAACTCTCAGAAAAATTGCACTTCTATTTCAAGGACTCGCTAGTCATCTTTATGAAAATGAGGGTATTTCTGCAGACTGGAAACCTGAGGCGTACTTCGCTCCGTATCAAGACGAACGATCGATGGAAGATTATCGAGAACTCTTATTTTTTGACATATCACCAACTGAATTTGAAAATTACATTAGAAATACTCCCCCAGGAAATTGGCTAGACATTGGTTCTGGTAACACCTACAAAAATCCAAACTCGCTAATGTCACGCCTGCCTGACCTAAATCAAAAAATTAATCTTATTGGTATTGATCCGCTCTATGATGAAAATCATGCTCGACCAATTGATATCCTTTATGGGAGGGCAGGGCTAGATGAGACTCATCCTAATAGTCAGAATCTAGTAGCAGGAACTGGCCAGAGATTACCTTTCGAAAAAAATCAATTTAATAAAGTAATTATTGCGCATGTCTTTACTTGGATGAATACACGACCCCAGATTAATCAAGTGCTCTGTCAAACAGTTCGCGTACTTATACCAGGCGGTGAATTACGCGCGACGTCAATTCCTGCTGAGATTATCGACGAACCCAGTAACCCTTTGAACCAATATTTTGAAATCACACACAGAAAAAAACGTAAGAGTTCATCAACAAAACCAAACGGGGAGAAAACAACAGATACTGTTTACGACATTGTGGCTAAGAAAAAAATACTGTCTGGTGGTCAGAAACTTAAGCTCCAGCTAGATATTGATACTTGGCTTAAAAAATTTCCAACATAATGATCACAACCACAAAAGACCGGCGCCCTCGGGCACCGGTCTTTTGTGGTTTTGAATCTGAGAGCGACAGCTTACGCTGCTTCTTCTACTTCGGGCTTCTTTAATGGAAGTCCAATGTATCGCAGTAATGCCTCAGCTTCGTCTTTAGTCTTAGCTGTCGTCACAATAGTGACAGCGAGACTAAAGACGTCTTTAAGTTCTTCATCAGCACATTCAGGGAAAATTGAATTTTCCTTAATACCAAGCGTGATGTTCCCCATCTCATCAATCGCAGTCACCTTCAGTCCGCGGAAGTCGCGTGTCTGTGGCAAAGCAATATGGATAAGTTTATCGAGGAAGCTAAACATCTGCGCTCCACGCAGAGTTACTTGATACCCGATGATGTCACCTTCACGAAGCTTGAATGATGCGATCGACATTCGGGCTGGTCGTGGTGATGGCTTTTGGCCAGTGATTTTAGCGAGACGATCCTGAATCAACTCAAGCTTACCTTTGTCGTCAATCTTGCCGGTACCAGTTGATACCACCACTTTCTCGACACGTGGTGCTTGCATGTTGTTCTTGTAGTCAAAGGTGCCTTTCAAAGCATCGTACGCACCCGCCAGTCTTTGTTTCATTGTTTCCATAGTCTATTGATTACGTACTACTTATAAAGTTTTACCTGAAGCCCGTGAGACACGAACCTTCTTACCATCTTCTACCTTGTATCCAACACGCACTGGCTTCTTACCTTCAGTAAGAGCAACGTTTGATACGTGTACTGGCATACTTTTTTCAATAATTTGTCCTTGCGAACGCATTCGTTTGTTTTTTGTATGTCGTGTCGCGACATGCACTCCTTCGACGATAACTTGGTCAGTAGCTGGCAGCACTTTTACAACTTGACCAGTCTTACCTTTATCCTTACCAGCGATTACCATCACTGTGTCTCCTGATTTGATTTTCATAGTTAATTTCTTAGTTATGAATCTCTACACCACTTCTGGCGCTAAAGACACAATTTTCTGATAACCAGCCTCAGCGAGTTCACGAGGAATCGGACCAAATACACGGTTAGCGCGAGGCTCTTTCTTTTCTTTGTCGACCAAGACAACCGCGTTGTCATCGAATGATACGTACGAACCATCTTTACGACGATACGCCTTTCGTTGTCGAACGATCACACCGTAGACAACATCTTTTTTCTTCACAGGCTTGCGTGGCTCTGCAGTTTGCACTGAGAGCACTACCATCTCGCCAAGTTCAGCATAACGCTTTTTTGATCCCCCGAGTACCTTAAATACGCGACCGATCTTTCCCCCTGAGTTGTCAGTAATTTTGACAATTGATTGTGGTTGAATCATACGCTTATGCAGTTACCAGCGCAAAACGCTTTCTTTTACTAATCGGGGCGACCTCTTTGATTTTGACTTTTTGTCCGACCAAAGCTGTATTACCAGCATCGTGTACGAGGAATTTCTTCGTGCGGCGTTGGTACTTCTTGTACTTAGGATGCTTGACGTATCGTTCCACCGCAACGGTGATTGTGTCTTGCATTTTGGTTGATACCACAGTACCTGAAAGTACACGTCCACCAGTTTTTGTTTCGGCTGCAGCTACTGCAGCGTTGTTAGTTTCTGTTGCCATATGTACTAGTTAGCATCATTAGTTGTGCGTGTTCGAGTGTTGAGCTCGGTAAGTGCTCGCGCAATATCGTGCTTTGCAGCACGCACCTTACGAACATCACGAGTACCTGCACCCGCCACACCAAAACGAAATCCTCGTACCTCTTCGCGTTTTTCAGCAACGAACTCTGAAAGTTCTTTGTCGCTTTTCTTTTGAATATCTTTCATTGATGTCATACAGAATTGCTTAGAGACGAGTATCCTCGCGACGAATAAATTTGCCCTTGAGTGGTAGTTTGGCGACCGCTTTACGCATCGCTTCACGCGCTACGTCTTCGCTAACACCATCTACTTCAAACAACACCCGACCTGGTGCCACCTCAAACACAAAGTGATCTGGATCCCCCTTACCTTTACCCATACCTACTTCTGCAGGTTTTTTGGTAATTGGTTTATCAGGAAAAATACGAATCCAAATCTTGCCGGTCTTTCCGAGTGTTCGTGAGATCACTCGACGAGCCGCCTCGATTTGATTGCTCCGTACTCGTGAGGGTGTAGTTGCTTTTAGTCCGTATGAACCAAATGCAACGGTCACTCCCCGACTATCTGGTCGAAGAAGTTTTTCTGGACCCTTGCGGCCAACTTGCCACTTACGGTGCTTTACTTTCTTTGGAAATAACATACGCGACTAGTTTCGGTTAGGACGAGGCCGGCGAGTAGCCGGAGCTTCTGGAGCTTCAGCATTGGCTCGACGGTCAGCAAAGACTTCTCCGCGATAAATCCAAACCTTGATACCGATAGTACCGTAAGGCAAGGCAGCTTTAACGCGAGCAAAGTCAATGTCAGCTCGGAGGGTTTGTAGTGGGATTCGACCTTTTTTAAGTTCTTCTTTTCGGGCCATATCAGCTCCACCAAGACGACCTGAAAGAATGATACGCACTCCTTCGACGTCACGGTTAGCCATGACTTTTTCAACAGTTTGTTTAAGAACACGGCGAAACGGAAATCGTTTCTCAAGTCCCTCAACAATCATCTGGCCAACAATCGCGGCTGATGATTCTGGTGAACGAATTTCTTCAATATCGATTTTGATATCAGGCTTCTCTGAAAGCTTGAGAGTACGCAGAAGCATATCTACCTCCTTCTTCAGAGTAACCGCCCCTTCTCCGCTCCGACCAATGACCAATCCTGGTCGTGAGGTCTTCACGAGAATGCGTAATGCCTTTTCATCACGCTCGATTTCAATTGCATCGATCGACATACCCTTGAGCTTTTTTTCAAGGAGCTTACGGATCGCTGCGTCGGTGCGGAGATACTCTCGGAATTTTTTCTTATCACCGGCAAACCAGCGACTCCGCCAGTCTCGGTTGATGCCAATACGCTGAACGTATGGATGTGCTACGTGTGTCATATCTATCCAAGTTCCACAGTGATGTGGCTATTACGCTTATTAATCCGTGAAGCGCTACCACGAGCTCGTGGCATCATGCGCTTGTACGTTGGGCCCTTATCGACAGTGACCTTTGTAATTTTGAGTGTATCTGCGTTGACACCTTTGTCAGTGGCGTTAGCCAGCGCTGACTTGATAACCTTCGCAAACGGCTCTGATGCTCGCTTATCAACAAACCGTAACGTGTTGAGAGCATCCTTCACCTTCTTACCTCGCACGAGATCAGCCACAAGGCGGACTTTACGAGGTGATTGGCGGTAATTTTTTAGTACTGCTTTCATAATACTTAGGCAGCCTTAGCAGCTTTAGCAGCTGAAATTTCAGCTTCTTTCTTCTTCTGATCAAGTTCTTTCTGCATCTTACCTCCATGACGCCAGAATCGGGTAGTTTCTGAAAACTCACCGAGTTTATGACCAACCATTTCTTCTGATGGTGTAACTGGCTTGTGTTCTTTGCCGTTGTGCACGCCAAAGGTAAAGCCAACCATTTCTGGAGAGATGACTGCGGCGCGGTTCCAAACTTTGATCGGCTCCTTGAAATCGACTGGCTTCTTACCAGCAATCTTCTTCAGAAGACGTTCGTCAACGTTTGGTCCTTTGTGTAGTGATCGTGACATTAAATGATGAAAGGAGTGTAACGACTATTCAGAATTTAGTTCCGAATTCGCCCCATTCCTAGGGCGAATTCCTGGAACACGCACTCTAACGTTTCGCTGAACTCCATTAACTAATAAAAAGCACCACTATTGTGCTTTCTGTCCGAAATCTTTGATCCAGGGCTGGTTAACGGCCAACTACCTGGGATTTCTTATTTGGTTTGTGTTCTATCGGCTGCCAGGCTTTTAGAACACTGAGGTTGGGAACGCGCAAATACTACGCGAAATATATAGGAGTGTCAATGGTTTTCTAGACTGCGTGATACAGAAGTGTGGTAAGGTTCACTCATGCCAAAACCCCGAGGAAACGAACATACTACTCTAACTGAGACCGCTGCTTTAGTGGTGCAGGTTCTAAAAAAGCTTCCCGGAGTAAAAATGATCGCTCCCGGTGAAATTCGTACGGGCGCGCGCCGCCGGGGCGGCGCGCGCCATGTTACGGCCACCTATACCACCGCTGGTATGGAGCTTCTCATTTCCGGCCAGTCAGCCCAGAAAGTCGCTGTTCATACAACCTCACCCGCTCCACAAATTTTCCAGCAACTACAGGAAGACAAAAAACTCAAACTCTTTGAATTCAAAGAACGAACCAGAAAGCCCGGGGTTTGAATAAATTAAACACAAAAGGCCGGCCCCTACGGGGCCGGCCTTTTGTGTTTATTTTTTGCTTGGCTACTTCTTGTTACCTTGCATCAATTTTCCTGGCTTTCGTCGTTGGACGATAAGCTTGTTGGAATACTTCTTCGGTGATCGGGTCTTTTGACCTTTACCAGTCGGGCGACCTTGCTTGGTTCGCTGCCGACGATGACCACGTGGGGATTTTTGCTCTCCACCTCCATGAGGGTGGTCAACTGGGTTCTTGGCAGTTCCACGAGTCTTCGGTCGAAGTCCCATATGCCGAGCGCGCCCCGCTTTACCAATCGTTACCAATCGGTGTTCTTCGTTTGATACTTCACCAATGGTTGCCCAACAGCTTGAGAGAATCTTACGAATTTCAGTTGATGGCATCTTGACTTGGGTGTACCCCGCGTCATGTGCTACCACTTCAGCGTAGTTACCGGCTGAGCGAGCAATGCGCGCACCGCCGTTTGGCTTCGTTTCAATCCCGTACACAAAAGTACCGAGTGGGATTTTTGCGAGTGGCAAACGGTTACCAGTCGTTGTCTTCGCTGTTTCAGACACAATGAAGGTATCTCCTTCTTTCATACCTTGTGGCACCAGGATGTACCGACGTTCACCATCGGCATACAACACAAGAGCAATAAAACCTGATCGGTATGGATCGTACTCGATTGTTTCGATCTTAGCGGGAATATCTTTCTTGTCGAACTTAAAGTCAACTGCACGATACTTTCGCTTGTTACCAGCTCCACGGTACCAGGTAGTGATGCGACCTTGTGAGTTGCGTCCACCAGTACTGCGCTTACCTTTCGTAAGTGACTTATGTGGGTTACTTTGGTTTGTCGTGAGCTTCTTCTTGTACTCGATCACGGTCATCCCGCGTCGGCCTGGTGATGTTGGTTTGAGTTTTTTCATATATCTGAGTTAGATTATGCGAGCTCAATTGAGTCACCGGCTTGTAAGTACACATAGGCTTTCTTCAAACCCTTTTGCGCAATTTTGCGACCTTTACTCCGCGACATAACTTGTCGGGGTGTCTGGGTCACGGTATGCACTTTGACTGGAGTGACTCCATAGTGCGCCTTGATGGCGTCACGGATGTCAAACTTAGTCGCATCTTGGCGAACGACAAATGTATACACATTGCGTTCACCTTGCTTCACTGCCTTTTCAGTTATCCGTGGTTTGATGATGACTGATGAAAGGTTGCGATCAGTAACCAAAGCAGTGCTCTTTGGAGCAACTTTCTTAGTTACCTCTGCAGTCTCTTTCGGGGCAGCGCTGTCAGCGTCTTTCTTTTTTCCAAATAAAGGCATGTTATTTTTCTGACTTAGCTGTAGTACCAATACGTGACACTAGGGTTTCTAGGGCCTTTGCTGGTTCTGTTACCACAACATACTTGTAGGTAAGAAGATCAACCGGGTTGATATCTTTTACTTGAGCAACGAGGACGTTGCCAAAGTTTTGGAAGCTTTTCTCAACCGCTTCATTTCGTTCTGAAAGAACAATCAAAGCAGCGTTCTTGCGCTTTGTTGCCATATCATCTCGCTTGCTACCAGTTGCAATTGCTTTAATAGCAACTTTTGCTTCAGCGGTTTTTGGCCCATCAAAGTTCAGTGCATCGAGGAAAAGAACTTCCCCGTCAGCGTGCTTCTTTGACAATGTACTCGCGAGAGCTTTCGCTCGCACTTTCTTATTGATCTTCTTTGAATAATCTTTTTCGTTTCGAGGGCCGAACGTAACTCCTCCACCAGTCCAAATCGGTGAACGTCGAGAACCATGTCGCGCGCGACCAGTTCCCTTCTGTCGCCATGGCTTTCGTCCACCACCGCGTACTTCACTTCGATCTTTGGTGTGAGCAGTACTTGTCCGTGCGTTGCTTGTCATAGAAACAACGACCTCATGAACTAGATCAGGATTCCAAGCGACACCAAATACCGTTTCGGGTAGAGTGACTTTGCCTGATTCTTTACCAGCTTGTGTGAATACTGTTGTTTCCATACTTATGCGCTACGAACCTCTACTAATGTTCCTTTTCGACCGGGGACTGCTCCTTTAATAAGCAGAATATTTTCTTCTGGATTAACTTGGACAACCATAAGATTCTTGACCGTTACCCGATCAGTTCCCATTCGTCCAGCCATCTTCTTTCCTTTGAAAACTCGAGCTGGTCCAGTTGCTCCAATTGAACCTGGTGAACGTCCAGAGTGTTTGCGTCCGTGTGACGCCTTGTCTCCAGCAAAGTTATGACGCTTTACTACCCCTTGGAAGCCTTTTCCTTTCGAGATTGCTGAAACGGTAACCGTGTCGCCTGCAGTAAAAACTGAAGCGTCAAACTCAGCCCCTTTTTCGATCCCGTCGATTGACTCACTTTGGGTTTTGCGGGGACGAAATTCTTGCACGAATTGGTACGCGCCGCCGAGTCCGATTCGAGTTGCTTTCGCAACACGAGACTCTTTTTGTTCACCAGCTGCTACCTGCACCGCCTCGTAACCATCTTTCTCAACTGTTTTCACAGCCGTTACGATGGTCTTCGGCACACGCAATAGCGTTACTGGGAAAGCGACTCCTTGTTCGTCAAAAACTTGGGTCATCCCTGCCTTGGTTCCTAAAATGAATTTCATTCTGTAACCTTATCTAATAATTTGCTTATTAGACCTCAAATGAGAAATCGCGCCGTTTTGACGCGAGCAGAATGCTCGCACGCAAAACGGCGCGATTTCTGCCCATTGGTTCTCAAGCTCGCAAGCGAGCCATCACCGAACATAGGTCTTTAGTAAGCTCCCGGTAGTATACGGATTTTGTTGCGCTTTGCAAGGGTTTATGGTTCACATGCAAAATAGGAGGCTCCGATGGAGATACCGCACAATACAGTCATGCTCATCCTTGCAGAACTTGGGTGCAGGCTGCACACGGAATTGAATAAAGAAACTTTCAACTTCGTCAACGCATTCTTTGCACTGCTTAAAAACGGAGAACATCAAAAACTTAAACGTGGCACGCAAGCTGAAATGCTTGTCTCAGCTGAAGAACTGGGATGTATCGGAGTACTAGAATGCCCAATTGGCGGCAGTAACGCCGCCTGGCTGATACTCAGCAGGAACACAAATATCCCCACCAAATGAAAACACCCCCACCGCACAGCGCGGAAGAAAGGAGGAATAACTCATTGCGGTGGGGTGTTTTCATTTTTATGATCGATACGATATTATTGATGTTATATGGAAAAACCACTACTAAACAGAAGGGAATTTATCACTAGTGCCGTTGCACTTGGTGGGACTGCAGCTTTGCCTGAAATATTGAAAGCACAGGAGTCAGCTGGCTACATAGCACATCAATTTGAAACAATTGAGGGCGACTGGGATGCCACTGAACTACTTACACTTCTCGAAGACACCGAAACAATAGTGGCAGACCTGACAGAAAGAGAGCAGCGAGAATTTGTCAATTTTTTACAATGGGCCTTTTCACAAGTTTCTGGAAAAAATGGACTCCAGGAAGCTATTCCAGAAGCATTTGACGGCATGTCCACAACTACTGCTATGGTAGTGTTTGATAAAGAAACTTCAGTGCAGACCTTTGGGCCATTAGATAATCCAAAATCACTCCTAGGTAGATTCATGCACGAGTCAGCTGACGCTGAGGGGGCGAACCTACTTTTGATGCGAGGCGATATCCCAGCGATCGAGTTTCTCCAATTAATTTGCCACGAAGCTATGCACGGTGTCTGTGGCGACCAAGAACACACCACCTCAGCGGTTGCGAATCTGTTATTACTGTGCGCTGTTGCAAAAAAAGATATCCCATCAGAAGTGTTCACAGCCAGTAACGGACTGCACTTATTCAGTCCCGATCTAGAGACGCAGCAGAATTTCCGAGCAGCCTTTATTAGCAATGGACTTAACACTTACTATCAGCTAGCGCCTTTTCTACTCCTTGGCAGTCTATATCACTCACACAAAGATCTGTCGGCAAGCGAAAGGCTGCAAACATACTACGATGTATTAACAGATTCTGGTGCAGTAGAACTGAATAGCGTACACCTACCAGCCATCAATGAAAAAATTAAGGGTCTGTATGCAGCACCGGAAGCAGAACGGGAGCCATTAGCCGAAGAAATAATGATAGAAACACTTGACGCCACTATTGACTATATACAGACACATAATCCTGAATTTGATTTCAGTAAAATACCTACGTTAGCTGAAAGACTTACTCATCAAGATTAGGTGTACATCGTGAGCGCGGAAGAAAGGAGGGATAACTCATTGCGGTGGGGTGTTTTCATTTGTAAATTTGAACATTCCAACATCCTCTATTTCACTATCATATATGATAGTGAAAAATCTTTATTTTTTCACTTCATGGCACAAAGTAACTTACGAACTTACTATTATATATGATAGTATTTATATATGAAGAAAAAATTAGATCAGCTGACTAACCAGCAACAAATGGAGACTCTTGATATGCTTTATACTGCAGCCGGAGCAGTGAAAGGCAGAGATGCTACTAAAGCATTTTTAAAAGAACTCTTAACTCCAAGTGAGCGAATCATGCTGGGAAGGCGCATATGGATTGCGAGGCTATTGCTCTCTGGTCATACTCATGCAGACATTGGTGAACAGTTAGAAGTTGGACCCAATACAATTGTTAAGGTCGAGAAATGGCTACGGAAACAAATGCCAGGATATCGGGACGCCATCAAAGGACTTGAGTCTGAATTACAAAAGAGACAAAACCAGCGAGATATCAAAGCTAATCCATTTGGACTAGCAGCGTTAAAGAAAAAATATCCATTGCACTTCTTACTCTTTCCCGGATCAAAATAATCCAATGTAATCTCACTATCATATATGATAGTAAATATTAGGTTGTTGAGACTGCCTTACTATAATAACGAGAAGTTTTGAAACCCCTCTGTCCAAAGCTAGCGGGCGAGCGATCTCGTAATGGGTCGGCTTGGCTGGGGCAGTGCGGGAGTGAGGTAGTCAGTTTTGACTAGGGTGCGCTAGCTGCCACTACTTCTGAAAGATTTTGCTACCTGGTGCGTCATAGTAAGTAGGATGTGCTCTACACGATCCACATCTGTTTAGGCAGCCAGCCGCTGTTTAGACTAGGCAGTAGTGCACGGGAATGTGCTACTGCATTTCCCATCACACATAAACTAACGCACTTGTGTCCACAGGCACCTGTACGTTGGAGGTAAAGAAAAAACTCGTAGCCCTCAGGTGACGAGTTTTTTCTTTACTTTTTGAGTCGCTAATACTTGACAAAAGTTAATTAATCAGTATACTTATTACAGTTTAGTTTCAATATCTATTCAATCTTAATACATAAAGTATGAAATTTATCTTCTCAATCTTTGCCCTAGCTACTTTTTTAGTAGCTCCGTTAGCCCAGGCGTCTACTGTTGAGCACTTGCTCGCTGAGTTACACGCAGCCAAAGCTGACCTAGCAGTTTTACAGCTCAATCTTGATGCTGCCAAACAAAGTATGAGTCCAGCTGGTGAAGTAGCTGGTATTCAGTTTGAAACTAGCGAAGAAATGATTGCTCTCAAAACTGTAACTATCACGATTGAAGGCGGCACTACTCTTCAAAACGAAGTTGCATCAGAAGCCGAGGCTCGTACACTTTGTGAATCAATTGCATACAATACCAACAACATGTGGAAGTTGGTTACCTGCGAATTCGATGGCACTACTCTCTACTCAGATGTCTTTATCGCTGGGTAAATTGCTGGTGAAGTAACCACACAAAAGGCCGGCCCCTACGGGGCCGGCCTTTTGTTATAGCAACACTTAGATCATCTTTACATCAATGTTCACGCCAGAGGGCAGTGACAGGTTGGTCAAAGCCTCAATGACTTTGCCGCTCGGATTCATGATGTCGATGACACGTTTGTGCATGCGCATCTCGAATTGTTCTCGCGCATCCTTATGGACGAACGTTGAACGGTTTACTGTGTACTTCTTGATTTCAGTTGGTAGCGGAATTGGTCCAACAACAGTCGCATCAAAGCGAGCGGCTGTGTCAGTAATCTGCTTGACTGAAGCGTCAAGAATCTTGTGCTCATAAGCGCGAACACGAATACGAAGCTTCTGGATTTCGCCAGCCGCTGCGTCTTTCTTTGATTTAGATGATGTGTTTGTAGCCATAATAGTGTGTAGTTAGCGATTGCTTACGCAACGATCTTAGTTACAACACCAGCTCCAACTGTCTTACCACCTTCACGAATCGCAAAGTTTTGCTGGTCTTCGAGAGCTACTGGAGCAACCAGTTTCACTTTGAAAGTTGCAGTATCACCTGGCATGACCATTTCAGTACCTTCAGCGAGGGTAACATCTCCAGTTACGTCAGTGGTTCGGATATAGAACTGTGGTTTGTAGCCTGAGAAGAATGGGGTGTGTCGTCCGCCTTCTTCTTTTCCAAGTACGTACACCTCAGCTTCGAACTCAGTGTGTGGAGTTACAGAACCTGACTTCGCGAGTACCTGTCCACGATGCACGTCTTCTTTCTTCGTTCCACGAAGGAGAATACCAGCATTGTCTCCAGCTTGCGCTGCATCTAGTTGCTTGTTGAACATTTCAACTCCAGTAACTGTAGTCTTAGCAGTTGGCTTCATGCCGACGATTTCAATTTCCTCACCAACCTTAACTGCTCCTCGTTCTACACGACCAGTTACAACTGTACCGCGTCCTTCAATTGAGAAGATGTCCTCAACTGGCATAAGGAATGGTTTGTCGAGTTCACGCTCAGGCAGTGGGAAATATGAATCCATCGCATCGACGAGTTCAACCACTTTCTCTTGGTAGGCTGCGTCACCTTCAAGTGCCTTCAAACCAGAACCGTGAATGATTGGCGCGTTGACACCGTCGAATCCATTCTTAGTGAGAAGTTCACGAAGTTCTTCTTCAACGAGCATAAGCATTTCTTCGTCATCTACCATGTCACACTTGTTGAGGAACACGATGATGTTTGGTACACCAACCTGCTTTGCAAGCAGAACATGCTCACGAGTTTGTGGCATTGCTCCGTCAGTTGCTGCAACTACGAGAACTGCACCGTCCATTTGGGCAGCACCAGTAATCATGTTCTTAATATAGTCGGCGTGACCTGGCGCATCGATGTGTGCGTAGTGTCGGTTTGGACTTTCGTACTCACTATGTGAAAGTGAAATAGTAATACCGCGCGCCTTTTCTTCTGGCGCTTTATCAATATCTTCTACTGCCTTGACGTTTGCGTCATAGCCATTTCCCTTCGCTTTAAGGGTTGTTAGGATCGCAGCCGTAAGCGTAGTCTTACCGTGGTCAACGTGACCAATAGTACCTACGTTAATGTGCGGCTTTGATCGATCAAAATCTGCCATAATACTAAATAAAATTTAGTTAATTAATAATCCGCACACGGCTGCTTTTCATATGAAAAGCCATGCACGAGCACTGAGGGAAAGCGTCACGAGAACAGTTACGCTATCTCTTAGTACACGTGAGTGTGAAAGAGCAAACAATATGTATACTCCGACCCAGCCAGATGCCGGTGCGGTGGGGCAATCTTAGCAAACCGGCTGATTTTTGCAAGCTAGATCGAGAAACTGAACATACAAAAGGCCGGCGCGAAGCGCCGGCCTTTTGTATGTTCAGAGCACAGAGATTATGCCTCTGCTTTCACCCCTCTCGCCTTCTTAATCTCTTCAGCCACGTTTGGTGGGACCACTTCATAGTGATCAAACTCCATCGTCATACTCGCACGACCTTGAGTCATTGAACGCAGTGAGTTGGTGTAACCAAACATTTCTGATAGTGGCACCTTGGCGTTGACGATTGTCTTGCCTCCCATTTCTTCTGAGCCTTCAATCTGACCGCGCTTCGATGAAATATTCCCTTGAATGTCTCCCATGTATTCATCTGGTGTTCGTACTTCAACCTTCATGATTGGCTCAAGGATAACCGGACTCGCCTTTGCAGCTGCATCCTTAAAGGCGTTAATACCAGCCAACTTAAAGGCGATTTCACTCGAGTCAACATCGTGGAATGAACCATCAAAGAGTTCAACTGATACATCTTCCATTTTATAGCCAGCGACAAATCCGCGACCCATCGCTTCTTTAGCTCCCTTCATGACAGCTGGAATGTATTCCTGTGGAATGACTCCTCCCTTAATGCTGTTGATGAATTCAAAGTGATCATCGCGAGTAACGTTCTTAGCAACCTTCTCATCTTCCCCGTTTTCATCTTTCGCGAGCGGCACCAGTGGCTTGATGCGAATCTTGACGTGTCCGTACTGTCCGCGTCCTCCAGACTGCTTAATGTATTTATGCTCGGCTTCAGCTTCACGTTGGATTGTTTCTCGGTACGCTACTTGTGGTTGACCAATGTTGGCCTCTACTCCAAACTCTCGTTTCATACGATCAACAATGATGTCGAGGTGCAACTCACCCATACCAGCAATGATGGTTTCGAGCGTTTCTTCGTCAGTTGATACGACAAACGTCGGATCCTCATCTGACAGGCGCTTTAAGGCTACACCCATTTTTTCTTGGTCATTTTTAGTCTTTGGCTCAACACGCACAGCAACGACTGGGGCTGGGAACGTAATTTGCTCGAGTACAATTGGCTTCGCTTCGTCACAAATAGTGTGCGATGTCTTTACTTCCTTGATCCCTACAGCGGCCGCAATCTCGCCCGCATATACTTCGTCTACTTCTTCTCGCTTGTCAGCCATCAGACGAACAATTCGTCCGATTCGTTCCTTGTTTCCCGTTGAAGAGTTCAAAATGTATGAACCAGACTTCACCGTACCTGAATACACCCGGAAGAAAGCCAGCTGCCCAACGAACTTGTCGTCCTGTAGTTTAAATACAAGAGCGCTGAATGGGTCTTCGTCTGTTGGCAGTCGTTCGATAATAGTTTCTTCATCATCTGGATCATGACCGTGCGTTGGTGGGAGGTCAGTTGGTGCTGGCAGATAATCAACTACCGCGTCAAGCACGAGCTGCACACCGATGTTCTTCAGTGCTGAACCAGTCATGACTGGAAAAATTTCGTTAGCCAATACCGCCTTTCGCAAGGTCTTCTTGAGGTCTTCAAGCGTTGGCTCGGTCCCTTCAAGAAACGCTTCCATCAGCGTGTCGTCGTGTTCAACAACGCGTTCGATCATTTCAGCGCGCCACTTCTTAGCGTCTTCAACCATATTCTCAGGAATCTCTTCTTCAGTCACCTCCATACCCATCTCACCAGCAAACCGATAGGCCTTCATCGTGATCAAATCAACCACACCAGAGAGTGCGTCTTCTGCCCCGATCGGGAGTTGAATCCGGACAGCTTTTTTAGAGAGTCGCTCTTCGATAGACTTTACTGAAGCGTTGTAATCAGCACCCAGCTTGTCCATTTTGTTTACAAAACAAATTCGTGGTACACCAGCTTCATCAGCGTAGCCCCAGTTGGTTTCGGTTTGTGGCTCTACACCAGCCGCGCCGTCGAATACGACGACAGCACCGTCAAGTACACGCATCGATCGCTTTACCTCTGCGGTAAAGTCGATGTGCCCTGGAGTATCGATGATGTTAAAGGTGTGTTGCTTGTCCTTGTTCTTGCGATCTGTCTCAAGGGTTTTTGCCCAGTTACAAGAAATCGCCGCCGCGGTGATGGTGATACCGCGCTCACGTTCTTGCTCCATCCAGTCGGTGACGGTTGCCCCGTCGTGTACCTCGCCGATTTTGTGACTCATCCCGGTATAGAAAAGGATGCGTTCAGAGGTGGTGGTCTTACCCGCGTCAACGTGGGCTACGATCCCGAAGTTTCGTAGTTTTGCGATTGGAAATGCTCGTGCCATAAACTTTACTTATATATGTATAACTAATGATAAATTCTCCCTATATGCAGCGAAGCCCGGCGCCTTTGGCGCCGGGCACTCAGCGCAAAATAGAAACAAGCCCAAATTGGGCTAATCGGCGCTATCATACGGTATTTAAGTAGCGATGGCAACCGTCTTCAGCTGCTCCAGGCTGGCAAAAGCGTTGCTTTTGCCAGCCTGGAGCGCCACACCACCCGCCCCACCTCCATAACCAAAAACCTCTATTTTATGCCATGTATATTGACTTTTGTCTATTTTTATGCTATTTTACTAGCAGGGTAGAGAGGTTCAAATGAACCACCTCTCTATCGCAACACGTTTTTTGACTACTAGGTTCATCATTGGCTATTAGGAGACACGCCATGAAATTAGCACTTGCCGCAGCTGTTGTTGCATTCGCCGCCAGCACTGCCTTCGCGCAGGACCAAAACGCTGAGACGATCGATTTTTTGCTGTCGGACGCCCCGGCGACCGTTTCAACAGAATCGCCCTGGCCGAAAGCGATCGGTCCGCTGATCAACTGGATGATTGGGGACGAGGTCATCGCAAAACTCGTTCTCCAATGCCCTGGCCCAAACGAAGCTGAGGGCATCGTACAACGTCAGATCAAAGAGGGCGGATTCGTCGATTTCGTGATCGATGAATTCCGCGAGGAAGCTCGCAATCACCTGACTGACCCGACTGTCCTCTGGGACTATTGGGAGCAACACCGGGAGAGTGTCCTGTCCGAAATGGCCCTTCTGGAAAACTACAGATACGCATCCTGCGTCCAACATCTCGCCACTCTGGCGGACAGTCTCACTCTCGGCATGAAGCCGGAAATCACTTTGCCATACAGCGAACTGCTTCTGGCAGCAGATCGCTCAACCCGACTGTATGGCCGGTACCGGAGCGAGATCGACAAGGTGGGTGAAGCGGGAGCTGCTATCTATGTCGACGAAGTAGCCCGATCGGAGGCAATCAGTGCAGCGGCGCGGGCCACATACCCCTCAGACGATAAGCGGAATGAGGCGCTCCAAGTGGCAAGGGATGGCAAGTACGTCGATGAGATGGCTCGCGATCGTGCTATTAAGGCCGCCGAAAAAGAAAGGGACCTTGCGAAGTCACGTTGGGAGCAGGCCAGCGACGACGTCCGTGCCGTCACTTCCCGTTGGGAGCGGACAGTAGCCCATCTTGGATGGAACGCGGACCCCTACTACGTCCGCTTCGGTCTGCGTCGGAAAGAAGAAGGCGGCTTACCGCTCGTCGAGACCTACCTGAAAATCGTTCTCGACCTGCGTGAGCAGCTCGGGGCGACAAACAGGATCGGCCTGATCGACGCCGAGACCGAATGAACCAAAACGCGCGGTCCCGCACCAGCAGGGGCCGCACACCAGCGCTCAACTAGAAAAGGAGTCGCGCACCGAATAAGCATTCGGATTGGCGCTCATCTCCCTCCCTAGATGAGCGCTTTTCCTATTTTTATACTCAAAATCTGAAAGAATTCCTTGCTATACTCGTATCAAAGGCAACTATTCATAACTTTACTCCTCCTTCATGTCAGACACACACTACGACGTCATAGTAATCGGGGCCGGCTCAGGCGGCCTTACCTCAGCCGTCGGTTTCTCTAAAGTCGGCAAGAAAGTACTTCTTATAGAACGTGAGCATATGGGCGGTGAGTGTACCAACACTGGCTGTGTGCCGAGCAAAGCACTCTTGCATCACGCGCGAGAGTATCATCGGGCGACGCAGGTGGCGGGTGAAGGTGTGAAAAGCGCAGCTTTTCGCACCGACGCGTTTGCCTACGTTCGTAACATCATTGATGAGATCTTAGCCGAGGAGACACCAGACGTGTTTGAGAAAATCGGCATCGACGTCATCATGGGTGAAGCCGAATTTGTTGGCACAAAAACTATTAAAGTTGCCGACGCTACCTACACCTTTAAAACAGCTATCATCGCCACTGGATCTAGTCCACGGATGATCAGTGTACCCGGACTCAACCCCGCTGATGTTCTCACCAACCAAAACGTCTTTGACCTCAAAAGTATCCCCGAGAAACTACTCGTCATTGGCTCTGGACCAATTGGCATGGAGCTTGGTCAAGCGTTTGCTATGCTCGGTAGCCACGTCACTATCGCCTCCATCGATAGTGAGTTTGCCCGCCTGGAGGACCCAGCTATCCGTCCAATAGTACAGCGGAAGTTTAAAGAACTGGGTATCAGGATTGAGCTGAACGCGCATCTAAGCGAGGTCAAAAATCGCGTCGCGATTTTTGACCGCAAAGAAGGTAAAGTAGTGACTGGATCATTGTCAGTCCAATTTGATAAAGTGCTCGTCGCGATTGGCCGAGTACCGAACCTACCAAATGGTCTTGAAGTCGCCGGTATTCAGAGCGAACCCTACGGTATCAAAGTTGATAGCCAGTACCGCACCACCAACGCATCAGTCTACGCCCTTGGGGACGTGTCGCAGCGTCTCAAGTTCACTCATACCGCGGATAATATTGCTCGACAAGTGGTCACACGGGTAATCAGCAAAGGCCTTCTCAAAGTGCGTGACAACAAAGCCGTCCCAAAAGTCACCTATATCACTCCCGAGGTGGCGCAAGTCGGTCTTTCATACACGGAAGCACTCGAGCACTATGGTGAAGAAAACATTTTTCGCATTGAAGCCCCTTTTAGTGCCAACGATCGGGCCAAAACCGAAGACACTACTGATGGCATCGCAATCGTGATCGCAAAGCGTCTCAGCGGCCGAGTACTTGGTGCGCATATTGCTGGTCCAGCAGCGGGTGAAATCCTCAGCGTGTTCACACTCGCCATCGATCAAAAGATTTCGATGTGGAAACTGCGCAACACTATCTTCGCCTACCCGACCTACTCACTGATTATCAAAAAACTCGGTGACTATTTCTTTGCGACCCAAATCGCTCATCTCAAAACCGACCTTACCCACTTCGTCAAAAAACACGCCTTGAAAGTTATCGTCGCGGCGCTCTGGGCAGTTGGTCTGTACTATCTCTACATGTACCAACAAGCCCAGAACCTGTCAGCATTTGAAACCGCTTTTGTGATTTTTGATTTTATTGCCTTGTCAGCATGGGGGGCACTGATCTACATCGCAGCGTACACCCTGCGACCACTGGTCTTTTTTCCCGGGACTGCGCTGACGATTCTCTCGGGTGTCTTCTTTGGCTTTTGGGTTGGGACGCTCCTGACCATTATCGCCGCTAATATCTCAGCTGCTGCTGCCTATGGCATTGGACGCTTCTTTGGTGGTGATCTCAAGCTAGAAAAGACAGCTCTCGGTTCGTGGATACAACCGCTGCGAGACAATCCTTTTGAATCAGTCCTGATTACGCGCCTCATTTTTCTTCCTTTTGACCTAGTCAGTTTTGCCGCTGGAATTCTCAAGATAAAATTTATTCCGTTTGTCCTAGCAAACTTCGTCGGTACGCTACTTGGTATTGCTACCTTTGTGGCGGTCGGAGCCTCACTTGATGTTGAAGAATTACGAACAGGCGGCATCTCACGTGGTGTGATTGATCTTAAGTTTTTAGGTCTTTCTGCCCTCATTTTCGTCGTCTCAATCATTCTTTCAAAAACCCTGAAACGAAAATAACAATCACTACTAAACACACCCTCAGAAAAACTACGGACAGAGCCTCTTTCGCTATGGCATACTTATAGTATCTATGCCAAGCATTACTTTGAGTCGTATAGCCTTTACAACCCTAATTGCCAGTATAGTTGCTGTTGGTGGCTGGCTAATGGGTGCCACTATTACCGCCCCTAGTACCAGTATGTTTATTGATCCTGCATCTGGCTCTGCCATAACTGGCGAGACCTTTACAATTAGAATCCAAGTCGCAAGCGATATCCCAGTAAATGTATACAAAGGTGACATTCTTTTTGACGCAGATAAACTGGCCGTCAAACAAATTGACTATAACACCTCAATCGCTGACCTCTGGGCAGAAGAACCATGGTATAGCAATGGTGAAGGCACAATTAACTTCATTGGCGGTAGCACACGATCTGGTGGATTTGTCGGTGAAGATACACTCATAACGGTAATCTTTACCACCAAAGAAACGGGTGACGCGGCTATCAGTTTAAAAGAAGCGCGAATTCTTCAGCACGATGGCTTAGGTACCGACGCACCGCTATCCAGCCCCGTAGACGCTATTTTTGCGATCACCAATGAAACAACCATGCAGTCAGAAACCGTCTTTGGGAAAAGCCTGCTTGGACCAACAGTACGAATTGTGCCTGAAGCTCCGAGCCCAGACCTTAACGAAGATGGCCGCCAATCGCTAGCTGACGTCAGCATTTTTATGCGGCACCTTGCGACTAACAATCTCCGTTCGGATTTCAACCTTGACGGCCGGGTTTCAACCGCTGATCTGAGCATCTTACTAGATGCTTTTTAATCCCTGGTGCGAAGAACACAAAAACCGGCAAGCCTTGCTCGCCGGTTTTTGTGTTCTTTAAGCTAGGTCGTTACGTCTGGATGTTCTTTTTGAATGTGTTCAATCTCGCTCATAATCTCTTCGGACAATGTCACATCACCAGCATCAATGCAGACTTTAAGTTGTTCCATAGTTGTCGCACCGATAATAGTCGAGGTGGTGAAGGCTCGGTTGGTAGCAAATGCCAAAGCCAACGTCGCTGGATCAAGATCGTACTTCTTAGCCAAGTCAACGTACATTCTGATCACTGACTGTGCGTGCTCGTACGGTGGATTGTAACGTTCTTTATTTCGATCAAACATGGTAAATCGCGCACCTTCAGGCCGTGCTCCATCAAGATACTTACCGGTCAACACTCCCATATTAAGGGCCGAGTATGCCAACAGACTCACCTGTTCTTTCATAGTGATTTCTGCTAAACCAATTTCGTATGTGCGGTTTGTGAGACTGTACTGGTTTTGAATGGACACAATCTTCAGCAATCCTTCTTCTCGAGCTAGGCGCAGATACTCCGAAACCCCCCAAGGAGTTTCGTTTGAAATACCAACGTGTCGCACCTTCCCAGATTTTACGAGTTCAGCTAACGCTTCGAGGGTTTCTCGAATCGGTGTTGAGTCGTGTTCGACATCTTCAGCAAAGCCCCGCTGACCAAAGAAATTGGTGGGACGCTCAGGCCAGTGGATTTGGTACAGATCAATATAATCAGTCTGCAATCGTTTGAGTGTGCCGTCGATTGCGCTGTGAATACTCTCTTTACTGTAGTGCGCTGCCACACTTGCATCCCGAGTCCGCATCATTGGTGGCGCAACACATGCCTTACTCGCAATGATGAGATCATCACGCTTTCCCCGCTTTGCAAGCCACGTGCCAATATACGTTTCAGTTCGACCCTGTTTTTCTTTCTCAGGCGGGATTGGATAAATTTCTGCAGTATCTAAAAAATATAAGCCCCGCTCATCAACGGCATAGCTAAGCTGCTCATGTGCTTCTGCCTCAGTATTTTGCTGGCCCCATGTCATGGTCCCCAAACAAATTGCCGGGACTTTGATATTGCTTGTGCCTAATGTTCGATGTTCCATAGGGCGACAGTATAAATGACAATCAATGAACTGCCAACAAAAACAGCGGGGCGCCATAGGCGCCCCGCTGTTTCATTTATTTCTTCACCTTGTCTTTCTTTGGCTTCTTCACCTCTTTCTTTTTATCTTGACCTTTGGCCATATTATTTATGTTTCTTATTTAAATCTAGCACCTCATCGATTCTAATCTGTTCGACAAAATCTTCAACGTGCGAGACTACTATCATAGCACCTTCAAAGGCATGAAGCGCTTTAGCGATAACGGGGATATGTCGAAAATTGATGTGATTGGTCGGCTCATCAAGAATCAGCAAACCTGGCTCGAGCAGTTGTAGTCGAGCAAATGCGACCAAACCTTTCTGACCTTCGGAGAGTAACCCGATCTTTGTTTTAATCACGTCGCCAGTAAGTAAATACCCCGCAGCGACACTACGCATTTTCTCCTCAAGCTTACTCTCCATCGCCTTCATCAGACACGCCGCGACTGTTTCTTCAAAATCTAAGTTAGAAAAATCTTGCCGGTAATAGCCAATCTTCACTCCCGAAGCGACGTGTTCACCGGCCGCATGCCCTGAAGCTAATGACTCAAGCAATGTCGTTTTTCCAATACCATTTGGACCAATGATACGCCAATGCTGACCACGCTTAAGGGTCAAGTCACACTCGACCACTTTTGGGTTATGGTTTTTAATCACTTGATACGAGCTCAACTTCAGTACGTCGAGCGGTACACCTGCCTGAGTGGGGATAGTGAAGTCACGAATTGTTCGATCTTCTTTGCGCACTTCAACTTTGTTATCTTCATATTCATCGACTTTCTCACGCATCCGCTTGGCAACCGCACGCATACCGCCACCTTTATTCGCAAAGAAGTTAGCTTTGTCTTTGTTGGCTTGAATTTCTTTTTCTAACTGCGCATTTTTCCGGCGTTCTTTTTCTACTTGAGCACCAATTTCTTTAACCACGTCGTGATAGTTTCCATTATATTGTTCGATCTTTCTTGTTTGGGTATTGAGATAGAGCACACCGTGAGTAAAGGCATTCAAGAAATCAGAATCATGAGAAATCACAATTACTGTCTGACGGTAGTCTTTGAGAAACTGGGTCAGATGTTCAATTCCTTCATAGTCGAGGTTATTAGTCGGTTCATCAAGAAGTAGAATATCTGGTTTTTGAATCAAAGCTGACGCAAGTAGAAGTCGCGCTTGCTGACCACCAGAAAAACTCCCAATAATCCGCTCTTTAAAATTCTTTGCAACCTCTGGATTTGTCGGTGTTAAATTCACCACCTCCAAAATAGCATCAATCTTCGGGTCGATATCATACACGGTCTCCGTAAAGCACTTGGCAAAAAATTCTCGCAACGTGAGTTCAAGCTCTGCTCGCGGAATAACTTGTCTTGATACCGCAATACTGGTACGCGTCGCAATATGGATCATGCCTTCATCTGGCTGATGCTCTCCAGTAATCAATTTAAAGAGTGTAGTTTTCCCAGCACCGTTTTGACCCATCAACGTAAACTTAGCGCCCCGGCGCACCGAAAATGACGACTCAATCAAAATTGGTTTGGTGACGTCGTGCTCGTACGATACGTCATTAAAGGTAATAAGTCCTTGCGGCTGTGTCATAGCGCTCTATCCTAGCGCATTCTCAGCACAACTCAACCACACATCGTTCCTCTGACGATAAAGTTTGCTACTATTAGCCAATGCGTAAGCTAAATTCTGCCCTGTTTGTCAGCGTATTTATTACTGGTGCAGCTGTCCTTATTCTTGAAGTTGCAGCGGTTCGCCTACTTTCACCTTATTACGGTTCATCACTTTATGTTTTTTCGAGTGTGTTATCGATCATTCTCGCCGCCCTCAGTTGCGGTTATTGGTACGGCGGTAAACGGGCTGATTCAAAGCAATCTATATCTGAGCTGTACAAAATAATCACCCTCAGTGGTGTTTTGATTTTACTCTTAGAGCTAGTCGCCCTTTTTGTCTTACCCGCAGCCGCTGCACAACTCGGGCCACAGCTCGGACCTCTTGTCTTTAGCCTAGCCCTATTCTTTGTACCGGCTTTTTTATTGGGAATAGTCTCGCCGTACATTATAAAAATTCAATCAATCAATACCCCAACCGAACACATCGGTAGTGTTGTCGGTAAAACTTTTTTTTGGGGCACTGCTGGTAGTATTTTGGGTAGTCTTCTCACTGGCTTTTGGCTCATTCCCACCCTCGGCGTCCAAAATACAATTATGACATCAGGTGCCTGCCTCATTATTCTTGGTCTGCTAATGCCGCTCTATCTCAGACAGGTCCGACATCTCATTTGGATAGCACTAATCATTGGTGTCAGCATACTCTTACTCGGAAGCATCAACCTCATCCACACACGTAACCAGGCTTCTTATCTGTATTATAGTGATGGTCTCTACAGCTCAATCAAAATCAGAGATGTTTTGATAAACAATCGGGCTGGCCGACTACTTAACCGTGATACTAATAACTCTTCCGCCATCTACCTTACCTCAAAAGAACTACCGTTTGCTTACACGCAGTTTGCAGAATTCTATAACATCTTAGTACCCTCAGCTGAGGATTTTTTATTAATCGGTGGCGGAGCGTATACTATCCCGCGCACGCTCAGCGCAGCAAATCCCGAACTCAATATCGACGTTGTTGAAATTGAGCCAATCTTATTTGATTTGGCTCAGGAATATTTCGATCTATCTGACACCTCGCGAATTACCAACTACCCAATGGATGCGCGGGTATTTCTACAGGGGACGAATAAGAGGTACGACGTCATCTTTGCTGATGCCTTTGGGACGGATTTGGCAGCCCCATTTCATTTGACCACTCTTGAGTTTTATCAACGAATTTCAGAACACTTACATGACGAGGGAGTCTTACTAGTAAACTTTGTCGGTATCCCAGAAACAAGCATCCCATCACTATTTGGATCAGTCACAAAAACACTACTGGCAGTGTTTCCAAATACACGAGCCTATGCCATTGAAAAAAACGAACTCTCACAGTTGCAGAATGTAATATTGGTCGCCCGCAAAGGAGGTGCTCCTATCAATTTTACCGACCAGCACATTACCTTCACTGGTGGCGGAACAAGCACTGTGCAAAACCTTGCACTTGACCTGACTACATTTGATTTAACTTCTGAAATTCTTCTCACCGATGACTTTGCCCCAGTTGAGAAGTTACAGGCGCGGCAATAAACTATGACCGGCACCTTCGGCGCCGGTCCATTACTGCACCGTCTCAATCTTCCACTCCAACAATTCTTTCTGAATCTCAGCGGTCGAAACATCGGTAATATCTGCCGGGTTGATACCTGACCCAGCAAACAACTTCCTTTCCATAGCAAGCAATACGTCTGTACATTCATCGATCTCTGCCCCAGTATGGCGTTCGGGCACATAGCGTCTTTTAAGATCAGCCATACGCTCTCCGGCAGAGACAATACCGTGCAACCCTACTCGCATATCAGCGTAGGTAATAATCTGGTGTTCAGTCGATCTATGTATAGCTGTCTCGGATAATTCTGAAAGTCCCATTACATTAACTGCCGCTTTTATTTCAGGTGACAAACCCAAATCATCCAGATAATAATTGGTCACTTCATGTTCATCACGACTAATCGTCTCCCACACTTCAGTTTGTTTCTCTTGCCAGTAAGTTAGACCTTCGGGCTCAAAGTGGTAATCATGACCTAGGCCAAACTTTATCTTAGCCAGATTACCAAGGTCATGAACTAAGCACACACTCACCACAAAATGAGTATCGACGGGTACTGAGATATGATCGCAGATTTGCTTTGCAACTGCTGCGACCTGCACCATATGTCGCTGCAAGCCCTGGTTGATCGGATATTTTTTATAAATCTCTGTAATCTTCATTGTGGTCACAATATCATAATTTTACGAGAAATTTCGGTATACTAAGATCATATGAAATGGCTATGTGCCGTCCTTATATTTATCATATCCGCTTCAGCTGTCTCTGCCCAAGAATTTAATGCCGGGATTGTACAAGGTCTGTGGTATGACCGTGACGTACTATTTGTTGGTGACACCACCAGGATCTACGTCGCCATCCGCAACAACACCGGTGCTGATTTATCTGGTCGAGTGGAATTCTATGACAATGGTGAACTCATCGAACGAACCAACGTATCCGCCCTTGATAACCGAATTATCGAAACCTGGGCAGACTGGGCGCCAAGCTTTGGTGAACACACTATCACTGCGTCACTCTCACGAATTGAGTTAAGCAAAGTCGGCAGCACCACCAAGACTGCTGAAGTTGTATCAGCGTTGGCTGAGGACACAGTCTTTGTCGATCGTGATACTGATAGTGACGGTATCGGCAATACTGATGATCAAGACGACGACAACGATGGTATAAGTGACAACAAAGAAAAAGCTGATGGCACCGACCCACTTGATCCAAACGATCCAGCACCACCAGAGACGACCGCAACCGAATCAGACAACGAAGATCCACCTGAGGCCACACAAGAAACTAACGTGAATGTTGATCAAAACGGTAGCGAACCTGACGGCCTCGAGCAGTACCTAACCGAAAGTCGGGCCGATAACATTCTGTCTACCTTTACCGAAAGTATCAATGAAACAAAGAGAAGAATCGATGCCTACCGCAGTGCCCGGAGCACTGACGGGGAGGTGCTCACGCCGACTGAAGACGAGCTGGCTGATTCGCCAAGCGAATCAGCCAGCTCGTCGAGCACTACCTCAGAAACAGCCAGCAATCTCGACACTGTAACCAACGAAAATGGTTTTGGCTCTGTTTCCCGTAGCCAAGACACACCAAAAGAACAAGGGGCTTCTGTCGGCTGGTTCCAAAAAATCACTGACATCTTTGTTACTATCATCGACCGAATCTACACCTTCATCTTACTCATCTTCTCACTTTATCTTGGTCACCCGGTCTTAGTACAACTCAGCCTCCTCTTCCTGATTCTCTTTATCTTACTCAAGGTTGCCAAACGCGTTGGCGGAAGGCCTAATCAATAAAAGTATTGCTGCTTTGAGCATTTAGAGGTATACCTAATTCATCACCCACAGACGAATACCGGAGGACAAAATGGGACGGATTGTATTGTTATTTTTCTGCTTCAGCTGTATCGCTTCACCCGCCAAAGCTGAAGACGGGAGATGGGTATGGATCACTGGCGCTACGATTTGCCAGACCTTAGAGCAAGCTACTGATCTGGTGACAAAGCTTGATCAGTATCGATCGAGTCTTACTCTGCCAGACGGGTGTCACCAAATTACTTCGATTGGCGGGGAAGCCAGGAAAGTCTGGCAGTCAGTCGTTGGAAAAGCCGAGACAAACGGCGTGGTGACCCACCAACTGATCAAATTCGTCATACCAGGATCAAGCGGGTCAATACTGATTGGATTTAGCTTCACCACGTTAGGCCTAAAAACCTAGCTCGACGATTGACTAAAAAGGCCGTCGGAAATGAAGACTCCCACTCTTCTACCGGCGGCTTTCTGCACTTTGTATAATCAAAAACACAGAGGCTCTAGTCGCAGAATACACACGCAACTAGAGCCTCTTCCAAAACCGATAATAAGTCATTGCCACCTTTAGACCCACTGAATGTCGTAGGCGACGGGTGACAAACGCATTCGAGCGCTTGCAGCTTACCAACACAAACCCGCCAACTAGGTTGAGCCAGAAGTTCCAAGCGACGGTCGACCAATAGTCAGGCGTTTGAAATATAAAGTGAGCGAGCGCACCAGCACTGGCGATCACCAACGCCATAGTGAGCGATCCGTAGAAATATGCTTTGGCAATTGGCCTGTCAAAAACATGTTTTTGACAGAACGGAACACTATATCCAGCCAAAGTCGAAACGCCGAACTGAACAAGTGCTGCCATGCTAGCTCCAGCGACACCTCCTTCGTTTTGGTTAATAATGAACACTGCTACCCCGTTAAAAAACCACGCGAGGAGCAGGTACTTCCACCGATAAGGCGGCAACCACGATGGCCTATCCATCATCATCTCCTGTTTTTTGAGGTGATTATTTATAGCAAAACAAAGACCAAAAACCTAATCTTTATCTTCTGCAATGTCACTGCCCCACTGCCACTTTGGCTTTTCACCTTTTGTAAAACAAAAGTACAACAAAACGGCGACAGCTAAGAACGTCGGTGCCAACATCTGTAGTACAACGTCACCGTCGGCATACCCACCGCGTTCAAAACGCACTGCGTTACCAACAATCACCGCAATAGCTCCTAGAGTCACCACCCAACCCTCTTTAGTTGCTGGTGTCCAGCCGTAGCCATAGAGCTTCCGCTTAAACCAATACCCTTCTGGATTATCTTTTAAATACTCAATGTGCTCTTTAATAAGGTTTTTCATACTTTAACTATACACCCGAAAAGGTCTCTTTTTTAGACAAAACTACTTAAGCCAACCTAGATGCGTGTGTTTAAATGCATCGGGGTACTTCAGACCATAGCCAAGCACTCGGTCAAAGGCGGAGTGCCCGAGCATAATGATGCCCGCGAGCTCTACCCACGGAATAGCCAGCTCAGACCCGGCGATGATTATCAGCGTCGCCAGACCAAGGTGATGCGTGAGGTTGTATGTCCACGCCCCTACCTTCGGTGAAGCAACATACCCGATCATCCCAACATCTGGCACTAAAAACAACACCGCAAACCACCACCAGGCAAAACCCATCAGACTAAACAGCCACACGGCCAGCACTATCAGTATAATCATTTCGAGCTTGAGAAGAGTATTCATATTTGTAAGTATAAACTAAATACCAGTTTACTATCGAACAAACGAGAACTTTTATACGATTATTGTCCTATAGTTTTAATTAGAATTAGTATAAATATGCACACATAATTCTAAATTTACGATTTTAATCGTTCAGCCTTTTTGGGGATAATATAAACAGTTTCAAGAAGATTTTCTACAATATCAAAAGCAACATCCAATTCAGAATCTGCGGGGGCACTACTCTCATGTGCTGCTTTATTACCCAAAAGACGAGTACGATGTAATACTTCAGCATTTTTCTTTGTAAGAATATTTTTCTCGACTAAATCGTCAATCTTTTTCTCAAGATTACCTCCCTTCGCCTTTTCTTCTGAACACACAGCTTCAACTAATGCCCTTATGCCGACTCCAGCTAGAACTTTCAATTTTGTACATAATGCCGCATGAGTCTCTTTATATATTAATCGTACCTTATCAGGTAGAGAATACATGTCTTTAAGAGGCACTCTACCCATCAAACGGCTGGGATAAATTTCCTCAGTTTCAGGATAAAAGCTATGACCTTCGTCATCGTGGTAGTAGTCTTCTGAATTTCCAGATGCAATGCGAAAAGAAACATTGTCACACCCTAAGCAACGTATTGTTTCGTAGATATCGTATCCTTGTATATCTTCGTTGCGCCATTCTAATTTTACTGATCCACAAACTATATGATTTGTAGTATTATCACATCTGATGCAGACTACTTCTCGAATTTCATTTTTTGTTTTATCTAAAATAATTTCTTTTGACATATATATTCTTACTCTGAACTCACTTCATGCTGACTGAGTTTATATTTAAAACATACTCCTAACTACAGCATTGGGCAAATAGAAAGACAACTTCTAGCACACTTGTTACTCAACATTGATTTTATCTTGGAATGCACTACCAAGTTTGCACGAAAAAACTCGCAGTTAACTGCGAGCTTTTTCATGTAGGAATTTCAGAATTGGATGCTGCGCGAGGCGCTAGCGAAAAATATTCTGAGTCGTACTTGGGGTACGGTGAAGAATATTTTTCGTGCGGCAACGAAGCGCAGCGCCAATTGTGGAATTTCTTACCAAGCGAAGTGCGCGCACCCGCAAGGGGTATCACCGCATTTGCAACTGGAATTTAGTTCGTCTAACGACTCCTAAATTACCAGGCAAAATGCGCGAAAGCACGGTTAGCCTCCGCCATCTTATGCATATCCTCCTTCTTCTTCACGGCTACTCCTTCTTCCTTGGCTGCGAGCATAATTTCGTTGGCGAGCGCTTTGTGCATTGGGATACCCTTGGCACCGCGAGCAGCTCCGATCAGCCATCGTAGTGAGAGTGACAGTCGTCGTTCAGGGCGAACTTCACGAGGCACTTGATAGTTGGCTCCACCAACCCGGCGTGAGCGAACTTCCATTGATGGACCAGCGTTTCTTAGAGCTGTGTTGAAAACCTCGATTGGGTCACCACCACCTTCCTTGGCATTTTTAATTTCTTCAAAAGCAGCATACACAATTTTGCGAGCTGTTTCTTTTTGACCACGAAGCATCACATAGTTAATGAGGCGTTCCACATCAACTGACGCAAACTTAATGTCTGGATTGACTACTGGTCGTTTTTTAATTGGTCGTCGCATGACTAATGATTAGGTTACTAATGCGTTAGATTGCGAATGAGAAAATGACAAATCAGTTTTTCATTCTTCGCATACGTTGGTTCCGAAGCATTACTGCTTGAACCGCGTCCGATAATCTAAAGCGAATATAGACTAGTTATAATGAGGCCTCTATTCAGCCTTTGGTCGTTTGGCTCCGTAGCGTGAGCGGCCTCGTCGGCGCGCGTCTACTCCGGTAGCATCGTACTTACCGCGTACAACTGTGTAGTTGACTCCAATGTCTTTCACACGACCACCGCGGACAAGTACCACTGAGTGCTCCTGTAGGCTATGCCCAATACCAGGAATGTACGCAGTAATTTCTTGACCATTTGTGAGACGCACACGAGCGATTTTTCGAATCGCTGAGTTCGGCTTACGCGGAGTCTTCGTGGTGACACGAGTACACACACCACGTTTAAATGGTGAGTTGTATTTGTTTGGCGCGTTCTTGATCTTATTGAAACCAGTGTGGAGGGCTCCACGCTTTGATTTCGTTTCAGGATCGCGTCGACGATTTTTTGTTAATTGATTGATTGTTGCCATAAAGCTCCGAAAGAATACTACAAATAGGTTATTTTGCAAGATACATGAACAAAGGCAAGTAACGACTATTGTGAATTTAGTTCCAAATTTGTTTCTTTACACAAAACAAATTCCAAGAACAATGAATAGAAAATTCATCAAAAGAACCGTAAACCGGTGAACAGTGTAAATACTGCTCCAACCACCTCTGAAAATGGCCCCCAAAGGACATTGATAAAAATGAAGATAAAGGCGAAGGTAATAAACAAACCATAGCGCTCCACTAAACGCATCAGCTCACGATATTTCATAGCTGCCCCAAACGGCAAGAATGCTAACAAAATCTTTGAACCATCAAGTGGCGGCAGCGGAATCATGTTAAAGAACGCTAAAAGGATGTTGAGATACACTATATATGAAGCGATCTCGATAAATGAACCCGGCAATCCAAGTAGTGGCGCGAGACGAATTAATCCAGCAAAGATCAAGGCCAGGAGTATATTTACTGCAGGACCAGCAGCAGCGACTTTTGCTTCGCCATATTTTTGATCTGATAGGTTATAGGGGTTATACGGGACTGGTTTGGCCCAGCCAAACAAAATCCCAGCCTGAGAGAAAAACAGCAGTCCTGGGATAATCACTGAACCAAGTAAGTCCATGTGTACAATCGGGTTACCGGACAATCTGCCCTGTAACCGAGCGGTCGGGTCACCAAGCCAGTTGGCTGCGTAGCCATGGGCCATTTCGTGTAAAACGATCGACATGATCAGCGCGATGATGATAATGATTTGTTCCATAGATACAAAATAGCATAGCATGAATGTCATGACTTGCTAAAATGAACTGCTGTGGTAGGATAGCGCCACTAATTTGATACTTATATGGCAAAGCAATGCGACATCACTGGGAAGAAAACCCAGATTGGAGGCCGATACAGTAACCGCACTCGTGCGACGCAGTTTAACCCGTGTGGCAAAGTTAAGCGTTCACCAAACCTCCAAAAGAAACGAATTTACGTACCAGAAATTGATAAACATGTAACCGTTAAGGTTTCTACCAAGGGAATCCGCACCATCGCCAAAAACGGCGCGTACGCAGTACTGAAGAAAGCTAAACTTATCTAAGACAAACAAAAAGACCGGCGCCCTTGGGCGCCGGTCTTTTTGTTTGTACGTTCAGTCTTTATGACTGCTCTTCCTCTGACTCATCGTCATTACTTTCCTCGTCTTCACCTTCTTCGTCTTCTTCGTCATCAGATTCATCCTCTGAATCTTCATCGGACTCATCTTCAGACTCGTCTTCTACTTCACCATCCTCTGCATCATCATCGAGTGCATCAGAGAGTTTTTCGTTTCGCTCTTCGGCATTTGCTCGAATAGCTGCTAACCGAGCTTGGATCGCCGCCAGCTTCTCTGGCAATGATAGGCCTTCAAGACTAGCTTGAAATTCTTCACGATCAGCTACTTTGGTTTCTTTATACGCAGCACGATTGGCTTGCATCTCGGCTTTGCGTGCCTCTACTTGTGCACGTAATTCTGAGACATACGCCATAATCGCAGCTCGCCGCTCTTCGCCACTTAAATTAGCAATCTCTGCCATAAAAGCTTCGCGCGATTCTACTCGAACTGCTTTATTTTCTTCTTTACGTTCCTCTTTTAATTCGTCTATCATGGCACGGTTTTCTGTCCGTACTCCCTGCATAGACTCTCGCATTGCCTTCACTTTTTCTTGGAGGCTTTTGAGTTGTGCATACTTTTCAGATTGCGACATAGCCGCACCTGTATTATCGCTAGTTTCTTCAGCCTGAACTGCTGAAGTGAATGCAAGACATAGAGCAACTCCCATCACAATGGCTGCTATATGTTCTGCACGAAATACTTGTTTCGTCATTTGTATATTAATTACTAAACTACTAAAGACACAGAAACGGCCGGTCCCTTGCGGGACCGGCCTCCTGTCATATATTTATATAGCGCCAGCGCTATTTTGTCCTGCTAGACTGTGTATAACTACTCAAGCCACACCTCCTCTCCATCACTATAAAAAGTGATCGTCCCTGACTCGGCAGTGCTCAGCGTTTCCACTCGGTTGTTAAATAACATGTCCGTCACCTCACTATGTGGGTGACCGTACGAATTGTCAGCACTAGCTGAAATTACAGCATACCGTGGATTTACTTCTCCCAAAAACAATTCTGAGGTTGAAGTTCGGGATCCGTGGTGACCAACTTTAAGCACTTCACTCTCTAAATGCTCACCATCGCGAAGCACTAAATATTCTTCAATACTTTTGGGTGAATCTCCCGTCAACATAAACTCAACTTCACCATACTTAAGCTGCAGTACAATCGAACTTGTATTGCTTTCTAGATCCTTCGGATCAGTCTCAGGAAACAAAACTTCAAGCGTCGTTGAAGCCCCCAGCTGCCACACCTGACCGCGACGAGCAAACACTACATCGACGCCTTCTTTATTAATCTCCTCATTAAATCGAGTAGCTACCTGGCTGTCTGACTGATTTTCAGTCATAAGAATCCTAGCAATGTCATAACGCTCCAAAACAGCAACCAACCCACCAATATGATCAGCGTCTGGATGCGTCGCTACCACCATATCAATACTCCGATCTGCCACTGACATTTCTCGCCCTAACTCCCGCAAGACACTCGCATCCCGACCACCATCAATCAGTACGTGCACTCCATCAGGCGTAGCAACAAAAATTGCATCTCCCTGGCCCACATCTAAAAAATGCACCTGCAGTAACGAGCTCGAGTCATCAAGTGGAGCAGCAAGCACCACCCAGGTGCCCATGCTAGCAGCAGTGAGAAACAAGAGCACCAAGAGCCGTAAACGGATAATCTGATCAGACATAAGCTTATGATACAATCGTAAGTACTTAAAAATAATGACTTATTCTCATAACGTATGTACGAAGCAAAAACATTTTCTATCCCAGAACTAGACGGTATCTCAAGTCGAACAATTGAAGAGCACGTTGGTCTCTATACTGGTTACGTGAAGCACGTGAACCACATTCACGCTGAATTAGCGAATGTAACTGATTCATACGCTAAAGCAGAGATGCAACGACGGCTTGGCTTCGAGTTTGGTGGCATGAAAAACCACGAGTGCTACTTTGCTCAATTTGAAGGAGGAGCAGCTGCCTGTCCAGAAGGATCCTTCCTGACGTTGGTGGAACAGCAATTTGCTTCACTCGATAATTTTATTGACCACCTAAAAGGAATCGCCGCTACTCGTGGTGTTGGTTGGGCAATGTGCTGTATCGATCGCTCGACTAATACACTTGTCTGCACTTGGGTTGATGAGCAACACCTTGGGCAATTAACTAATGTTGAGCTCGTCTTGGCACTCGATATGTGGGAACATTCATATATGCTCGACTATGCACCGAGCGAGAAGAAAAACTACATTGAAGCCTTCTTCAAAAACCTTAATTGGGAAGTTGTGGCGTCGCGAGTATAGATAATACAAAAAACGGCCGGAGCCTTTGGCTCCGGCCGTTTTTTGTATTATTTACCCTTGGCTATTGAGATACTGAATTTCCTGCAGTTTCCAAAACAGTAGAATATAACTAAGCCCAGTCACCGGCACGGCCACAAACAATCCGACTCCAAGCGCCAACACGCCAAACAAAATGATCACCAGTGTCAACATTGAGAACCAAAACAACGGCCACCAATAGTGTTTAGTAAGTTCACTACTAGCTTTCAGCGCCTCAATGGGACGCATGCCTTTATCTAAAATATACATATCGCTAAACATCCATCGAATCGACAAGTAGATCCCTGGAACAACAAACAAAAGTAACCCCAAGATGACTAACAATGCTTTTATCACTGACCCAAAAGCATAATAAATCCAGCGATTATCAGTTACAAACAAATCGTCGAAGGTGATTGTCTCTTGGCGGGCATGTTTAAGTAAGAGTGAAATATATCCTACGAATAAAATACTATAGAGTGCTGTAGTAACAGCGTCGCCCACAACAAAAAGTGATAATGGTAATACCGCAGCAGTAAGGCCGGCGAGATACCAGCCACGGCGAGTAAAGTGTTCGAAGCCTGCTTCGAACGTTTCCCAAATTGGTAATTTTTTCATGTCTTTATTATAACGCAAGCTATGGTACTCAACGAAAGAAAATTGGTGTGTTGTGGGTTTTCGAAACAACACTTTCCTCAACTGACCGTCCTTCTTCAATAACCCAATCAGCTAGCTCTGCCTCCAAAAGAGCGTCTCCTCGATGCGCATAGCGCCACAAACCATATCCAATCCCAGCATACGAAACAATCACTACCCAAAACGGAAACGCTGGTACGGCAAATGAAGCGAATGGTAGAGATGCAAACCAAGTAGCAATGGTAATTATGTACGTAAGCGATAGATACGCTGCGTACGCAAACGGCAAAGCTAGGGCACTCGACACAAAGCCAAGCAAGCCCGTAATAAACGTCAGTAGCATCGCGAGTGGCACTAGTGGTAGTACCAGAACATTTACTATCACAGCTACCACTGAAAACTCACCGATCTGGTACAACAATATCGGTAATACAAAGATTTGCGTGGCAAGCGTAGCTGTCAAAAATTCCCGCAGTCCGATACTTTTTGGCATAAGTGTTAATCGCTCTTCTAGATATGGCGCAACCAAGATCAAACCAAGAGTCGCCATAAATGAAAGCTGGAAACCTGTATCGTAGATAAGCAGATATGGGTTCAAGATAAGCATCACTGTTCCAGCAAGCAGAAGTGCCCGCAACACCATATAAATACGATTAGTGGCTTTGGCAATGAGTATTAAACAGGCCATGATACTCGCGCGTACGACCGTTGCAGACAAACCAACCATGAGCGCAAAGGCGATGATAGCTCCAACACCAAAAAAGACTCGGTAGCGAAATGGAATAATAAATGCCAAGATGTACGTGACAAAAGCCACCACAAGCATGACGTTGTACCCAGACAGCACGACAATGTGAATAATGCCCGTACTGCGAAACGCAGACTCAAGTTCAGTGCCAAGAGCACGCTTCACACCAAGCAATAACCCTTCGGCCAAACCCACCTGTGGCTCAGGCAGTTGGCCTTCAAGAACACGCATAAACTCATATTTAAAAGTTAAAAGTGTCGCCAATATTGGATTGCCATTCCCAGCTGATACCCCTGTGACCTCCGCAAATCGGATCATATACGACACACCACGAGCTTCAAGATACCCAGGATAATTAAAGGTACGTCCCAGATCAGTTTCGAAGGCTACTGGTTTAGTCAGTGTGCCAGAAACAGTTATTTCATCGCCGTAGGTAAATGATTGAAATCGATCAGTAGTAACAAGCAATAATTCATTATCAACTTGTGTATAGAGCTGCACGCTGGTCTCACGAATATCTGGTTCACGAACTATAATGCCAGTGACTAATACTTCAGTATCTACCAACGTTGGCCACGGAGATTCTACTGCTGACCAGGTAGCAATGTCCATGCGCAAAATACCCAGTGCTAATGCCACTAAAAATATACTGATCAACCAGCCGTAGCGGGCCGAGGAAGCAGAGCTTCTCCGGCCCGCTACAACCCCCACCCCAAAACTCATCATCAGTATAAAAAGTATATCGGGTAGACCAAGCGGTACAAACGAACAGAGCGCAATCCCGAGCGCAAAACTAAGCGTTGCTATATAAAAAAACCACACCGGCATATTCCAAGTGTAGCAAAAAGTGTAGCCCAGGCGCTGAAGTAAGCCGGGTCGGTAGTCACAAAACTATGCTGCGTCAAGGGCCTCATTCACCAACCGATCAGCTTCTTTGTTTTCACTGCGGGGAATATGCTCATAGGTGACAGATGAAAATTCATGTTCCAAAACTTTAATCGCGTCGACGTAGATCTTCAAATTTTGATCTTTGATTTTATAAGCACCACCTAGCTGACGCTCGACTAACTGACTATCGAGTTTACATAATACCTGGAGTGCTTTGGTGTCAGGAAAAACTTGTTTTAAATGTTCCATGGCAACTTTGACTGCCGTGTACTCAGCGACATTGTTGGTCGCTTCACCGATCGTTTGCGACACCTCGGTCACAACTTCGTTACTGTCATCAAGTACCTGCACCCCAATAGCTGCTGGCCCTGGGTTGCCGCGCGCGCCACCATCAGTAAAGACTGTGATTTTTTTCATAGGGATTACTATAGCATTAGATTATAAAATATCGATAATCCTGATCCGAGTTTGCATGCGGCCCATAAAAAAAGATTGTTCGACGTGGCCGATGAGAGTAAGAGACGCGCCGGCCTCCGGCCGGCGCGTCCAATTTTCTTCAGTTCGAAAAAAAGCGATTGCTTCAACTGCGCCAGTTCGTGACATAAAATTCAATTTTAAATGCTCTTTGCCTTTACCAAACAAATGCACTTCAGTTGGTGTGATATTTTTAAATTCATACAGCGGCTTTGGGTTACTGTGTCCAAATGGCGCTAAAGCAGCGTGTACCCGAAGGAGATCACGATTAATATCTTCAAGCGTCAGTGTCGCATCGAGCACCACCTCTTCATCAATTAACGCCGCTTCTCCAAGTGTTTGATACGCTTCATGTAATCGTCCTGAAAAGGTATGAATATGTTCGTCGGCAACCGCAAATCCCCCAGACATATGATGTCCGCCATGTTCTAAGAGGGTCTCGCTGAGCGATTCCATCAATCGCACCACACTCACAGTGCCATTCGAGCGACACGAACCCTTAATTACACCGTGTCCGTCACGACCCCACAGAAAAGCCGGCTTATTGTATTCTTCCGCTAACTTATTAGCAGCAAGACCAACGAGCGACGGTCGCCAATCAGGATTTCCCATCACAATAACGTCTGGAATGGTGTCGAGTCGTTTCATCTTAGCGTGAATTTCTTTGGTCATCGTTGCAACCAATCCTTTTCGTTCATTGTTGAGTTTTTCCAAACTATCGACGTGGGCACCGGCCAACCCCTCATCACGGGTCGAGAGTAGTTGAAACGCTTCTTGGGGAGAACCCATACGCGAGGCGGCGTTAATACGTGGACCAATCGTAAAACCAATATCATCTTCTGTAAGATGTCGTTGACTGGCGCGATTTTTACGCAGTAGTTGTTGTAAGCCAGGTCGGCGTGACTTCCGCAGTACCTGTAAGCCATAGCGGGCAAAAACACGATTTTCATCGAGCAATGGCACCATGTCAGCAATCGTCGCGATCCCAACCATATCAAGCCACCATTTCTCATAACCGACTGGAACGGAAAATTGCTTTGCCGCATGTCCCCGTTCGATCAGCGCTTGCACGACCTTAAATATCACTCCTGCTCCACACAAGCCATCAAAGGGATATGTGTCGCCAAGTTTTGGATTTACAATCGCCAGTGCGGCAGGCAAGACTGCCTTTGGCTCATGATGATCAGTAATCACGACATCAATACCAGCTGCTATCGCCACTGCAGTTGCCTCAACATCACTCGTTCCACAATCAATAGTAATCATGAGCTGTACACCGTCAGCCGCCAACTTCTCGACCGCTGCTTCACTCACGCCAAAACCTTCAAAATGCCGATGAGGAATGTAATTCGTAAAATTGGTAAATCCAATTGCCATGAAGAAGTCGTGAAGGATGACTGCTCCCGGAATACCGTCACAATCGTAGTCACTAAAGATAGCAACCCGTTCATCGTTCTTGATTGCCAAGAGAATTCGTTCGACCGCTTCCGACATCTGATGCAGTAAAAATGGATCATGCAAACTACGTTCGTAGTCCGGCTCAAGAAACCAGTCGGCACCAGCTGCTTCAGTAATATTGCGGTTATGGAGAAGCTGCTGAGTAAGCGTATCGAGATGAGCGAGAGCCGTTGCAGTGCTCGTTGGGGTCGGATCGGCCAAGCGGTAGCGAGTCATAGTGGCTATGATATCATGTGAGCACTTATTCAGGTAAACCGCGTACAACTATGGCAGCTTCAATTTTTACCAAAATCATCAACCGCGAAATTCCCGGGCATATTTTTTATGAAGATGATATCTGTGTGGCAATTTTAGACAAGTTTCCCACAGTGAAAGGCCAATCACTCGTAATTCCTAAAGTGGAAACTGACTACACTTTTGCGCTCGATGACAAAACTTACCAACACATCTTCATGGTAGCCAAAAAGGTCGCCCAAGCTTCAGATGCGGCCCTTGGCACTGTACGTACTTGTTTGGTAGTGGAAGGCTTTGACGTCCCCCACGTTCATATAAAGCTTTATCCCCTGCAGGACAGTGACCGGCCGCTAGGTCAAAAAATCCATCTCGGTGAAGAAATGCCCGATGCTGAACTCTCTCTAATAGCCACCCAAATTCAAGCAGCCATCGAAGACGAAGAATAACTATAAAAGACCGACGCCCAAGGGCGCCGGTCTTTTAATAGGTATTACACAATATCAACCACTTCAGGTTCAACTACCCGTACATAATCAGCACACGTTAACGCAATCGAATAACGACGATCTCCAGCGTTAAAAATAATCACATCATTTTTACATAACGTCTCGTCGACATACACCGGCAACCCAAACAAATTTCCAAATGGTGGTACCCCTCCGGGCTGCACACCGTTAGTCACTTCAGCCACTTCTTCGGGTAACGCAAACCGGATATCTTTTGCAGCTAAAACCCGTCGAGCTTTTTTGGGATCAAACTTCGCATCACCCGGTACCACAATCTGCACAAATTGCTTTTCGTCTGCTTCCGACATACCTTTTCTCTTAATCCGTACAATCAGTGCTTTGGCTCCTTGCGCGAGCGTATACTCTGGTCGTAACGCTGCTGCTTCCTCACTAGTCCGAACCGCTTCATGTTCAAATGTACTATATGCACACTGATGCTGATCGAGAAGCTGTTTTATTTTTTCAACAACTGGATGATACTCAATCATGACTTACGCCTGAGACACTTCAATTGCTTCAATAGCTGGCAAGGTGCCATGTTCGAGAAATGTCAGCATCGCTCCCCCTGCCGTCGATAAGAAACTGTACTGATCTTGGTTATGCAACTCTTCGATGGCCGCCACCGTATCTCCGCCACCGATAACAGAATACGCGGACGAAGCAGCAATAGCTACAGCACAGGCCCGAGTTTCTTTCCCAAAACCATGTTCGTAATCACCAAATGGCCCATTCCAGAGAATTGTTTTGGCTCCAGCGATGTGTTTTTCTTCGAGGAGCTCGATAGTAGCAGGTCCGGCGTCCATGATCTTTTCATCAGGCTGCACATCTTCTGGTGTACAAACACGAATCCCACTACCACTCGAAACAGTTACATCAATCGGCAAGACAATCTTCGGATGAGTTACAACTGAGTTACCAGTCAGATCAATATCTGATACAAGTGACTCCCCTACTTCAAAACCTTTAGCCTTAAAGAAATCATTGGCGAGCGCTCCACCCACAAAGACGTGATCATAGATTTCAAGATAACGTGCCACTAGCGGCATCTTGGTTTCGAACTTAGCTCCCCCAAGTAGAAAAAGACTTGGCGAAGCAGGCTGCATTGCTTTATTCAGCTCCTCTACTTCATGTGCAAAATTAATCCCAACAAAAGCAGGTAGCACTCCTGGCAATCCAACCATTGAAGCATGTGCCCGATGTGACACGGCAAAATCATCATTAACATAGATATCAGCCAAAGACGCTAACTGCCTGACAAACTCAGGGTCATTTTGAGTTTCACGCGGATCGCGTCGCAGGTTTTCCATTAACACTACCTGACCGTTTTCCATTTCATCAACAACATTTGCGGTATCTGGTCCACCGACATCACCAGAAAATCGAATGTTGAGATGTTCCTGGAGTACTTCATATACCGGCAATAATGTGTTTTCTGGCTCGCGACCAATATGACCAGCGAGAATGACTTTGGCTCCCTGTTCAACCAAATACGTAATGGTTGATAACCCTCGTAACAACCGAAACTGGTCGAGAACCTTTCCGTCTTCAATCGGCACGTTGAGGTTAGTGCGGACAAACACTTTTTTTCCAACCAAATCTTTTTGGTCAGCAATTTTTGGTAACGACATACTATATGTGACTGGCAACAGTTTTGATAATACTTATAAATTCTTTGGGTTTTAGGCTGGCACCACCAGGCAAAAAACCATCAACTTCACCAACAGTAAACAACTCCTCAGCATTATCGGCTTTGACTGAACCACCATAGATGATCCGCATCTTAGTTGCTGCATTCCTGCCAACAGCGTCGCTCAACACCTTAGTGATAAACAATTTCATTTCGTGCACATCCTGCGCGCTTGCAGTTTTACCGGTACCAATTGCCCAAATCGGTTCGTAGGCAATCACTACCTGTGCCAATTTATTTTTAGTAACACCGCTGATAGCTGCCTGAATTTGTGCTTCAATTAAAGAAAAGTAATCTCCTTGACTATCACGCTTCTTCTCACCGACACATACGACAACCATCAATCCATGCTTGCTAACCGCGGCTACTTTAGCTGCTACGTGCGCATCAGTTTCACCCATCGCGCGTCGCTCCGAGTGTCCGACAATCACATGCGTCACTCCGACACTCTTCAGCATCGACAACGATACTTCACCTGTGAACGCCCCCGCTGGTTCAAAATATACATCCTGTGCTGCCAACAATACTCGCTTACTCGGCGCTAATTTTTGTAATTCTGGCAAATATGGAAACGGCGCAGCGATCACAACTTCAACATCATTTTTAACGCGGGTGATCCCGGTACGAATTTCAATAAAGGTCTTCTTAGCATCACCGATGGTCGCTGGATTCATTTTCCAGTTTCCGACCACAAGCGGTTTTTTTGTTACTTTCATTAATTCGATTATAACAGAGAATAAGCAGGGGCGCGGACTTCGTCCGCGCCCCTGCTTATTCTACTCTCCCTGCCGCCACTCGATAAATTTATAGTCATCTGAGGTCCTAGGCGCTAGTGGTGGTGGATTATCGACTAAATCTCGGTCGTATGAATTAAAGCGCGTATTAAAACCTGAACTAAGTACTCCGCCACTATTCCACTGGGTTCCCACTCGACCGTTCGAGACAATCGTTCCATTCATCGTCAGCGTGTCACGCGTCACATACGAATTATGTGTACTAAGAACATCCTGCGAACCACTCGTCGTGTAGTGATTGCGTCCAAACCGACCATTTTGAGCCACAAAAATGCCATTAAGGTCCATATGATCAGGCACTACCAAACCAACCAAAATATCTTCTTCAGCAATGGCTAGTAAGCCAGCGTCTGGATCACTGTAGGTGATATTGCCGTTTAAAATAATCGAGTAATCATTGCCCGGGGTATCGGTATCAGCAGCCGCAATCGAAACTTTTTGGTTTATCTCTCCCTCAAGCCAAACTTTATCTTCCACAAAAATTAACGGACAATCCGGATCAATGGTGTACGTGGCATAAAAATCATCATCATCAATAACGTTACGCTCAGTACTCCAGCCACCATCAAGTGTATATCCCCAATAATTATAGGTACGATCAACTACATATACATCGAGTGTGCCATCACTCTGAAAATCTACCCGGTAGCCATAATCACCAGAATCAGGAATATAAATACCTCCACCATTTTCAGCCCGATCGCGCATAGTCGATAAATCAACCGCTAAACCGGTGAAGTTAATCGGTGTCGAGGGAAAATTCCACAGCGAACTATTAGGTCCTGATCCAAACACCCCATCAGCTGTTTGTGTCGGACTACAACCGAACGAGTTCGTACATGACCAAGTCTCCTGCCCACTCGTAACCGTAGAATTATTTGAACCATCCATGCGCACACCACCATTTGAATGATACGGACCAATAATAGTACGGTCTGATCCAGCCCATACATTGGAATTAATAATGTAAGCATACTCAGCGACTGTCGGTCGCGCATAACGACCATACACCGTACGTGTTGTGCCTGGCTCTTCAACTGTTGAACCCGTTGAGGAAATATCAATACTCGACACCACCCCACAATAGGTGGTGCTTGCAATATCTAAAGAAAAGGAACCGATAGTAGTTGACGAAGTATCAATATATGGAAAAACATAAGGCCCAGCAGTATTTGTTCCGTGCGTCGCGTCATCAGGATTGTGAGCCAAATACCAACGATAATAATTCAGACCAGCTTCAGCAATTGCCAAGGAACGTTCTTCGATCACTCGAGCGCTCTGTATCTGTGTCTGTGTCACTACAAAACCAGTAAACGCCGTAACGATTACTAAAAAGACTGCCCCAAACACTAGTACCAGTACAATCAACATCCCTTTTTGCTGTGAGTTTTGATTGATCATAAGTTGTCTTTTACGTTACGAAGAGCGGCACTACTGCGGAGCATGTATTGTCCCGGATCGCGAATTGGATCAATGTTAATGATTAACTGTGCCTCCACATAGCGCACATCAACCAAATTCGCTGCCGACACTATCTCTGTTCCAGAACTGTCGTAATATGCGAATGTACTTGTACCCTGAATAATATTCTGCACATACTCAGAGAGAATGTAGGTTTCATCAGGTGTCGACATGTTATATGTCGGGGGCGTACCAATTGCATTATAAATCCTTTTATACAAGGTCGTCGACGCTATTAATTCGTACTCAACATACTCAACACTGTCATCCCGATCAATATCACTATAAAAACTTATCAGATGGTCTTCCATCTCAACGAGCGGAAAACTGCCGTTATCAGCAAATGTCATTTCTCTGATGTCACGGACAAGCGACTGGATTCCCTGCCGAGCGTTTCGGACTTGATACGCCTGAGCGATAGTATAAGCATTATAGCGATACATGGCAGCAATACTGTTAGCAATCACAAACATCATTAGGGTAAACAACGCCACCACCATAACAGACTCGACGAGCGTAAAACCGGTATGTGACAGGTATTTTTTTTTGTGACTGACAACGTGCATATCTATAGAGGATTAATGGTTACGGTTGTCGAAGCAGTGTTTGAAACTGAAGTCGAAGCAACCACTTCAGTTCCAAAACCGCTGGCTGAAACCGTCATAGTGTAGTCACTGTCATTGTACAACCCTGATCCATTAAAGAATACTTGGCCACACAAGCTGGTCTCTTCGATTTCATCGTAACCACTATTTTGTAGACGGACCATTGCTCCAGGCACTGCTTCTCCAAGCGGATCTTGCACGTACACTTGTAAAAACGACCCACTTAAGTTAGCGATTGAATATCTAATCTCTTCATCGGTGTTAGGTGTAATGAAATATGGACTGCGTGGACAGACTTCAAGAATGTCACTAGCTCCACTCGCAAGCTCAAAAGTATATAGATCATACTCAATATCAGTCAGATTAATTTCTCCTGAACCGTCAGTCACATATGAAGTATTAAATTTATACACTGGCTGTCCTCCTGCATCAGTACCGATAGTTTTACTACCAGTTATCTGCACAGTCACGCCAGATACTGCTGGCTGCGATGTCACATAACGCAGTCTCCAGTCACCAAGCTCAGGAGTATAGCTTGTATCAACAGTGGTCAGCGTCGCTCCCAGTGCCAAAGTGGGATAGGTGATCGCTGACAAACTCTCAAGATCAATTGGTCCACTAGTAAAACCAACGCTATTGCCTGGCAAATCACTATCTGGCACTAAACGAAGTGCCCCGGCATCATCATAATAAACCGACACCGCCACTGATGTTGAAGCACTCGTAGTGGCAGAAAATTGGGCAGCGTACCAGCGATCAATACTACTTGGAGTGGTAGTAGTACTCAAGACTGTTCCTGGCGTCTCGTAGCTCCCACTAACGTCTGTCAAGACAATTGCTCCAGCAGTCAACGTAGTGCTTGCCTGTTCAAAGACATCTGCTGCAGTGGTGAAACTATCTGAAAATTCGCTGAAGCTGGCGGCTCCGTTTACTTGAATTGTAAAGTCACTTAACTCGTCAATCTGAAAGTTCATTGTCGAAACTGAACTCGTCGCAATCGCTACGAGCGGTGTAATCGGATTAGGATTTGTACTACTAGCTGCATATGTTTGATCAGACGAGTACCCTGTCTTAGTAACGTAAATTTCGTAGTTCCCTCCACCCGGCAAGCCTGAAATTAAGATCTGTCCATCAGCATTAGTGTCACGGAAGGTATTAGTTGTCGTCGACAGCACTGTGTTTATAACAGTGACACGTGCATCCTCAACCACTTCGGCATTGGCATTAAATACATTCACGCGAAGCGACCCACCACCAGCGTCAGTTTCAATCCCTTCAGGAACGACAGTTGATACATTAGAGATTGAACTGGTAGCCCCGTTATTATCCCACTCATAGACAATCTCGACCCGTTTATAATCACTCGTGATCGTATTCTCATCACTACCACCACTTCCATCTGCCGGGTCATCCACATAATCAATGATTACCCGTTCATAATACGTTTCACCATTGAGCACTACCTGCCTCTGCTGTGGCAGCGGCCCATAGGGTGGTGCACCAATCGTACCGACACTGTTATATGAAAGTGAGCGGATATATTCGAGTCGTTCAGTCATAAGAGCAGTGGCGGCAGCTTTTGATTTCGAATTGTTAATCACAAGAATAAGTGAGTTAACACTGGCAAATAAACCGCCAAACACTAGGGCTACTAAAGCGATCACCACGACAATTTCAACCAGCGTAAAGCCACGTGTATCGGTCGGCTGGCGTAAACATTGCATGGTTATCTTAGATACTATCTGAAATCGAATAAATTGGTGCAATCATCGCTAAAGCGAAGAACCCAACCGTACCTCCGATGAGCACCATCAACATCGGTTCAATAATCGATGACAGGTCTTTGGTCTTTTGTTCAATCTCACCTTCATAAAACTCAGCCATCTGCTGCAGCATTTGTGAAATTTGTCCTGTTTCCTCTCCCACCATAATCATCTCACCCACTAAGACCGGGTACAGCTTAGTATTGCGCACAAAAGTTTCTGACAACGCCGTTCCTTTTTGCACATCAGCCGCAGCCTCCGCTAGAATCTTCTTGTAATACACATTTTGCACTACCTCCTCAGTGATATTAATCGCCCGGATTACATCCACTCCAGATGAAAGTAGTGAGGACAGCGTTCGGGCTGTTCTGGCGGCATTGGTTTCTTTTGCCATCACCCCAATAACCGGTAAGCGCACCACCACCCATGATGTTACGACATGGCCAATCGAGCTTTTGAGGAAGTATACAAAGGCCATTACCGATACAAACATGCCACCAAGCACAAGCAGGGTGTGGTTATTGAGTGCATCACTAATAGCAATCAGAGTTTGCGTGGTAGCTGGTAGATCGACATCAAGACTTTTGAACGTATCTGTAATCGACGGCATAACAAACAACATCATCAAAATTCCGATTCCAAAGAGAACAATCAAAACAATAATCGGGTAAATCATCGCCCCCTTAATGCGCTTCTTGAGACTTGATGAACGTTCCATCTGAGTACCGAGGACCGATAATGCTTCAGATAAACCCCCACTCTCTTCCCCTGCCTTCACCATTGAAACAAAAAGGTTATCAAATACTTTTGGATACTTAGCGAGCGCTTCATGGAACTGCAACCCTTTGTTAATATCAGCAATGACTACTTTGAAAATTCCTTTGAGACGCGGGTTACGACTCTGCCGCTCGATCACTGACAGCGCGCGTGATAATGGCAAACCGGCAACAATCATCGAGCCGAGATTTTTAGTCACCATCACTAGTTCGTCAGACTTTACCCGACTGATGTAGTACTCAATTTTTTCGACATTCAATATCGACTTAAAACTGAATGAAGAAGCAGCTGCAATGCTACTCACCGTGTTACCGTCTTTGCGAGCAATGTCATATACCTCAAACCGGTCCTTAGCCTCGACAGTCTGTACGACTGCTTCGCCTGCTTGGTTTTCTCCATGATAGGTAAACTTTGGCATGTATTATTCGTTAATTACTCGTAACACTTCTTCAATACTCGTCATCCCTCGTGCAGCTTTGTAAATGCCATCTTCAAGCATTGTGAGCATACCTTCCTTCCGTGATTGAACGGCAATTTCATCAGAAGTTTTACCTGCCATAATCATTTCTTTCAACGTCGGCGAAATCTCCATTACTTCATGGATACCAGCTCGTCCTTTATACCCGTCGGGCATATCAGGAGTCGGCTTCGGATGATAAAACGGAATACTACTCCAGCTAGCATTATCCTTGACGATCCCTTCAGTTTTTAACGTCTGTAAGACAGCATCTAAGTCAACGTGTTTTTCAAGCTCAGACTTTTCACTTGAAGAAAGAGTATACGCTTCGCGCGCATCACCGAGCTTTCGTACTAGTCGTTGTCCGACGGCAACCCGCAGTGTCGACGTAAGCAAGAACGTCTCTACTCCCATGTCTACCAAACGCGCAATCGTACCAGCCGCTGAATTAGTGTGCACTGTCGCAAGCACTAAGTGCCCGGTAAGGGCTGCGTTAATTGCCAAACTAGCAGTTTCTTGGTCACGGATCTCCCCCACCATAATAATGTCTGGATCCTGACGCATGAGAGAACGTAACCCTGAAGAGAACGTGAAACCAATATCAGCCTTTACTTGCGTTTGATTAATGCGCTGCATCTGATATTCAATCGGATCCTCAATGGTAGAAATATTAACTTCCGGTGTATTTAAAATATCGAGCACCGTGTACAGCGTCGTAGTCTTTCCTGAACCAGTTGGTCCAGTGACTAAAATAATTCCCGTCGTTTGTTTCATCGCACCATGGACGCGCTCAAGCGTACTGCCGTGAAAACCAATACCTTCAAGACTAAAACCGGAGCGATTTTCTCGCAACAAACGCATTACGACCTTTTCACCGTAAAAAATGGGCAGCATCGATACTCGAAAAGCTACTTTTTGACCATCCATCTCCATTTTGAAACGACCATCTTGTGGGAGGCGTTTTTGGTCCAACTTTAAATTTGAAAGCACCTTGATACGAGCCACCAGCGTACCGGCCGCCCGCTTCGGCAGCGTCATCGCATCGTGCAAAATACCGTCGATCCGGTATCGCACCAAAACTGACTCTTCCATCGGCTCAATATGAATATCAGATGCTCCCTGAATAATCGCATGACGTAAAAGTGTATCGACAATGCGCACTACTGGTAAATCTTCAGCCAGTTTTTTCAAATCCTCCTCGCTCATCTCTTCGCCGTTGTCTTCAGCCACCAGCTTAAGCGCCGAAGTTTCTTTCATAATGATATCGCCAAACTCATCTTTGAGAGTTTTTTGATATTGCTGCAACGCTTCACGCATTGATTCAGTATCGGTCAGGCGGGGCAAAATCTTTAAACCAACTTTCTTCTTCACAAAGTCGATCGCCGGCAGGTCTGATGTATCAAGCATCGCCACTTCAAGACTGTCAGTATTTTGTTTGAACGCGATAATGTTGTGATTGCGCGCAACCGGCTCAGGAATAAGCGACAGCACCGTAAAATCAATCTTATTATCTTTCAGTGATACAAAGGGAATCCCCAGTACATAGGATTCAACCCGCCGCATATCGTCTTCGCTCATATACCCACCAGAGACCAGCGCTTCCGCTAGGGTGCGTTTTTCTTCAGTGGCGGTTTTTTCAGCCGCAGCCAAATCCTTCTTGGGCACTAGACCCGAGTCAGTCACAAACCGCTTCAATTGTGCATCTTGTATTCGCACAGTAAAAGTTCAAAACAACGAGCAAAGGAACAGCTCTAATATATGTATTGTAGCATTTCATTTTTAGAAACAAGGGTGGCTTATTCCACTACACCTCCACTTGAATTTTTCAAATAATAAGAGTACTGTTGGACAACTACTCCACGGCATGGAGTCAATGTGAGATACTTCCTTAAGTAGGGCCGAGTATCTCTAAAAAGAGCACAGAGTCAACTAGCTGTAATTTTTTGGCAAAAAAAATGGGTGCTCCCCAAAACAGAGGCAGCAAAAAGCGCAGAAGAGGTCAGTAGACCCGAGGAAGCGATAGGCAAGACTTCGAGCAGCGTGAGCCCAGATCACTCCCCACTAAAAAAGGAGATGGATCGGCCCACGCTGTATTTCATTTTGACAATTTTTATACGAAAGAGTACAGTACTCTTGTCAGATATGGAGCGCGCCCACCGGGCGCGCTCCATTGCTTCTGCATTTTAAAACTAAGGGGTATACCCCACACATATCACTATGTTAGATCTAAAAGTATTAAACGCTGCTCTCCAAGAAATGGAGGACGAGCGCGGTATTCCTCGAGAACGACTCTTGGAAGCCATTGAACAAGCCCTCGCTACCGCGTACAAAAAAGAGTACGGAAAACGCGGCCAAATTATTCGCGCCCAGTTCGACAACAACACCGGCACCACCAACTTCGAGCAAGTGAAGGTTGTAGTTGACGCCAGCATGCTGAAAGACGACGAGGAAGAAGGCGAGGAAGAAGGCGAGGAAGCTGAGGTAGCCTTTGTTGAAGGTGAAGAACGTAAAGTACGCTTTGATGCTGAGAAGCACATCATGATCGACAGCGCGCGACTAATCAAAAAGGATGTCGAGCTCGCTGAAGAACTAATCTTCCCTCTAGAAATGAAAGACGACTTCGGTCGCATTGCTGCCCAGACTGCTAAGCAAGTGATTATTCAGAAGATTCGTGAAGCTGAGAAAGACGCCGCCTTGGCTGAGTTTGGTCAGAAAGCTGGTGACATTATTATGGGACACGTACAACGATTTGAGCGCGGCAATCTCTATGTCGACCTTGGTCGTGTGACCGCTATCATGCCATACGACGAACAAATCCCGGGAGAACGTTACCGACCAGGTGAACGAATTCGTGCGCTTCTTCTTACTGTCGACGAAACCTCACGAGGCATTTTCTTGAAGCTCTCTCGTTCACACCCAGAGTTTCTTGAAGCCTTATTTGCAATTGAAGCTCCTGAGCTTCAAAGTGGCGCTGTTGAAGTGAAGTCAATTGCTCGTGAAGCTGGTGCCCGTTCAAAGATTGCGGTGCATGCCAACGATTCTCATATCGACCCAGTCGGTTCACTCGTTGGACAACGTGGTGTGCGCGTATCGACTGTTATGAGTGAACTTGGTGGTGAAAAAATCGACATCATTGAGTGGTCACCTGAGTCTGCTGAGTTTATTGAAGACGCTCTCTCACCAGCACAAGTAATGGAAGTAACGATTCAGACAGAACCAGACGAAGCGACTGAAACTCGTGGTCATGCTGTAGTTGAAGTTGCGCCTGATCAACAATCCCTCGCAATTGGTCGTGGCGGTCAAAACGTCCGCTTGGCTGCAAAATTGACTGGTTGGAAGATTGATATTATCTCAGCCCAAACTGGTGAAGAACTAGCAGAAGCTGACGAGCAGGGTAACGTTGATATTGTTGCCCCGGAAGATACTGCCACTGGCAAAGACGTCGACGTTCTTGAAAACGAAGATGCCACCACAACAAAGGAGGAGTTACCTGTTGAAGAAGACCAGGCAACTGAAGATCGCGATCTGGTCGACACCGATCAGTCTGATGAGATCAACGAAGTTGATACCCCGGAAGAAGCTGAAGCAGAAATGGCTAAAGGTGAAGCCGAATCTGAAGCTGCTGCAGCAGAAAGTGAAGGAGAAAAGAAATAAGTCACAAGCGAAAAACCGCACGACCCCAAAGGGGTCGTGCGGTTTTTCGTCTCTTGCGAGCCTTGACGCAATGATCTACACTAACCGACATTACCGCTTAATTTCTAATCTATGATCAAAGTTTTTGGACACCTTTCACCCGACACCGACACTGTTTGCTCCGCCATTGTGTGGGCGTGGTACGTCAGTACACACACCGGCAAAAACGCCACACCGTACATCCTTGGCGATCTCAATACCGAAACCAGCTTTGTTCTAAGTCAGTTTGACGTTCCGACACCTGCATTGCTCGAAGGTCTTGCCGAGGGTGACGAAGTAATGGTAGTTGACACCAACAATCCCCAAGAGCTTCCCGATACAATTGGTAACGCAACCCTGCTTCAACTAATCGATCACCACAAACTCGTCGCCGGCCTTGAAACTGACGCTCCAGCCGACATCACCATCCGACCCCTCGCCTGCACCGCGACAGTTATGTACGACCTGATGGGCGAGACTGTGGCTGAACTACCAAAAGACATGGCTGGCCTGATGCTGGCTTGCATCTTGTCTGACACGCTAGAATTCCGTAGCCCAACCACCACCCCACACGACAAAGATGTCGCCGAAAAACTAGCGGCCATGATCGACGTAGACATTACTGAATTCGCAACAGCGATGTTTGCGGCCAAGTCAGATGTCTCAAGTTACACCGACAGCGGCCTGATCAAACTTGATAGTAAAAAGTACGAAGTGGGTGACAAAAACTTTCGGGTTTCAGTACTTGAAACGACGACGCCAGCAATTATATTAGAGCGAAAAGATGGACTAACCAAAGCAATTGCTGACTGTGTTGCGGAAGAAAGTGACGTAGATGACGTCCTCTTCTTTATAATTGATATATTAAAAGAAGAAGCAACAGTGCTCACCTACAATGACCTCACCAAGGAAGTAGTCGAAAAATCTTTTGGCGTCACCGTTGAAAGTGACACTGAAATATTGCCAGGAATAGTTTCACGCAAGAAGCAAATCATTCCGGTGCTAAAGCGCTAATCATTTGAGTCACATGTGTATAAGCGGGGCGGCACCAACGGTGCCGCCCCGCTATACTTATAGAAACTGACTCACTCGAGCTTAGTTGGGAAATTTTTATTTAACATCATTGTCTTATGAAGAGCTTAAAAGTATCGTATTCATGTATTAGTTTATTAATTTTGTTAGCTATTTCATGTCTTGCGTTTGTTGCCAACGCCCAGGAAACTGATCCAGCCGAAACTCCTGACCAGCGAGCCGTAATGGAAGAACAGCGCGAAGCGCAAGCTGCCGCTCGAACTGAACGAACAGAGCAGATGGAAGCTGCCCAAGCTGAACGAGCCGAATTGCGTGAAAATCGAGCTGAAGTCCGAGCTTCAACTAGCGACGCGCGAGCAGCCCAGCAAGAACAACGTCAAGAGCAACGAATTGAGCGTCAAGCAGCACTGTCTGCCCGAGCCCAAGAGAGAATCACTAATCTTTCTGCCAATATGGCTAACCGGATGGATGCTGTCCTAGTTCGCTTTGATCAGATTATTGAACGCATCCAATCTCGTAGTGCAAAATTAGCTGAACGCGGGGTCGACACTGCAGAAGCTGATGCACATTTAGTGGAGGCTGAAGCTGGCTTAGCTGCAGCAGCCGGAATTTTAGCTACTCTTGATAGCGCTACCGCTACTGTAGTTGGTTCTGAAAACCCACGAGAGGCCTGGCAATCAGCTCGCGCTATTTTCCAAGCAGCTCGAACTGAATTAAATACTGTCCAAACCTCACTACGTGCTGCTGTTGCCAGCCTTAAAACAGCTGTAGCAAACACCGATCTAGATCGTGGTGTCAGCAGCGCTGTCACTACTACTCAAGAGACTGCCACTGGGACAAACGAGACCAGCGAATAAACTTACCCATGTTACACTTACTTATATATGTCTAACGAAGAAACAAACACTACACCACCAGCTACAGCACCGACGCCAGAAATTACTGCTGATGAAATGAAAATGCCTGAACAGACGTTCGGTACAGCACCAGTCGAAGAAAAGTCATCGGTAGTTGGGGCTATCCTGGTAGCACTAATTGTAGTGCTGGTGTTGATTTTAGGCGGTCTCTACCTCTGGGGTACAACGTTACAAAATATGCCTGCACCAACTCCAGCGATTGAACGACCAACAGCCGCCGAAAACAATGAACCAGAATCCACCAACGCTGAAGCAGATGTGGAAACAGCCACGGCTGTCAGCACATCAGACGAAATTGATGCGATAGAAGCTGATCTTGAGAGCACTAATATGGAAACACTTGATGCTGAGCTTGAGGCAATTGATGCTGAGCTTGAGGCAGCCTTAGAAGCTGAGTTTTAACCATAGTACGAAAAACGGCCGGGAGCTTCGCTCCCGGCCGTTTTTCATTTGCATTTCTATCCCAAATCGGTACACTAGCCCGACATCTAAAAACTAACTTGATATCTATGGACTTTAAAACTGACTTTACCATTACTAAAGAAGCTGGCTCACAAATAAAAATTACTGGAGAAATCCCGTTTGCTGAACTAGAAAAAGAGCGCACTAAAGCAATTAAACGTCTTGGTGCCAATATAGAGATCGATGGCTTCCGTAAAGGTCATGTCCCCGAAAAAGTGTTGATCGAAAAAATTGGTGAAATTACTATTCTTACCGAAATGGCTGAACGCGCCCTCGCTCGTGTGTACCCAGAAGTAGTCAAAGCTCACAACTTAGAAGTAATCGGCCATCCAGAAATTCAAATTACAAAAATTGCTCCAAACAACCCGCTTGGCTTTACTGCGACTGCTCCTGTATTACCAGAAATCACCCTTCCTGACTATAAAGAACTCGCCGCTAAAGTAAACCAGGACAAGGCGTCCGATGACGTAACTGATGAGGAAGTTGAGGAACAAGCGAAAGATATCATTCGTCAGAAAGTCGCTTATGAACGACTGCAAAAAAAAGCAGCTGCTCCGAAGGATCTTGACGGCGCGACTACATTACCAACTCCAGATGCAGCTGAAACGCACACCCACGCTGACGGCACCGTCCACGACGGGCCGGCGCACGACGAAGTCCCTGATGTCAAAGCAGTGAGTGACGACGAACTCCCAGAGTTAACTGATGAATACGTCAAAACTCTTGGAGAACCTGGTCAATTTGAAACTGTCGCTGACTTCAAAACCAAACTACGTGAGCACCTCGAAATCCAAAAGAAACAAGAAATTGTCGCTGCGCATCGAGCAAAACTCACTGACACCATTATCGATGAAACCAAGATGGAGCTGCCACAGCTCTTGATTGATTCGGAAATCAATCAAATGTTTGCTCAAATGAGTGAAGACCTCAAACGAGCTAATCTCAAGATGGATGACTACCTCGGTCACATTAAGAAAACCAAAGAAGAACTAACGACTGAATGGACACCCGCGGCTGAAAAGCGTGCCAAACTCCAACTAGTGTTAAACGAAATTGCTAAAGCCGAAGGCACTGAAGCTGACAAAGGCCAGGTTGATATGCAAGTTGATCAACTCATGGAACAGTACAAAGACGCTGATCAGACTCGCGTACGTGTCTACGTCGAGTCAGTCATGACTAATGAGGCAGTCATGAAACTCCTTGAGGAACAATAAACCGCACTGTAGAAAACCGGCCGGAAAAGCTACGCTTTTCCGGCCGGTTTTCCTTCCACGTGAAAGTTTGCTACGATAGCAAGCATACTGCACAATGACTGATACTAAATTAATGAAACACTCTGTAAACAAACAGGATAATAAATTTATGGAAAGAAAAGATAATACCAACAGCGCCATCCAAGACTTCCTTGTCCCGATGGTGATCGAAAAAACCCAACAAGGCGAGCGCGCCTTTGATATCTATTCCCGCTTACTGAAAGAACGCATTGTCTTTGTAACTGGGGGCATTGAAGACCACATGGCTAACCTAGTGGTAGCGCAGCTACTATTTCTTGAGGCAGAAGACCCAAAGAAAGATATTTTCCTATACGTGAACTCACCAGGAGGAAGTGTAACTGCCGGCCTTTCAATCGTCGACACCATGAACCATATCAAACCAGACATTTCGACCGTGTGTGTTGGTATGGCGGCTTCTATGGGATCAATTATCCTCTCGCAAGGAGCGAAAGGTAAACGAGCGATTCTCCCAAACGCTGAAGTTATGATTCACCAGCCGTGGGGCGGGGCCCAAGGACAAGCGAGTGATATCGAGATCACCGCGCGACATATTTTAAAGACTCGTGACCGACTCAATGGCATGCTTGCTAAGGCAACTGGTAAGTCACTTAAACAGATTGCAACCGACACTGACCGCGACTTCTTCATGGACGCCGAAGAATCAAAGAAATACGGGATCGTTGATAGAATTTACAAGTAAATTCTATACAGATGATAAAGGGCCGGAAAAGCTTCGCTTTTCCGGCCCTTTATCGACAACCCGACCGGCATTTGCTATCGTAGGCCTACCTGACTGTCTGACCCGGATGATTGATTTAATAATGTAATACAGAACACTATGCCGCCATTCATGCTACTCGGTGTTATCGGAGCTGCAATCATATTTGGAATTGCTGCTGGATACTACTTACGCTACCTACGCGCGCTCTCACAGAAATCATCACTTGAACTTGATATCAAGGAAAAAGTGCTTGAGGCCGAAGAAAAAGCGTTAAAAATAGTCGAAAAGGCCGAAGCAAAAGCTGACCACATCGAAACCGAAGCCAAGACTGTTGCGAAAGACCGTGAAGAAAAATTAAACAGCAAAGAAGCTCGTCTTGATAAAAAAGAGGAGCTCTTGGATGACCGCCAAATCAATCTTGATTCAGAAAAAGAAGCCGTTCGAGCAAAGATCGAAGAAGTGAAAGATATCAAAGCTCGCTTAGACAACCATAAAGCTGAACTTGATGCGAAACTCGAAGAAGTTGCTGGTCTTACCCATGACGAAGCTTTTGAACGTATTATCGCTAATGCCGCTGAAAATCGAGGTGAAGATTTGACGCTTCGCCTCCATAAACTTGAGATGCTCGGCGAAGAACAATTCGAAGACAAAGCGCGTAACATTCTCCTCGCTGCCATCCACCGCATCGGCAACACCATGCCAACCAACGTTATGACCGCCAGCGTGGAACTACCGAGCGAAGACCTCAAGGGTAAAGTCATCGGGAAAGAAGGCCGTAACGTCCGGACCTTTGAGCGTCTCACTGGAGTTGACGTCCTGATCGATGACACTCCTGGCTATATTGTTTTGTCATCGTTTGATCCGATTCGTCGTGAGATCGCTCGGGTTGCACTGGAGATGCTACTCAAAGACGGTCGCATCCAGCCAGCCAAAATCGAAGAGATGGTGGAAGAAGCTCGCAAAGAAGTTGCTGGTACCGTCCGCAAAATGGGCGAGAAAGCGGCTTATGAAGCTAACGTCCCGAACCTCCATCCCGATCTTATCACCATCCTCGGTCGCCTGCACTTCCGCACCAGCTATGGACAGAATGTGCTCTGGCACTCAGTTGAGATGTCCCACATCGCGGCGATCATCGCTGAGGAAGTTGGTGCCGACGTTGCGATAGCACGTGCTGGCGCACTCTTACATGACATCGGGAAGACGGTCAGCCACGAAGTCCAGGGAACACACGTTGAGATTGGTATTCGGATTTTACAGAAATACAATGTCGACGAAAAAGTTATCCTAGCGATGCGGGCCCATCATGAAGAATACCCATACGAAACACCAGAGTCGATTATTGTACAAGTCGCAGACTCCCTATCTGGTGCACGACCGGGCGCTCGACGTGATTCAATCGAAAACTACATCAAGCGTCTCACTGAACTCGAAGCGATTGCCTCAGCCTTGCCTGGCGTTGATAAAGTCTTTGCCATTGCTGCTGGTCGCGAAGTGCGAATCTTGGTGAATCCAAATTCACTCAACGAACTCCAAACACATGATCTTGCTCGTACAGTTGCTACGAGTATCGAAGCCCAGTTGCGCTATCCAGGTGAAATTAAAGTTCATGTCATTCGTGAAACGCGAGTAGTTAGCTACGCTCGATAAATTATCTTGCAAAAAATAGAAAAGCGGCTGATTTCCCTTCGGGAAATCAGCCGCTTTTCAATTTGACACCCCACCAAAATAATCATTATTCAAACTCTCCCCTTTTCTTTTTTTACAGTCAACGTATTGTGAAACTACGTTGCAACAACCGAAAGGAGGTGATGCGATGGATCCGTTTAATCTAACGACCGCCGATATGGCAATGCAGGAGCGCCTGAAAAACGCTCATGCAATCGCTCTTGAAGCTGGAGTCAGAATCTGGTTCGGTTTCTGGACCGAAGCCATGATAGACCCCTTCGGCCGGGTCCACATGGCCAAGAAGCGCCGCGAGGAGGACCGCTGATGCAGACACATCACGTTCTCCCCGCGGTTTCGCCTTTTCTAGTCAGCCATCTTAGTTGCCACTACAAACGTGGTGACATTATTTTTTGAATCTTGAATCGATTCTTCAAGGATATCAAGATCATACAACTTTGCACACTGACGTGGCGCAATCACTGCGGTTGTGTCTGGCAGCTCACCAGCCTGAAGAGCAGCGGCTGCAGCGGCTGTATCTTTAAATTCAACCACCTCAGCCTCAGGCCACACTCGACTCAAGTACCCTTTACACTGCTTCAGCGCTTGATCGTGCGAAGTGATTCTAGTGATATGTGCAGTAGTCATGCCACGTTTTACCAGCAGCATATGATGAATATCAAGACCAAACATTTCTTGAAGTAAAAACCGATGACCAGCCATCGCGTAGACCGCCTCAATCACGATCCCGCCAGTACTGTTCTCAATCGGAAAAATACCGTACTCAATATTCCCTGCTTCTAGTTCAGTAAGTACTGTCTCAGCAGAAATTAGTGGTAAAACGTCAGCATCAATTAAACCTTTGTTTACTTTATATAACTCACCGGCCTGTTCCGAAAAACTACCGTGTGCCCCCATGACGCCAATTTTCATGTGCGCAATAGTAACACAGTGCCAGGTCTTTAAAAAACGGCTTAAAACCACAACACACAAAAAACACTTTACAAGACGTTGCGACACCAAAACCTTGATATATAATGTTCTTAGCCATTTATTACGGGCTGTGTCCTAGCGGCACACATTACACGCCATTAAACAATAACTATTCAGATCATATGAATAAGGCAGATATCATCAACAAAGTGCACGAAGACCTTGGAATCACTAAGGCTGACGCAGAGCGAGCAGTTGAAATTATGATGGGTTGTATCGTAAATACACTCAAAGACGGTAACGAAGTCTCAATCGCAGGCCTCGGTATTTTCTCAGCTAAAATGCGAAACGCTCGAACTGCGCGAAACCCTCGCACTGGTGAGCCAATTGAAGTACCAGCAATGCGCGTGCCAAAGTTCCGAGCTGCTAAGGCACTCAAGGACGCCGTTAAATAAATCTCCACTCGGTATACAAAAAGGCCGGCGCAAAGCGCCGGCCTTTTTGTATATAATCCACAGCTACTTTCAAAAAGCTCATGATATACTGTGAGGGTAGCGGAGGTATTACGCTATGTGGAAATACAGAGAGTAAATCTACGCTATTTCCCATCACAAAAAGCAAAACAGCGCCCAGCCGGCGCTGTTTTGTTTTATGCCGATAAACTTACAAATAGACAAATGTCAGCGTAATAAACCAGTAAAAACTGAGGACGATATATGACCCCCGACTAAAGTGCAGCTTGCGGTGCTGTGCAATTAATATACTAATCACAAAACCAACAATCATATAGAAAGGAATCACTTGCAGGCAGGAAAAGTGCGACAGCGGTCCTAAGTTTGCTGGGAAATAATAAAAAATGTAATCATTGAATACCCAAAAGTAGGTCACATTAAAAAACAATTCAATCGCAATCGCTTCTACCCCTAAAATAACTGCTGCCAAGAAATGACTCACGTGTTTCCCAGCTAAAAAAACAGTATCCCGAAAATACGAATAAAATCCAAGAGCTCCCCAGATAAACAAAAACCAGTAGGTAATATTTCCATCATGAGCTGGATAAAGACGGTACTCCCACAAGGGTGACCCTAAAAAATACTCATATGCAGTATTCACAAACTCCTCCCCAATTACCCCAAAAAGTGAAAAGAGGCTGACATAGGTGAGCAGTGTCGGAACATGCGGTACGACAAACCGACGTGCAGATAGACAGGGGGCACTATAAAATACCGCCAACACAAAAAGCGAAAAAAGAAATACGTTACCCAGAGTGATCTCAAACATTGATCTGAGTGTAGCAATAAATAGATGGCGGGCCAATGAGGTACACTATTCTAGTATGGCAACGCCACCCCGGATCAGCATTATTATTCCTACCCTTAATGAAGAACACTACTTACCTCTCCTATTACATTCACTAAGTACCCACACAGCTGACCTAGAAATTATCGTTGTCGACGGAAACTCAACTGACCGCACTCGTGTTGTTGCTGAAGCAGCACATGCCTACCTGAAAGAAAATCATTCCCTGAAGATCATTCCGCTTACAGAACGAGGTATTGCCCTGCAGCGTAACACTGGTGCCAAAGCTGCTACGCACGACATACTACTCTTTTGTGACGCTGACGTGATTGCTCCAAGCGAGAAAGACTTTGAATACTTTATTTCTGAGTTCACGAAGCACAATTACACTATCGCCACTGGTAAACTTACTCCGTATGACGGTGGTTTGGTAGAAAAGATCCTACTCTATTACGTTGCTCACGTTGCCCTGCAACTGCTGCTGTTGATTGGTAAGCCATACTTTGGTGGCGCCTTCCAAATCACTCGTAGAGACGTGTTTGAAACCATTGGCGGCTACGATGAATCACTTCGTATTAGCGAAGATGTCGATTACGCCTTTAAAGCTGCTAAGCTTGGACCGTACAAACTAATTAATATAAAAGTACTGACCTCAGCTCGCCGTTTTTTGAAGTACGGGTATTCCTGGATTTTTATGAGTCCAGTGGTGATTATTAAGACGTTGTTCACCGGCAGGCTAGAAGATGATGAGAAGGTGGAGTATCGGTTTGGGGAGTATTAGGGGAATCGGTCCTTACAGGACCTGTACACCTTTTGGCTATATTATTTCGCTTCGCTCTTAATCTAGCGCAAAAGCTTTTCGATTCGTGCAACGCTTTTCTCCAAAAAGCTGCACCCCTATCCCGCACAATACAAAAGCCGCCCGGAGGCGGCAAATTGCATTGTGCGGGATAGGGGAATCGAACTCCTGACTACTGCTTGGAAGGCAGTCGTTATACCATTTAACTAATCCCGCGTTCGTTTGTGGGTGATAGCATAGCACTTATTCAAATGAATTTCCAGATGAAAAAGAGCTGACTGGTATACTTCTTCTATGCAGTTTATTGCTGAAACAGTCGGATTTATCTTAGGTGCGTATTTAGCTTTTACTAATATCCTGGCTGACCAGATCCAAAACGTTATTGGGCCAACTCCTTCATCGAAGGTTGTAGTGACAACCATGTCTGATAACCCACAGCTGACTCGTCTCGAATCTGACTATAGCGAGAGTAGCTCTATACCGAGTATCCTTTTACAAAATACTGGCTACCAACAAGCCACCGTAATCGGTACTCGCACGAGCGGAACTAAAAACCAAAGTGACCCCATTGATGCTCTGGTAAATATTTTTTGTACCTATCAAACCGAAACCGCCACGAGAGCCACTACTGGCAGCGGCTTCTTTATCAATGATGATGGTGTCATCATGACTAACGCTCACGTCGCCCAATTCTTACTTCTAAAAGAAATTGATCCTACTGGTGAAACCAAGTGTGTCATCCGTACTGGGAATCCAGCGATAGCAAAATATGAAGCACAACTCTTGTACATTTCACCGGCTTGGATTCAAAAATATGCTGCCCAGATTGTAGAAAAACAACCTCGTGGTACCGGTGAACGCGACTACGCCCTCCTCTACGTCACTAAGGGAGTCGGCAACGATCCTTTACCGGCGCGAATCCCGTTCCTTTCCCTTAACCTAGCACCGCTCACGACTGGCTCCATCAATACTGGCATCACCGTTGCTGGTTATCCAGTCGGCACCTTCTCGAGTACAACTATTAACAGACTAACACCAGTCCGAGCTGAGACTACCATCACTGACCTCTTTACCTTTGATAGTCAACTAGCTGATGTACTGGCGATTGCTCCATCGGCAGTTGGCGCCTTCGGTGCTTCAGGTGGGCCAGTTGTGAATGCGTCCGGTGAAGTGATTGGCTTAATCAGTACCAAGGGATCAGATAGCGATGGCGAGACCAGTTTACGGGGTCTCACTGTCTCATATATTGACCGTTCGATGAAAGCTGAATCAGGCTTTAGTATTGAAGACACATCTACTGGTGAACTCGCTTTCCGGGCCAGACTATTCACCACCACCATTGCCCCGTTCCTCGGTCGTATACTTAACGCTGAGATGAGTGAGTAAGTGCAGACAAAAAGCCGGCGGACCTACGGCCCGCCGGCTTTTTGCCTTTCCGCCTAACTCACCTGCTTGTGATACACCGTCTGTGTTGGATACGCAAATTCGATCCCTACTTCAGCAAATTTCTCCATCATTTCGTGATTCACTCGCTCTTGAATATCGAGATACACCCCATAGTCAGAAGACTCAACGTAATACACGACGTCAAACAATAATGCTGAGTCACCAAAGCTGGTGAAGTGCACCCGATCGAGTCGCCCACCTTCAACAGCCTCAAAGATTCGTTCAACAATGCCGTTAATTTGCTTCACCTTTTCATGCTGCGTTTCGTACGTTACCCCAAATTGGAAACTGATCCGACGTTCCTGCATTTTCTTAAAGTTGTTTACCCGAGCTGTAGTCAGTTCCGCGTTACTTACCACCAACTCTTCTCCCTGTAATGTTCGAATTCGGGTTGATTTGATACCAATTCTCTCTACCGTCCCTGAGTCAGTTCCGATAGTGATATAGTCACCAATCCGAAATGGCTTATCAAAGTAAATTGAAAATGACGCAAACAAATCTGATAAAATTCCCTGCAGAGCAAACGCAATTGCAATCCCCCCAATCCCTAGTCCTGCGATGAGTGACGTCACTTCAATCCCTAAATTAGACAGCACAAATAGTGTTCCAAGTGCCCAAAGCGCAATCCGTGCGAGCAATTTAATCATGTCGGCCGCAGTAGCTGAATTTGGGTCAGTGACACCATCGCCATCCTCATCTTTTTCTACCAAATGTGTAACGGCGTACTCAATAAACTTCACCACAATCTCAATCCCCTGCCACACAACAGCAAATAAGAATACTGCTTTCAGTCCTATATCTCCCCAGTGCGGTAAGGTAAATGGCTGCAGCGCCACAAATAACGCAATCACTGTATACACCCAAGTACGAACGCCTTCAAGTGCAGCAATCACCGTGTCATCAATTGTTGTCGTGGTCCGAGCAGATAGCGCTTTTAAGCGCGCAATCAGCAACACTAAAATCACTTTGAAGAAAACTGAGAGTCCAATAAACAATACTGCTGCCAATACATAGGGAGCAATATCAATAGTGCCTAAGAACGGCATCGCGTACACCATCTCTGGCAGATACCCTGCCACCCGATCTGAAAGTCCAAAATCCATAGAATAACCTTAACGAATATAGCTAGAGCCTAACAGGTTTTGATGTCTGACTCAATGTGCACAGACAGTCGCTTTGCACTTTTAAATGGCAGGTGTAAGATGATCGCTCGCCTGAGGTATTTTGGGCGAACTAACAGTTCTTTTGGGAGCTTGCTCCCCTTTGCAAAGACGCGGAAACAGCCGCGGGCTGAGCATTTTTCCTCCGAAAAATCTTCAGCCCGCGGCTTTTCCAATACCCATTTTAAACATACAAAAAGGCGATTCGTTCCGAATCGCCCCGCTTCCCACGCGTCCCGACCGAATTGCCGGACCGCGCACCTCACCAGTGTGAGGAGTTTAAAGATCATGCGTTGAAGCTTTTGACCGCCTCACGGTGCAACCTGGCTCGACGAGCCCTGAACCATAAGATAGTGGCCTTGATCGGACTCCATCGCCGTCTCAAGAGCGGCTGAGAAGCCTCCTCTGCAGAAATTGCTTCTTCTGCAACCGCGGCAAAAGCAGCTTCGGTGTCCCGCGACTTAGCGTATTCACGTGCAAAGTCACCGAGCCTCCCTTCCGGGATGCGTCCGGCAACCGATGACGCAATCCAACTAGCCCAAGGCTCGTGCATCCCAGCTGTCCTTAAAGCTTCAGCAACTTGGTTTTCGGTGTACATGGATATGTCCCTCTTTACCCTCCCGCGACCATCGCGGCGGTTGTATTCCGAACTTGCGTCCGGAGCCTTGCAGTCACTTCTCTGTGACTGCAAAGCTCCGGCTACAAATTGTACAAAAACAGCCGCTGGTTTCCAGGGAAACCAGCGGCTGTTTTCTACTTTGAGTTACTTACACTTCAGCAAAAACATACCGGGCTTCCCCGCTGGTAAACCAAAACCAGAAATATGTTGCTGCGTGTATCAGTTGCATTGAAAAAAGTATACACAATCTTTATAAAATAGCCAAGACTTGACGCCTTGGTGGATTCTGATAGATTTAATTTGTGACTACGTTTCGAAACATCTCAGAAATGATGATGATGTCCTCAACTGCGAGGACAGTTTTCGAGGTTTAGCCACAAACAAAACCAGACGAAATCAGAGTCCTCGCTTGAGGATTTTTATTTTGTCTCCGTTCTTTACATTCCCATGTCCCAACAGAGAGGCAGGACACATGAAGCATCCAGTAACCCTTATCACCGACTGTCGCGACGGCGACGCTCGTTCTCGCCAGAACACCAACTACGTTCGAGCAGGCATTCCCTTAACTGGCTTTTTGGGGATAAGTCACAAACTCACCGCTGCTGGCGCGATAGCCACTCACATCGCTTTGCTCGAGGGAGAACCAGGGATTGTGATTGGTAACGCTGCTCCAAGAGGTGATGCAGACGCTCCAAAACGCTCCAACGGTTCTCCGTTCGGCTACCTAGAGCACGAAGGCACACTGATTGTCAGCACAGTCGACTGCCCTGGACTGACACTGCTTCCCCGTTTGGGTTTTGGCGACACAGTGAATGTTATCGACATCCCGGCGATTGCAGCAACCCTCTTCCCTGACAACGAAGAGCGACAACATCGAGCGATCCGGACACAGTTTCGAAGCCTGCACGTTCTACCGTTCCTGGTCGCCTACCTTTGGGAGCACAGCAAGATCAAGAGCACGCCAGAACTGATCAGTCCGTTGCAGGGTGAGTTCATCTACTTCGTCGATGCCTTCGGCAATTGCAAAACCACTCTGACCGACCAGTCCTTTCAAGGCGAGACACTGGTGGTGAGCAATCAAGAAATTCCTCGCTACCGTCGCCTCTCGGACGTGCCTATCGGCAAACTGGGCCTCGTGACGGGCAGCTCGGGCCCATTCGGCAACGAGTTTCTCGAGATCGTGCTCAACGGTAAAAGTGCCGCTGAGAAGCTCGGGATCAAGACCGGCGACCAGCTCTACTTTGAATGAGCTGGAAGCGCCATGCACCTTCGCGAACCACGCCCCCGACCTACACGGCCGGGGGCGTTACTATTTCGCTTGCAGCGCTACAAACTTCCCAAAATTCCGTAAGATTGTGTTGGAGTGCGGTTCATCTTTAAAAATCTCATGTGCCAGCACCCCCTCTGGTAAGTAGCCCGGTGAGTTTTTCATCCGGTCCACCATATCGGCAAAGTTTAGCTCTGGATGAAACTGGGTTGTGTAGATATTATTTTTATACTTTAAGGCTGACACCTTGCACTGCTCGCCGCCGTTCATCAGAAGCACTGCCCCCTCTGGAATCTGCTGCAGCGCATCTTTATGTCCATAATGTGCAGCAAAAGAATCCGGTAAGTCGGAAAAAAGAAAGTAATCATTTTTATCTACCATCAGCTTTAGTTCATGCGAACTAGTCTTTTTCTGTGATACATCGTAACTCACCTGCGCGCCGGCAAACGCACCTAGAAGCTGGTGTCCATAGCAAATACCTAAGGTTGGGATATCCTGCTCAAAGATATACGTAAAGAGTGGTCGTAGTCGTTCCAAAAACACCTGCGACATCTGCTTGGCGCGATCGTCTTCGCTACGGTTGCCATCAAAATCAAACTCACCAGAACCACCGAGGATCACACCGTGGTAGTGCTGCAGGATTGCGTATGGATCTGTCCACGCCAAGGCTTCATTTAAGGCGCTGATAAAAGTTACTTCAGCGTGCTCGCCAATTTCGCGAACAATACTCTTTTGCTCACCAGCAATAGAGTCAACGTTTTCTCGAAATTGAATGGCTAAAATCTGGGGTTTCATCGTCTCGTAAGTATACAAAGAAAGAACAAAAGGAACAGGCTGTAGGGGTGCGAATGAGGCGGGCGCAGCTGACCGAAGTCAGCCTGTCTTGGCGCCCGCCTCGATGATATGTGTCCACACTGTTCCGTGAAGCACAGAACGAATGATAAGCCTCTGCAACATCTGCTTGTCATATCGATCGATCGAAAGCTCGAGCTCCCGTGTACGATCAAGTTGTCGGAGCATCAGCCACACCTGCTCTGCTGACAGCTTCGCCACGCGGAGTGCCACTAGACGAGACACCTCTTGTGGATCAGCGGGTACTTCCACACACAGTCCACACACCCACCTCAGTCGCGCTGGCCACTCCGGATGTCTGGGGGCCAGATCCAAATAGTCTTTCGTCACCCTCATCTTTTTCTCCCCTATCCGAACCGGTCCAGAAGGCGATTTAGCATCGCCTCAGGCTTGATATTTGGATTCATCACCCGCGTCGCCATGACATAGGCGACCACTTCATCGGTGATACCATCGAGATCAAATTCAAGATCCCAACGAGTCTCCGTTGGGCAATACAGCGACAGGGCTTCTTCGGCGATCGCCTCCGGGCTTTTACCGTTGGGTAGCCAGCCCTCGATGTGTCCAACGAACTCTTTAATCTCCATTCTCTCTTCCCTCATTTCCGGCACGTCTCACTATGAGACGATTTTCCCGGTATAAACAGTCGAATCAAAGCTCAACTCCTTATATCGAGGTCTAAGTATTCATACCGATGAATCTTAGACATCTTAAAGAACATACCACATAAACAGTAAAATTGGGCGACTGGGGCGCGGTGTCAAAGTGGCTGCAAAGCCACCTCCTCATCCGCGCCCCAAGCCTGTTTGCTCGTGCCTCAGGTCGCTGTTGACCCGTTATTGCAGATACACTCGACAGACTCGAGAGTCTGGTCGAGAATGACCCCGGAGATGAGCTCGTCGGCAAAGCCCAGAACCTTTGAGATCATGTTGATGATCCGACGCGCGAGCTTTTCACGCATACGTATCTGTTTACCGCCAAATTCAAAAGCGGAAACCTTCAGACCTTCTTCAGTCCGTCGAATGTCGAGCATTGACAGTATCACGCCAAGCTTCTGACTGACGAATTCCGACACCTTTTGATAGGCACGTACCTCTACCGGTACGTCATTGCTGTCGTCCATCTTCATCTCCCTGATGAATTTGTGCCCACCCATTTGGGCATTGATTTGTAAAACTGAGAATGGGCTCAGTGAGAAACTTCTGCCGTCCACTCAAAAACGTTCGGATTTACGGTGAAACCTTGGTGGTTACAAAGATCATCCCCATGTCCGTTGAGCGCTCCTTTTACGCGATGCTCTTCAACAAGTTTCTGATGAATTCCCCCATCATCTCTATGAAGAGTCAGTTCAAAACCATGAACCCCGCGCAATGCCCTAACTGAGGCAACTTCACAAGGCTTGTATCCTGCTGCACAACACAGAGCAGCCATTTCAGCTGCATGTGGCTGCTTTGGCTTCTGCCTCTTGTACCTAGCCATTTTTTTCTCCCTTTTCCAAACCGTGCCTGTCACAGCCCGGTGGTGGCAGCCAAAGTTTCCTTTAGCTACCGGCAACGGGCTGTGACCCTTACTGTTATAGGTGATTGTAAAAGAACTATCTTCCGTTCTGTCATTTCTGACTGAATCCCCGGAAAAAAAATGACCGGTTCGCTTGTGGCAAACCGGTCATTTTTCTTCAGGAGTTTTCGTAGCGTAGTGCTTAGATACTCATAACCGGCCCGCCTAAGGTTGCGAGAATCACAAGAATGAGGACGAGTGCCCGTGACTGGGCAGCCGTATCAACGTGCGCGGTTGTTGTATCTGCGAATTGCATTACTTTGAATATAGCCCTGGCACCAAAAAATGTCAATTAGTTTCTTTGTTGACAACACCTTTTTCTATTGAGTTATGAAGAACTTTAAGGTACACTCCAAATTGCACCTGAGAATAAATCGAAAGGTGCGATAGCAATAGTCGTCTGAAGAGACGGCCAACCGGGAGACGCACATGAAATTTACGGGAATGAGCGCTGCAGAAGCAGCCGATCACGCAAACGAAGGAATGCTGAATATCCCCCTTCGGGCAAAAAAGCTACCGACGGACAAGCGCCGGACGCCTCAACCTCAGATGCAGGGGGAGGAACCAACGCATCGAACGCCGGGCGAAAACGGCTCGGGCTGAACATGCGGCGAGATGAGTGTCGTGATCGGCGGGCGGCAACGCTTGTTGCAACACTTAACCTAGCGGCAGCCTGCCATATGGAGCATATGGTCAGGGTTTGCCTCCAGCGTCGTGACGGGCGTATCGGGATCAGTCCTGACGACCCGATCCTGATCGAGGCGGCACGCTTTGTTGGGGTAGATCTAGGTAAATCCGCTAGGGCGGCCTGACGAAACTGTCCGGGGCGGCCTGACAGCCGCCCCCTTCCCGAGACCAGAAGTACGGTCTCAATGTTCTTGCGCGAGATTTAGCGCCAAAATAGAAGCCACCAAGGATCACAGAAATACGGACGTATCCACTGTGTACTTGGTGGCTATTTTCGTGTCTTTGTAGTGAAGGGGATGAAAACAAAAGCCGGGCGGCCCCGTTGGGGCCGCCCGGCTTTTGTTTTCAGAATTTTTAGAATTCTGCTTCTACGTCAACCGCTGTCTCAACTTCAGTCGATGTTGCAGTTGAACTTGAAGTTGTCGCTACTACTTCAACTGGCAGTGCCGGCGCTACTTCGAGTGCTTCTTCCTCAGGCCTATCGCTCAACATACTCTCTAAATCTCTCAAGAGCGCGAGTGCCCCTTCACTCAACAACACCGCTCGAGTATGTTTAGCCAACTCCGCTGCTTTCTTGGCAGCGGTTACTTCTACTTCGGCAGCAGCCAAACCATTTTGAAGTTTCTCAGCTACCGCCTCAGCCTCACCCGCGTCAAGAGCAGCCGTAACAACTTTTTTCAATCGCTCAGCTTCAGCTTGAGCCGTTGAAAACTTATCTTTCAATTCAGCATCGGTAAGTGTGACCGGCACCAACTCTTCTACCGTGACACTCGTACGCACATCAATGTCAGTCATGAAGCGGATCAGTTTCTGCAGGTCAGACAGAGCACCTCGCAAGATAGTGATTTCTGCTGGCACAACAACCTCATCTGGAGTACTGCTGGCAACCTCTCCAACCACTAGCTCACCCGCCTGTACACTTGCTGACTCAACAATTTTGCGTTCGATATCAGCTAGGCGACGTTCTACATCGTTGACCTCTGCTGCCGAAGCAGTGCGCTTGATTGAGTCAAACAATTCATACGCTCGAGTGGTTTCTTGCTCGATACGGACAGATAGTTTTTCGTATGATGGCACTACTCCACTTTGGTTTTCAGTGACACTGGCTTGCGCGTCAGCAATGGCGCTCGCGAGGATCGCTACCGATCGACCCGGGACAACTTCAGTACCAACGTTAGCCGCTACTTCTTTAGCGAGTTCTTTTTCTAATACTTCAGACTGCACAATTAGAGCCGACTCAAAAGCGATCTCAGCAATCGCAGCCTCATCTTGGTCGCTTTCGCGAAGTTCGGCGATACCCTTTTGAGCAGCGTCACTGTGTTCTTTTACCGCAGCCGCTACGTCAGCTTCTGCTTCTTCAGTCAACTTACCCTCACTCGCTAAAAGTCGCGCTTCGGCGATGCGGCGATTAAGGCGTTCCGTTTCCCATTCCACTTTAGCGTAAGGAGACGTTGAAAGTGATGACCTTATTTCTTCATTAAAATTAACCTTCACTGGATAGAGCACATCACCCGGCACTGAACGTTCTGCTACCACAGGCACAAAGATGAGTAACAATACTGCAAAGGTACCCAAGAGCGAACGAATCTCAAACGTATTTAAATTCAACAGTGAGAATGGTTCAGACTGAAGACGTTCGGTTGCAGGTGGCACAGCCATAGTTTGCGGCAACGGATGATACTCCATATACGCTACAAGACGCTCTTTGAGTTCACGTTTTTCAGCCGCCCGTAATCGTACGGTGGCTGATTGTTTCTTTAGTTGTTCGGCAAAGCGTTTCATGTGGTTTATGTGGTGTTTTTGGTGGTTGTTTTTTGAGCAGTAAGGGCTTTTTCTTCGGCCGCCATGGTATCGCGAAGTAATTTAAGACCACGATGCAAGCGAACCGAAACGACGTTTTCTGACTCTTCAATCAGCTCACTAATCTCCTTTGGTCCAAGCTCATCGATAAAGCGGAGGATAATAACTTCTCGATAGACATCGGGAAGCTTGTCGACCACTGCGAAGGCCTTGCGACCGTCGATAGTCGCAGCGAGGGAATCAACGGTGTTTTCTGACAACTCATCAAATGAGCCATCATCCACGCCGTCTTTTTCAAAGAGCGCATCGAGCGACGTTTCTTTATGCTTCCGGTATTCATCAATAATCAAATTATTGAGTACCTTGTATAAAAAAGGGCGAAACTGCTCGATTTCGTGACCGTTACGCACGTATGTCCATACTTTGGCATACGTGTCGTGCACGATATCAATGGCTCGTTCTCGATCACTTACACGTAACGTCGCGTGGCGAAAAAGAGCATCACCGTACTCTTCAAACGCTGCTAGGAAACGCTGTTCGTGGCTCTCGCGTATATTGCCTGTCTGTTTCGGACCTGCCATGCAAGAACCATTATACGTGAAGACGGGCGAATTAGCCTTTTCTTTCACAGCTAGTTAGGATTTGGCAATATAATACTGAAATTGGCAAAAGGGTCGGAAAAGCGAAGCTTTTCCGACCCTTTTGCGCCCCATCTCACTCCCCTACTGCAATCCAGCCAAAAACGCTTTATAGGCCCAATACCGCGCCATTTCTCCATCTGGAGTGAACGCATGGTTACTCTGCGGCAAAGCTACAAGTTTTGATTGTGGCAAAGCCCGGTGCAACCGCCACGCACCGTCAAATGGACAAACCACATCGTGTCGTCCATGTATCAAAACCACTGGAATATCTGTTATCTTAGAAACATTCTTGAGTATCTGATTATCTTCAATAAAACAATTATTAACTTCGTAGTGTAAAAATATCTTGACGTACGTGATGTGGTTATCGCTCACCTCTGACGGATTCATCAAAGAGAGATTGTCTGCCACCAGTAAATTCTTCTCCCAATTGAGGTAGTCAGCGGTGATCTCCTGCGCTTCCTCTGGTGTAGCACCGAGTAGTTTGTCATAGAAAATCTGGGCGGCATTTTCTGCGGTTGCACCATACTTTTCAAACACCCGCATACGCTCTGCCCAGAGATCAGTATACAGCTGCCCTGCGCCATCAGGCGTCGTCGACATCCATTCCCATGATGCAGTATCAGCCAAAAAGATCGCTGAAAGCAATAATCCTTTCACCCGCTCAGGATAGGCTTCAGCATATAATAACGACAATGTTGAACCCCAGCTGGTACCCGACACAAACCAGCTTTCTATCCCCAGTTGTTCACGAAGTCGTTCAATGTCTGTAATCAACGCGTCAGTTGTATTGTGCTCGAGTAAGCCAGTCGGTTCACTTTTGCCAGCGCCCCGCTGGTCAAACACTACTACTTGGTATGTCTCTAAGTCAAACCGAGTTGGGTGCGATGATTTACTCGCAGATCCTGGCCCACCATGCAAACTCACAATCACCTCCCCATCAGGGTTACCATACTGCGCAAAATACACTTTATGACCGTCTTGTTCTGGTAAATAACCTTCATGAAATGGTTTTGGAGTATACATACCTGTGTGCCTAGAGCCAATTAATTCTTTTAAAGTACCAGACCAACATTGAGACCGAAGCCAAAATTAGCGTAATGATTAACCAAAAGGCATGCATATGTTCACCAAGTGGTACCACCACATTCATCCCAAAGAGCGAAGACACTAAGGTTGGAATGGTAAGCAAAATCGTGATGACAGTAAGGGTTTTAATTGTGACGTTCAAGTTACTCGTGAGAATCGCTTCAGTTGCACTGCGTACATTTTGGATTGTCCGCAAAACTGAGCGTGATGATTCGATCAACTGGGCATTTGCAATCATCAAGTCCTCCATCAGTTCAACATCTTCATTGAAGAGCTGCATGCTATTGCTCTTGGTCACCTGCTGCAACCAAGCATTCGTCGGCACTACCGCCGCCAAAAGATCATTGAGCTCATGTTCGTATTGCACAAGTCGAGCGATTTCTTTTGGTCCAATTGAACGCAGCTGGGTTCGATCCTTCTGTACTGCCCGCCTCGTGCGAACCAGCTGTCGTTCATAGGCTTTGGTCACCGTCGCCATGATAGTAATAAACAACTTGGTTTTTTGCGTAGTAAAAATTTCTTCACGCCCATCGATAAACGGCTTAAAGCCAGGTACTTCACGCTGCGCGATTGTTAGTACAAAGGACTCCCCCATAACAATCAAGAGTGGCGCTGTTTCAATATCCTCTTTACTTTGTCCAAACGGGTATCGAGTAAAGAAATAGCTGGCGCCATGTGAGCGTTCCATACGTGGCACCTCAAAAAAGTCTTGAATATCCTCAACAATCGCCTCATCAAGCACAAAGTCTTTCACCACCTGAGCGAGTTCAGCCTCAGTCGGTTCTACTACGTGTGTCCAAACACCACTACGCACCGCCTCGACTTGCTTCAGCTCACTATCTTTAAGGGTCCGGAAATAATGAGTAATCATAATGCCGCTATCATACCAAATTTATTACACATATGGACTAGTTGCTATGATTTAGTATTATGACGCTATGAAATTCTACCTGGCTACTCGTTTTAGTGACGAACCCTTGCGCCAAAAAGCCTTAGCCTTAAAAGCTGAATTCGAAGCTGCTGGTCACACCATGACCTTTGACTGGATGAATGGTGAAGACGTAAAGCCCTACGATGCAGATCCAACCAAGACGGCTCACACCGCCGAACGTGCCTTCAACGGTGCTATTGAAGCCGATTTCTTTGTCCTCCTGCCCCACCCTGAGGGTACTGGCATGTATGTCGAGTATGGCGCAGCAGTCGCTACCTACCTCAAAACCGGCAGTCCGAAAATCTTTATCCTCGGCGACCAAAAAGATTGTGCTATGTTCAACTACCACCCAGCAGCTATCTGGGTTGATTCTATTGAAGAGATTTTAGATAGTTTAGAAAAATAGAAGCCGCCCGCCCAAGCTATCGCAAGGGCGGGCGGAAGGATCCTCCAAAGAACGGAAGAACATGGGTGGCCTCGCTATCGCTCGGCCACCGCTCCTGCGCTCAGTCGCGCAGTAGCTCGTTGATCGAAGTTTTCGACCGGGTCTGCGCATCCACCCGCTTCACGATCACCGCGCAATAAAGGTTCACACCGTTCTTGGACGGCAGTGAGCCGGACACGACGACAGACCCGGCGGGCACCTCGCCATAAGTGAATTTGCCGGTTTCCCGGTCAACGATCTTGGTGGACTGGCCGATATAGACGCCCATGCCGAGCACCGATCCCTCGCGCACGATGCAGCCTTCGACAACCTCGGACCGCGCACCGATGAAACAGTTGTCCTCGATGATCGTCGGCCCGGCCTGCATCGGCTCCAGCACCCCGCCGATGCCGACACCGCCGGACAGATGCACATTCTTGCCGATCTGCGCGCAAGACCCGACCGTGGCCCAGGTGTCGACCATCGTCCCCTCGCCGACATGGGCGCCGAGATTGACGAAAGACGGCATCAGAACCACGCCCTTGGCGATATAGGCGGACTTGCGCACGATGCAGTTGGGAACGGCACGGAACCCGGCGGATTTCCACTGCGCATCGCCCCATCCGGCAAACTTGCTGTCGACCTTGTCCCACCAGCCGCCGCCCTGCGGGCCGCCGGACTGCATTTCCATGTCCTTGATCCGGAACCCCAGCAGAACGGCCTTCTTGGCCCACTGGTTCACATGCCATGTGCCGTCCGCCTGACGTTCCGCGACACGCAGCGCGCCCTTGTCCAGCGCCTCCAGCGTTGCCTCGATGGCGTCGCGCTGATCGCCCCTTGTGGCGGGGGTGATCGTATCGCGGGCTTCCCATGCAGCTTCGATGGCGGCTTCCAGAGCCGCACGTTGTTTATCGGCCATGATGACCTTCCTCTCTGCCCTATTCAGGGCGGTTGCTGGCCGCTACGCGGCCGGTTTCTTCCAAGTAACGTCGATGGTGACGTCCTTACCCTGCCCGCGCAGAAGCGCGCGGATAAAGCCGTGCTTTTCGCCATTCGAGTCCGTGGCTTCTGCCCAGACTCGTTCGCCCATGTAGCCCCGAAGGGCCAACATGAAGACTTCGTCGACGACGATCTTGGACATTAACCCACGCGAATGTCCGCGGTAGGCTAGCATTGCCTCGACGAAGACTGCAGAGCGATACTTGCCATCCCCGACTTTCTCGAACCAGGTCGATTCACCGTCTCCGACGGTGATGGTGATACCCGCGATGCAGACCTCCTCTACACCGCTGTAGCCCAACTGCGAGGCGGCCGCCTCGCTGTTGGGGACCACCGCCGGATTCTCGCCGTCGGTGGTGAAGTTAAAACCTCGGTAATTCATAGTTAGTCTCCTAATCGTTGTTCAACGCCCACTCTGAGCGTCGAACGAACAATACCATTACTTTTACATAACACAATAGATAGACTCGCAATTTTATACTGCTATGGTATTATTTGGCACGCGAAATTGGATTCACATTCAATTACCTAATTAAGTTAGGTTGACGGCTGTAAGCGAAGCTTGCACCCTCTCGTTGTTCGGTCACGGTCTGCCGCAAGCTTCACTTGCACCAACAAAACAATGAGCAGAAAATAAAAGAAATCTTTGATTTTCTGCTCATTATTTTGTTGGCCTAGCACACCACGACCCTCACTGCCTCGGGGTGTAGCATAGTGGTAGTGTACGCGGTTTGGGACCGTGTGGTCCGGGTTCGATTCCCGGCTCCCCGACATTCATACAAAAGATGACGCCAACCTTCTAAGGTTGGCGTCATCTTTTGTTCACACTGTACCTGGCAAACTAACAAATAAACTGTACTGTGCCGATAACTACTAAAACTAATCTCAACCCTGTCTCATATAAAAGACAGAGTCCTTTATAAAGGACATATCTATATTTCTAGCCCTCGATGACATTTTGGATAAGTTTTACAGTAGCGTACTTTTCACTCACCACTAAGCGTACAGCTGCCACATCAATCTGCCACTCTCCTTCATAGTGATGCTCCAACAACCACGATTCCAATGCTTTATATATCTGTTTAAGTTTAAACTGATGCACCTGTTCTTCTGGACGCCAAGAATCAGTGCCTACTGCCCTATCAAGAGCCAGTTTTGTATCATATGCTAAGGTTTTAACCTCAATAAAGTGTATAATACCCTTATTTTTAGCCACAATATCGAGTTCTCCCCACTTTTTAAGATAGTTTGTGTCTAATATCTGAAAACCTTGCCTTTTAAGGTAGTTTTGGGTAATTTTCTCACCATAATCCCCAATCTGTTTATTTTGTTCTTTTTTACTCATAAGCTATATTATTAGCCATATTTTATCAACTCTGGCTTGATTATAGATGTTTCACGTGAAACGTATGTTTTTGTTAAAAAGACTGAATTAAATAACTAAAACCTATATTTTAAAGCGTATTTGTATAATACTCGTATTGTTAAGTACTGTCCTTTATCCACCTATCCCCGCAGTTATCCCCACTTATCCACTTTATTAGTTTCATGTGAAACATGAATGATTTTTCCTTCCCAGTCGGCAAAGGTTAACCACAGAAATACGTACAGCAATGCGTGTAAATACATAGAGGGCCAAAAGTGTTGGACCTCTATAAATATATAGAAAAGTGGGGCGGCCATTACTAGAATCCCTAATGTTAGGCGACTAGCTGCCGAAACATTCATGCTCAAAATAACAGGAGTGTGCATGATAAGTAGTATTACTATATAGCCTACGTAGGTCCAAAAACCACTCCCGAGTAGAGTAACCAAAGAAAAGGCTACCCCAGCGTAACAAAACTGTTGAAACATAATCTCTTTACCTTTAGTAAGGACATAACCTGCCGTTAAGCATCGTTCTGTACGTGACGATGTATGACACACAAGCAGTCTCTCACGGCTGAGTAGATAGCTAAATAACAACATCATTGCTAGTAATAGCGATATTAAGGCTATTTCAGTATAAATATGCTCAAAAAAAGATTCAAAATCAGTATAAAATAGGTATATGATCGGGAGAATACCGACTAAAAACAGTAGGTATGTTCTACGTGAAACATACTGGTAGGTCAGCGGGTTGGACCGGTAGCGCAAATAATCAACACCAAAGACAAACGTATATATGATTACTACCGCTAACAAGCTCAGCATATCCTTATGTTACACGGGAAACATCAAGATAGAAAGTTTGTTATACTCCGAATATGTCTATTAAACCTAGCGTTCTAATTGGTGAAGCGGTTCTACGTGAAACAGCTAAGGAAGTTTCAAATCAAGATTCCGATAAAATTCAGTCTTACATTACTGATCTTGTTGATACGATGCGAGGAGAAGAGTTGATCGGACTGTCTGCGCCCCAGCTTAATGTATCGAAGCAGATTATTGTCACAGAAATTCGTGAAACTAAGTTTCGCAAGGGAATAACTGACGAACTTCGGGTGTATATAAATCCAGAAATTACCGACTTTTCACGTGAAACAACGCTTGACTGGGAAGGATGTGGCTCAATTCCTGGCTTATTTGGAAAAGTTGAGCGATCCATTGCTATTACTTTGAAATATTTAGACCAAAAAGGCGTTTCACGTGAAATGTCTGCTACTGGTTTGCTCGCTCGAGTAATCCAACATGAAGTTAATCACCTCAATGGAATTCTTTTTACTGACTTAGCTGATCCACAGAGTTTAGTAAGTCGTGAATACTACCTTAAGCACGTGCGGGGGAAATAGGGGAGTTACACGTGAAATGGCCGGAAGCAAAGCTTCCGGCCATTTCACGTGGCAGTATTGCTAGTACCGAACTAAAAATTATAGCTATCTTTGTCGCCCAAACGAAACAATCCTTCGTCAATGCGTTTTTGATCGAGATAATTTCCGACAAACCCCACCGAACGAGGAATGAGGAACAGAGCATTATAAAACTCAATATCGATAAGTTCAGCAATGTCTTCAGCAGTAAAGTCTTCTTTGGCAATCAAATAGTCCGTAAATAGAGCTGAAATAACACCATCTACATTTAAAATCAGGTTAGCGCGCTTTTTAGCGGTGATTGTCTCCACTGACAGGGCAAAATCAAGGTGAGGTGTTTCACGTAGAACATTTTTACCATGCTCAATCAAGGCTTGTACGCGCGGATCTGGCTTATACACTGAGTATTTTCGGTGTCCAATGCCTAAAATATACTGGCGCTGCTGGCTGTAGTCTGCCACCAGCTCATCGGCAGTGATGCCACGTGAAACAGCATCGTGCCAAATCTGAGCGGCACCATTGATAGCGCCACCAAAGCGATCACCAACTGTCAGGACACCCGTAGCCAGGGCCGAGCTTAGGTCACGGCCAGCTCGAGTAGTAATCATAGTATTTACCGCTCCAGACACATGTGGTCCATGGTCGATCAACTGCGCAAAGATCAAGTCAGCAAAGTCAGCGGTTTCCCGTGAAACACTGCTGCGACCGAGAATGCGAGCCAAAATACCTTCGGTAAAGCTGGCCGCATGGGCGCCAGTATACGCCGGGGCAGAATAGACAGTCGGCTGTAGATGAGCCGGGCGTTCATTCCAGTCCCGAACTGACTCGCCAACGCTAGTTTCACGTGAAAGCGAGGCGAACGTAGCCATAAAATCATTAAATGTATCGCTGACGTTCACTCCGACAGCAGCCAAAGCAGCCATTTTAGCCGCCGCTGTCTCTGATTCTGCTTTAGCGAGGGCTTTAGCATGGCCAAACTGGATTGTTTCATCCTGACTTTCGTAGCGGCCAGCAATATAGGCATAGACTGGCTTAGTGATATTGCCAGCCTTAATGGCGTCTCGAAGCGTATACTCATCGTCACCACCCAATTCCCCAAAGTAGACAATATCTTTGGTCTCCGGGTCGTTTTGAGCTTGTGTAAGCCACTGTAGCGGGGAAGTGACAGGGAAACGGTCGCCTCCGTAACAAGCCGCAAAACTAATCCCACTGCCGGCAGCAACGACCTGGTACATAAGTTCGTTGACCATACCACCAGAACTGCAAATCACCGCCGTGTGACCACGAGTTCGACCTAGTTCAGCCAGTCGTGGACCCAGAATACCGCCAATAGCGCCTAGTTTAAGGCTGCCTGGTACACAAAGACCAACCCCCGAAGCACCGAGAATAAGCTTCTCTTCGCCATACGCTTCGATCAACTGAAGCGCATCGCGCTCGGCCACCCCTTCAGCGAAGAGATGGGCGCCGACAGCTGCTGGGAACGCAGCAAAAAATGCCTCGACCATCCGTGGTGTACTCGAAGCCGAAGTGATACAAAGCAGGAAATCTGGCTCAAATGAAGCCTTTTTTGCTGCCTCAACGTCGGGCACTACCGGCACCAAGATCTCACCATCGCCCCAGAAAAACTTTTGAGTTTTACGGCCGGCCGAAATAATCCCCACCACACTCGGTGATTCTTTCCCTGCAGCGTAGTCAAAATCCAGCATCGATTGAATGATCTTGACGTGATTACCGGCTACTAAAATCTTCGGCTCACTAGTGCGAATGTCGTTGATCATAGATGTTTTGTTACTAAATTACCGACTTCACCGAGCGAGAGGGAAGGGTCGTGGACATCATTAGGAATATCATGCTGATCAAGCCAGTCGCGTAGATGAGCCAGGCCATTCTCTTGATTTGGACCACCACGTCGGACACAGACGTACACGTTTTGCGCCTGTAATTGTTCAAGATTGTCAGTAAACGCATCGACAATTCCCTGGAAGGTCGCAAGTACATCGGTAAAGTTTGCGACCCCGCCGGCGACCAAAATAACCTTATTTTTAGAGGTAGAATTGAAAAGTACTTCAAGTAACGTAGCAACGTATACAGCGGTTTCATCCCGGGTTGGAGCGCCACTATACTCACTGTAATTGATCACCTGATCTTGCAGACCAGCAGTGACGAGAGAATCGAGCCCAACTAAGCTCGCGCCACCGCCAGAGAGTAACGTTAAAATCGAACCATTTGGATTAAGGGTATGTAAATTAAGGGCGGCTTGGGTGCGCGCATCTTGTTCGAGTACGCGCGCTTCTTGTTCACTCGCCGCTTTTTTATGCAAAATATGTTCATGCACCCACGCTGGCAGCTTGTTTTCTTTAGTTGAATCAATCTCAACCGCCATATCAAGCGCTACCAGCTTGTCTTCTACAACCAGGTAGGGATTTATCTCTAAAAAAGAAAAATGATGCTCTGCCATTTTTTCGAGTAAGTAGGGGAGCGGCACACCGTCGATCGAGATCGACGGTGTGCCGCTCAAAAATTCCTGCAAAGCCACGAGCGTCCGCTTGATATCAGCTTCAGCCGCCGCCTCAATCTCAACCCCGCCTTTTTCAGAGTGGATCAACTGCAAGCCAGTCCGGTGCACATCAAGCGAAAGATATCGCTCCTCATCTGTTTCATGTGGCACCATCACCTCCACGACACAACGATCGTAGCCAAGCGCAAAAAGCTCATTAGCTGCTGAAGGCACATCTTCTGCAGCTACGTTAAGTCGAACTAAGCCTTGTTTTCCGCGTTTTTTGATCCCAACATCGATTTTTACAATGTATTTTCCGGTTGGTACCTTAAGATCATCAGCGGTGTTCGGGGTAACTGTCAGCCCGTGATAATCATCACCAAATATCAATTTTTTGGCGGCATACTCCGTAATTGCAACTCGAGCCATAGTCGTATCATAATACCAGATCTACTTACAGATGGTTACATTATGTTTAATTTTCGATTGCCGGCCAGAAATGAAAAAGACCAGGACAAATCCTGATCTTTTTCAATGTGTGCGGCCAGGGGTAATCGAAACCCCGACTGATCCTTGGCAAGGACCCGTTATACCACTTAACCATGGCCGCGTTTATTTACTGAGCTCTTTTGTCGCTAATTCAAGCCATGTTACTAGCTTGCGCTTCAAAACAGTGTTGCCGATTATAGTATTTCCCGTGCCATTGTGCAACGTATTGGCAGTCTGTTTCAAAATTTGTGTTTTACCAAACTGACTGGCTGGTAACTTAGTAACCTTCTGCCAAGCAAATAATGCAGTTTTCTCTGACACATTAGCCGGAATGATCAACCAGCACGTAACCAAATTTTTTTCTACCCCAAGATATTGGTGTAGAAACTTTATAAAAATGCGATGAGCTGACATTGATTTACAAGTCAGACGAATCCGCGAGAGATCTCTTGTATCGCCTGACAAGTCGTAAATCATCAAGGCCGCCATGAAAAAGGGGTCACTCTTATAGTGTCGGTATTCTGTCACTGCTGATCGCTCTGCTTCTTTATAGCGGGCAGCGCGTTCGGTTTGGCGTGCTTTATTGAGAAGGCTAACCCGCTTAGCATTATCTTTACCCGCACGAACAAGATTATCTTTTTTTACTTTCTTAGAAAAAGCTTTTTTAGCCAACCAGGTACTCACGGTTCCTTTAGATACGTTACATATTTTAGCTATCTCAGCATAGGTAAAACCGCGTTTGCGATAATACGTTGCTAACTGGTACTTTTCTTCATCTCGAACCATATTGTATGTATATTATATACTATAATAGTGTTCAGAATGAAAGTTATCAATGTAAAAAGCCAGTCCAATCACTCAGACCAGCTTTTTATTACCCCAACCAGAGCTTACTCAGATTTGGAAGATTTACTAATGAAAATAAACGCTGCTGACACCGCAGTGATGAGTGCCAAGACGGCAAAAATACTCACTGTAGCAGCTAGCACATCCGCCCAAGAGATAGCCTTAAGAATAAGCAATAGCCCCAGCATCGCTGCAATTAACACCAACAGTGAAAACATGACCAGGCCCAATGATTTATATGATTTCATATGCAGATAGTATACCACTAGGCATCACCAACAATCTCCTCAGCGACCACATAGTTAAGCGATTGACTGCCCACCACGGTACTATGCTCTACACCCGCTGGGATATTGATTCGATCACCAGCTTTATAATGCTTGGTTTCACCAGCGATAGTTATCTCGAGCTCACCGTCAGTCAGCCACAGCGTTACCTTACCTCGATGACTATGCGGCTTATAGGCGGTCCCGGGTTCATCACTATCGTCATAGACTCGGGCAAAGCCTTCTTTTTCTAACTGCTGTAAATATCGTTCAGATAATTCCATGATGGAAATAGTATAACAAAAGCCCCAAAAGACTTCTTCATTTGGGGCTTTTGCGGCTGTGCGCCTGCCAGGACTCGAACCCAGAATAACTGATCCGAAGTCAGTTGTGATATCCATTTCACTACAGGCGCGATTGAGAAAATAATAGAAATGCTAGCACTTATATTTTTTTCTAACGAGCGTCTGTATGCTTTGCATACAGCGCTAGTGGCAAATACTATACGTCGCAATCAGACAAAACGCAATGTTTTTATCGCATAAATCTGCAAGTAAATATAGATTAGATGGTATACAATTACCTCAATGATTACTCGCTCTGACGTTCCAGTCGAAGTTCAACAGGTAGCTGACACCTTAGAAAAAGCCGGTTTTGAAGCCTACTTAGTGGGTGGCTGTGTACGCGATCTTTTAATAGGCAAAACCCCGAAGGACTGGGACCTTACCACCAACGCCCACCCTGAACAGATCCGAGCGCTATGGACCGAAGAAGAAACATTCTGCAATAACGACTATGGCACTGTCGGGGTTGTGAACGAAGCAACCGATGATGAACGTTTGAAAGTGGTGGAAGTGACTCCATACCGTAGCGAAAGTGGCTACTCAGACAGTCGCCGACCAGATTCAGTCTCGTTTGGTGTTTCATTAGAAGAAGACCTCAAGCGTCGTGATTTTACCGTCAATGCCATCGCCTTTCGTTTAAAAGATGAGAAAGTAGTTGATTTATTTACTGGACAAGAGGATATTAAGAAAAAACGCCTTAAAACTGTCGGCGAACCAGATGAACGCTTTGGCGAAGACGCCCTCCGCATGATGCGTGCTGTGAGGCTAGCTACTGAGCTCAACTTTGCCATTGATGCCGAAACCATGAGTTCTATTGTTAAAAATAGTGAACGTTTGGGCCATATATCGATCGAACGAATCGCTGAGGAGTTCTCTAAGATTATGGCTTCAGCCGCCCCAATGCAAGGTATTGCCTTCTTGGATCGCCTGGAGATGCTTGAATATGTCCTGCCCGAAATTCTCCCAAGCAAAGGCTGCGAACAAGGCGGCATTCACGCGTATGATGTATTCGAACACTTGTTACGTACTTGCCAAGCAGCGGCTGACAAAGATTTCTCACTTGAGATGCGCTATGCCGCCTTGTTGCACGACATCGGCAAACCAGCCACTCGTAGGGAAGGCGGCAAAAACAAACGCTATACCTTCTTTGGTCATGAGGTAGTGGGTGCCAAAATGGCCCGGAAAATCATGAAACGCCTGAAAATGCCGCGTGAAATGAGCGAAAAAGTCGAAAAACTGGTACGCTGGCACATGTTTTTTTCAGACCCAGACGAAATCACCCTCTCAGCGGTCCGGCGTACCATTGTTCGCATTGGCGAAGAAAACATTGAAGATTTACTCAATTTACGCGTCTGTGACCGGATTGGGACCGGGAGACCAAAAGAACAACCCTTTCGCTTCCGCAAATACAAGGCGATGGTTGATCAGGCGCTGCGTGACCCAATCTCCGTGAAGCTCTTAAAGACCAATGGGGATAGAATTATGGATAAGTATGGGGAAAAGCCGGGGAAAAAGCTAGGATATCTACTGCATGCACTGTTGGAAGAGGTGTTGGAAGACCCAGGGAAAAACACTGAAGAATACCTGGATAACCGTACAAAAGCCTTGCTAGCTATGGATATTTCAGAGCTTGAAGCTTTGGCACAAAAAGGCCGTGCTAAACAAGCCGAAGAAGAAGCGGCCGCTATCAAAGCGATCGAATGGGAACATAAGGTAGGCTAAACGATCATGTGGACGCTAAAAGGGCAGAAATACAAAGTATTTCTGCCCTTTTAGGCGGGTATGTAACTTGAATATAAAAAATACGGATTACCTGGCAAGACACTAGTGCGTATTCGCCTTTTGATGGCTTGATCACTGCGTATAGAGAGTTTAGATAAGTTTGAACTACTAGGCAAGACACCGCGTATTTTCTCCCTATGAGGGTCGAAACTACTGGGTGTTTGCATAATGGAAATATAGTCGCAGCTTTGCTGCTTCTTAATTCCATAAAAAAAGACCCGCGGGGATCTTGGAAGTCAATCAGTGGTGAAGGTGATTAACTGCCGAGACCCCGACAGGTCTTTGATATAGAGTAGAGAGGCAATTGCCTCAGTGGTCTCCTTTTCTTGTCTTCAACTGTGGAAGGTTGTTGACGAGGATTCCGCTATTTTTACTCTTTTGTGACTCGTTTAGATAAGTTTTAACTTAACTTCTTATCTATGAGTCGTGAGGAGAATCGAAGGCTCTACACTTCGGTCCTCTTCGCGACTCATAGGTAAGTCGAGTCAATTAGGTGGGAATGTTATGAACTTTTAGAGATGGAGGTATTATCTCTGTGAGGACTTTCGTCCTCTATTATTTTGAATGTGCTCTTTAAGACATTCCTCCAGAGTTTTGCTTCGAACGTTCTTCTTGGCAAAACTCTGGAGTACTGTGCTCGCCCTTGCTGGGCCTACCAATATAGTATGTCCTTTATAGGGTAGTGTAAAGGACAGACGTGTGTATAACTGGGGAAAACTTTTTGTTATTGTCCTTTATAAAAGACACATTAAAACGGCTCTGTAGAGCCGTTTTAATGTCTTGACATAAATAGCTTTCGTGTGATTGTTTAAATTGCCAAATCTACCGAAACAGGGCAGTGATCACTACCTAGTACTTCTGGGTGAATTTTTGCATCCGTAAGAACACTCTGGAGTGATTCGCTGACCATCACATAGTCGATCCGCCAACCAACATTTCTCTCACGCGCACCACCCCAGTGGCTCCACCACGTATAGAGATCCGGTGTGTCTGGATGTTTCACTCGAAGTGTGTCCACAAACCCAGCTGCAAGCATGGCATCGAAGCCCGCTCGCTCTTCATCGGTAAATCCCTTCTTCCCACGGTTCTCTTTTGGTCTCGCAAGGTCCAGTTCCGTGTGTGCCACGTTGAAGTCGCCGCAGAAGATGACCGGTTTCTTACTCTGGAGCTGTTTCATGTATTCCAAGTACGCCGGATCCCAGGCTTGACGCATGGGTATACGACTCAAATCATCTTTGGCATTAGGTGTATAGACAGTAGAAATATAAAAATGCTCGTATTCAGCCACCATTACCCGACCTTCTTTCGTGGTATCCCCATAAGAATCCTCGAGTTTATAGGCCTGTTTCACGTCTTCTGGTAGACCAACCATGACGTCTTCTGGGGCTATTTTAGTGAAAATCGCCGTACTAGAGTAGCCTTTTTTCTCTGCTGAGTGCCAATGTTGCTCATATTCGGGGAATAATTCAGCCATTTCTTCCTCCACCTGCTCTGGCTGCGCCTTGGTTTCCTGAATACAGAGCACATCAGGTTGATGTTTAGCTATAAACGGCTCAAACAAACCCTTCTTCTGCACCGCCCGAATCCCATTCACGTTCCACGAGTAGATTTTCATTAAAATACTATAACAGAAGTTTGATGACGTTTCAGGAAATCATTCCTCATGAGGTACCGGTTTTATAAACTATACTGATAACAAATCCTATTTAGGTAAACATTTAATCTGTGCTATATATGTAAACATGGAGAAAATACTCAAAGACGCCAACTTAACAATGGCAATGAAACATCTCACTGAAGGTGAGGCGGTAAGTTACGATGAAGCTGAAAAATTAATTAAGGATCCTGAAACATTTGCAAAAAGAATTGAGGCCGAAAGTCGTGAATTACAACCTGGGTTGGAACTTACCCAAGAGACTATTGAACTTGGCGAAGGCCATTTCGCCAACAAATATGATCTCAAATTTGGGGTCGATTCTCGTGCAAACATTATTACCGGTACTGATTTTTTCTACCAGCATCGACTTTTTCATCCAAAAAACAGAAACTCTATCCAGTACGGAACGCCTGCAGCAGTCATCAACGGACCTTTCTTTTATTTAGAAGATGAAAAAACTGAAAACGCTCCCCAAGAATTGATGTACAACCTAAATATTAGAAACGGTAAAGTTATTGGCCTACCATCGGCTTCTCGCGAAGCGATCATGGTTAATTTGGACGGGAAACTGCAAGCAAAAAAATTACTTGCCAGAGGCAGTATCCAAATATGTAACAATGACATCGACTGGGTTGGCGGGGAAGCTGTTGCACATAGACGGACAGACATTTCGGAATATGCAGACAGTAATACAACAATTCTTTTTAACTCAGCTTGCTGCACTATTGCCTATGATGATCCTAAGGATAAAAAGAGCCTTCGGCGCCTGCGCAAAGACTTAAATCAAACACCTATTCGAGAAGGGGTGGACGACCTTGTAGTAAGCGTCAACCCAGATAACGGCGAACTCTACATTTCAGAAATTAATGAAGGTGGTGGAACGGATTTTTTTAAGGGAACATTTATTTTACAGACAAACAAACAAAATTCTCATTTAGTGAAAGTTGGATCGGTAGTTGAACCAACATTTATTGATGACGTTAGACTCAGTGACGTAGCATCAGCTATTACTGTTGGTCCTTCAGTGCATCATTTTTTGGAGAATAGTGACCATGACATTAACCATGACCAATCATTAGGTACATTTCCACCATTTTCACCAAACCAACGCTACGCTCGATCAATTGCTTATGAGGACACCGATGGCTTTTTTCATTTTGTTGTTTTTGATGCAGTACCTCGATCTCAATATATGAAGGGGGTCACGCCTCATGAGGCAGCTAAAAATATACCAAAAAATGTAAAGTGGGCTGTGTTCCTTGATGGAGGTCAATCTTCCCGTATCACCTATGTTAATGACCCGAAAACTGGTGATATTGGAGCTAATGGAAATACCCAGTATTTACGTTTACATGAGCGACATAAAAGTGGTCAGGGGCTTTTAGACGCTGAGGGTGAACACCAATACTTGTGGTCGCGCAAGGGAAGGCCAGTACCATCAGTAATATCAGTACACCTACCGAATATAGATTAAATATTTTGCATCTTTTTGCCCCTACGCTATACTTGGGACTTAATGAGTCGCGCTTGGCTGGTACTGAAAGACGGAACAACCTATGAGGGTACTAGCTTTGGTTATTCTCCAAAGGATGGCGTGGAGGGGGAGGTAGTTTTCAACACTGGCATGGCCGGTTACCCAGAGACACTGACCGACCCGTCGTACCGTGGGCAAATCCTCGTCACGACGTATCCACTCCAAGGCACCTACGGCATTCCTGATTGGAATGCCGTTTCTGCGTTTGGCCTCCGCGAATACTTTGAATCAGACGAGATTCATGTCACTGGACTGGTAGTGAGCGAATACCAAAACACCCCTAGTCACTTTACTGAAGAACAATCTCTTGGCGACTGGCTCAAAGAACACCAGGTACCCGCCATCAGCGGGATTGATACCCGAACGATTGTGCAAAAGATTCGGGAGACTGGGGCAATGCCAGGGAAAATCTATGTGGGGAAACTACCAAGTAAAACCGTTCAACAAAAATGGGTACGCAATACTGACACTGAAGATTTGGTTAGCCAAGTCTCAATCAAAGAAGTGACTGAGTACGGCAGCGGCAACATTAGAATCTGTCTCCCTGACACCGGCGTGAAGCTCAATATCATCCGTAACCTGCTAAAGTTTGATACAACCATCATCCGTGTGCCGTCTGATTATCACTTTATGGAGGAGCGACAATCAGGTGTGCTCCGGTTCGACGCCCTCTTTCTCCCGAACGGACCAGGGAACCCAGCGATGAACACACCGCTGATCAAAGAAGTAGCTAAAGCACTTGAAGCGAAGCTACCAATCTTTGGCATTTGCCTTGGGAACCAAATCCTCTCACTCGCCGGTGGTGCTAAAACCGCCAAGCTACCATACGGACACCGCGGGCAAAACCAGCCCTGCATGGATGTCGACACCAAGCACTGCATCATCACCTCACAAAACCACGGTTTTGCGGTGCAAGAAAAAACCTTACCGAAAAACATCAAACCGTGGTTCATCAATTTACATGATGAATCAATCGAGGGCGTGCAGTTTACTGACCGACCAGCTCGCGCTGTGCAGTTTCATCCAGAAAGTTTCCCTGGTCCAGAAGATGCTCAGTATTTATTCCAAACATTTATTGATTCCTTAGCCAAATAATTTTATGCAAAAGACCGCCTACACGATTCCAAAAAACATCAAGAAAGTGCTCGTCTTGGGATCAGGTGGTTTACGGATCGGCCAAGCGGGGGAGTTTGATTACTCGGGTAGCCAAGCTCTCAAAGCCTTAAAAGAAGAAGGCATTGAAGGGGTCGTCATCAACCCGAACATCGCGACCGTCCAGACTGACCCCGACTTCGCCGACAAAGTGTACTTTCTTCCGGTCACGCTTGAGTATGTAACGAAGGTTATTGAACGAGAAAGACCAGAAGGAATTTTTCTCTCTTTTGGTGGACAAACCGCCCTCAATTGTGGCATTGAACTCGAGAAGAAGGGTATTCTCAAAAAATATAACGTCACTGTCTTAGGCACGCCAGTCGCTGTAATTGACGCGACGGAAGATCGGAAGAAATTTAATGCTGAGCTAAAGAAGATCGGCATTCCATTTCCAAAGAGTATTCCGTGTCGTAACAAAGCGGCTGCCATGAAGGCAGTGGAGAAAATGGGGTATCCAGTCTTGATCCGCGCTGCCTTTGCACTTGGCGGACTTGGTTCTGGTCGGGCAGACAATGAGACTGAACTCGGAGCAATTTTAGATAAAGCGTTTTCTCACTCACCGCAAGTGTTGGTCGAAGAAAACCTGACTGGCTGGAAAGAACTTGAATATGAACTCGTGCGTGATAAAGACGACAACGCGATCGCGGTCTGTAACATGGAAAACTTTGACCCGCTCGGCATTCACACTGGCGAGAGTATCGTTGTCTCACCATCACAAACCTTAGACAACCACGAGTATCACATGTTGCGTTCTGCTGCACTCAAAATCGTGCGGCACTTTGGGATTGTCGGGGAGTGTAATGTACAGTTCACCTTAGATCCTCATTCACGCCAATACAAAGTAATCGAGCTCAATGCCCGTCTCTCACGCTCTTCAGCCTTGGCCTCAAAAGCCACCGGCTATCCACTCGCGTTTGTCGCAGCGAAGATCGGGCTTGGCTATCTGATGAAAGACATCCCAAACGCCATCACCAAAGAAACCAATTCTTTTTTCGAACCATCACTCGACTATTTAGTAGTGAAGTACCCACGTTGGGACTTAGAAAAATTTGACGCGGTTGATGCGCGCATCGGCACCGAAATGAAATCAGTCGGAGAGGTAATGGCGATTGGTCGTAACTTCGAAGAAGCCATCCAAAAAGCAATCCGCTGTCTCCAGATTGGTGCCGATGGCTTTACCGATCTCACCTACAATGCACCTAACCTCAAAAAAGCTTTGTCTGAACCAACCCACAAACGGATGTTTGCGATTGCTCGTGGATTTGAAGAAGGAATGAGTGTAGAAGATATTTATAAGCTCACGAAGATTGATCGGTGGTTTTTGGAAAAACTGCATCATATATATGTCGTGAAGGAAAAGTTAGCCAATGCTAAGACACTTTCAGCAACACTTTTACTAGAAGCCAAACAAACTGGTTTTTCTGACCGCCGCATCAGTGAACTGACTAGCCATACTGAAGAGCAAGTCTACCAAAAGCGACGCAAGCAAAACCTACTACCAGCCATCAAACAAATCGACACCCTCGCTGCTGAATTCCCAGCTAAAACCAACTACCTCTACAGCACCTATCAAGCGAGCGAACACGATATCACTCCGACTAGCCCCAAAAAAGGGAAGCAAAAAATCATGGTAATTGGTTCGGGACCCTACTGTATTGGTTCATCAGTTGAGTTTGACTGGTCATGTGTGAACGTCGTCAAAACCCTGACGCGACTCGGCCATAGCACCATCATGCTCAACTACAACCCTGAGACCGTCTCAACTGACTACGACATGTGCGACTCCCTGTATTTTGATGAGATTAGTGTCGAGCGCATCCGAGATATTTGCGAAGCTGAAAAACCAGACGGCGTCGTCATCAGCATGGGTGGACAAGTGGCCAACAATATCGCTACCAAGCTTAAGGCGGCCGGTATTCCGATCATGGGAACTGATGCTGATGACATTGACCGTGCTGAGAACCGCAATAAATTCTCAGCCCTCTTAGATACACTCGAGATCGATCAACCACTTTGGGCTGAGTCAACCTCAACCAAAACATCTTTCGATTTTGCTAAACGAGTAGGGTATCCAGTAATTGTCCGACCCTCCTACGTACTCTCTGGTGCTGCTATGCGCATTTGTTATTCAGAAAGTGAACTTCAAGGCTTTCTTGAGAAAGCTGGCGATGTTTCAAAAGAGCACCCAGTGGTAGTTTCTAAGTTTGAAGACGGTGCCAAGGAAATTGAAATCGACGGCGTCGCCCAAAATGGCAAGTTGCAGATTTACGCTATCAGTGAACACATTCAAAATGCTGGCGTACACTCGGGCGATGCTTCAGTGATGTTGCCACCCCAGCAAATCTACGTTGAAACCATGCGTCAAATAAAAACGGCTGCTAAGAAAATCGTCAAAGAACTCAATATCACCGGACCATTCAATATTCAGTTTCTCGCTCGAGATAACAACATCAAAGTGATTGAGTGTAACTTACGTGCCAGTCGCTCTTTTCCCTTTGTCAGCAAGGTAACCGGTTACAACTTTATCGACCTGGCGACACAGGCTTTTCTGGGGATCGATATCTCAGGCCGTTACCACACAATCGATCTCGATCACGTTGGGATCAAAGTGCCACAGTTCTCTTTCTCTCGTTTGAAAGGAGCTGACCCAACCTTAGGAGTTGAGATGGCCTCAACTGGTGAAGTCGCTGCTTTTGGTGACACCAAACAAGAAGCTTTTTTGCACGCCTTTGTCGCAGCCGGCAATCCGCTACCTAAAAAAGGAGTTCTTATTTCACTCGGGGAAGATGAAGAAAAACTTGAGTTTGTAAAATACGCCAAAAAACTAAACACGCTTAAACTTCCAATCTACGCAACTCACGGCACTTGTCGTGTCCTTGGTGAGCATGCTGTGCAAGCACTTTGCATCAACAAATTATCTGAAGGGGAGCCCCACACCATTTCACTAATTGAATCCGGCACGATTGATTTGGTCATCAATACTCATAACAAGCGTAATCGGAAGGAAAAGACGGATGGCTTTGCCATCCGTCGCAAATCAGTCGATGCGGGCATCACTCTTATTAATGACATAAAACTAGCACGCGCTTTCATCGATGCCATCGAATACTCACAACACATCGGCGGTCTCAAACACTTCATTCCTAAACATCATAAGGAATATTTAACCCAAGAATAGGCTGAGAGACCTCTCAAGTAAGCCATAATTATCAAACCTTCATTAGTCAGATATACTAGGAGTATTATTGTCCGTAACAAATCTATACCCATGAAAAATATTATCATTGGAATCATCGCTCTCCTCGCCGTTGGTGCGGGTGCATTCTTTCTCTTATCAGACCAAGCAGAAGCGCCAACCCCGACCGATACTGAAAACACTGAACGTATGCCAGTAGAACCAGACAATGGCATTGGTGACGGTGCTGAGCCGCCAACCCCATTCTCAGTCCTCGAACGACAAACTGAAGTAGCCATTGGCCAATCAGTTGACGGAGCTACCATCACAGCCTATCACTTTGGTACTGGTGACAGGGAAGTCCTAGTTGTCGGAGGAATCCATAGCGCTTTTGCTCCCAACACTGTTACTGTCGCTGAAGAACTCATGGCCGCTCTTGATGCTGGAAGTATTACCGTACCCGAGAATGTAAAAGTGACCATTATCCCAAACCTCAACCCTGACGCACGTGGCACTGCCAATACCTTAGCAGCTCGCTTGAATGCTGACGACGTTGACCTCAACCGTAACTTTGATTGTGAATGGGACGCAGAAGGCGTCTGGCGATCAACCCCAGTCAGCGGCGGGACAGCGGCCTTCTCAGAACCAGAAGCTGCAGCGCTGCGCGACTACGCAACTGCTAATTCCATTGCTGCAGCTGTAGTGTATTACGCTGCAGACGGTGGTGTGTACGCCTCAAACTGTGGCGGTGCACTTGATGCTGATGTAGCTGCTCTCACTAGTATCTATGCCGATGCGTCTGGCTACACTGCTAATGAAGAGTTTGATTCATACAAGATCAGCGGTGACGCAACCAACTGGATGGCTAAAGTTGGCGTACCAGCCATCGGAGTTCTCTTGTCTGACTACACCGGTAGTGAGTTTGCCAAAAATAAAGCCGGCCTCGAAGCGGTATTGCAATCTGTTTCAGCTGAATAGTTACCCATGCTTCGTTTCACCACAATCCAAGCAGCGATTGTCTTTGGTGGTGCGGCCATCATCATCGGTCTGATTACAGCCTTGATCTTTTGGCCCGTGCCCGAGCCTGCAGCGATTATTGAACCAGAGGTCGAAGCTGAGCCAGAGCTAGTCGTCTACGCAATGAGTAGCACGACTATCGGCAACTCAGTTACTGGCCGACCAATTGAGGCGTACTCATTTGGCGACGGCGATACGACACTTCTCTTTGTCGGCGGAATACACGGTGGCTATGAATGGAACACGTCATTGCTCGCTTACGAAATGATTGACCATCTGATCACAAATCCTGAATTAATTCCAGACAACCAAACTGTCACGATTATTCCCAACCTAAATCCAGACGGAACCGCTTTGGTGACTGGCAAAGATGGTGTATTCACTATCAGTGACATCACCGACCCAAGCACCCGACTGGCCGACGGTCGCTTTAACGCCAATGGTGTCGACCTCAACCGCAACTTTGATTGTAGATGGGCACCAGAAAGTACTTGGCGTGGCGCGGTTGTGTCAGCGGGAAGCGCTGCTTTCTCTGAACCAGAGGCAGCTGCCTTACGTGACTGGGTTGCTGTAAACCAACCAACTGCTGCTGTCTTTTGGCACAGTATTGGTAATGCTGTATTTGAAAGTGAGTGCGGTGAGGGAGTTCTTCCGGGCACAACGGTACTTATGAACACCTATGCCGGAGCCTCTGGGTATGAGGCAGCTGGACTGTGGACTGCCTATCCAGTCACTGGTGATGCAGAAGGATGGCTCGCGTCAATCGGTATCCCGGCTGTCACGGTTGAGTTGGAAGCTGCAGCCAGTATCGAGTGGGGGAGAAACCTAGCTGGTACGATGGCAATCTTAGAACAATACAAAGCAGGGGAGTAGTACTACTCAAAACACAAAAGGCCGGCGAGCTCTGTTCGCCGGCCTTTTGTGTTTTTACTTTCAGAATGATACTCCAAGCCCCACCAGTCCAAGTACTACAATCGCAATCGCCAACCACTCAGCCCGCAACAGTTGTTCCTTGAAAAAACAATACGCAAACACTGCAGAGACAAATGGTGATGCCGCCGCTACTGTCGACACAAGTCCCACCGATCCAAATTTTAGAGCACTGTACAGGGCAAACATGCCGCTAAAATACAGCAAGCTGGTCAATATCGATGTGCCAACATCGATTTTACTGGCTTGCAATAGCTCGTTCAGTCGCCCTCGTTTAAAACTAAATACCACAAGCCCCAGTACAAATGACCCAATAGCTGAAAAATGAATAGTTTGGATTGGAGGCAAAGTTGCGAGTGCAATACTACTTAAGAGTACGTGTGCTGCCCACATCAGTGCAGCACCAAAAGCTAAAATAATACTGGTGTTCCTAATTCGGTTATCCGTAAAACTTTGTAGAGAAAATTGAGTAGAGATGCCAAAGATACCCAGTAATATCAAAGCTACAGCCACTAGTTGCCCGGGCGCGATCACTTCCTGTAATACTACATACCCATAGACGAGGGTTAGCAGTGGGTAGGAGTTTGCAATTGCTGCCGTCACTCCAACATCACCGAGACGTAGGGAGTACACATACATCAAAAATCCAGTGTACCCAGCCACACCGGCCAGAAATGCAAACAGTAGCGTCTGATCAAAGATATACAGATGCCAAAAGAAAAATCCCAAAACACCAAACAGAACAAAACTACAGCAGTCCATGATAAATGTCATGGTGATGGGTGAGAGACGTCGGCCTGGAATAGCAGCGATGGCGTCACCAATCCCAAACAACAGTAACGGAATCAGCGCAATTAAAAAGATAGTTCCCGTCATAGATTTTCTTATTTCTTCCCGTGGAATTTTTTATGGACATCGCGCAAATGCTTGTCGGTTACGTGGGTGTAGACTTGTGTGGTGCCGATATTGGCATGGCCAAGCAAAGCCTGTACCGAACGCAAGTCTGCGCCATTACTGAGTAAGTCAGTGGCGAAGCTGTGACGAATCACATGTGGCGTGACCTTACGGGTGATACCGGCTTGAATCGCACAGGCTTTCAACATACGCTGTACCGCCCGGGGCGAAAGACGTAAGTCTTTCGCCCCTTTGGCATTTTTCCCATACTGCACGAAAAGTGCATCACTCATATCCTTCCGCTCTTTGAGATACGCTTTGATAGCTGCCTTAGCTGTGTCTGAAAGAAACACCACCCGAATTTTGTCTCCTTTCCCTCGCACCGAGAACTCGTCGCGACTCAAATCGACATCATCAGTTGACAGGTTAGTCAGCTCAGAGATACGCAGGCCAGTCGAAAAGAGTAATTCCAAAATTGCTCGATCACGCAAGCCTTGAATTGTTCCAAGGTCAGGCGCTTTCATGAGACGATCGAGTTCTTGGGGAGAGATAAGATCAAGCGAACGTTCGGGGACTTTCGCCAGTTCAATCCGCTCAGGGTTGAGTGACTCAACGTCACGCTTACGCAGATACTTCAAAAAAGCGCGTAGTGCAATCAAGTAGTAGTTCTGCGTACGGCGTTTCATTGGTTCCATCCGTGAGCCCACCTTCGTACCATCTTGTCGATTGAGCCACAGTCGAAACTCGCGCACCATATCTTCAGTTAGTTTCTTCGGATCATCAGTCTTGGCAAACTGTAGAAACTTCGTCAAATACCGATCATAGTTCTCAACAGTCTTAAGGCTCCGACCTCGTTCAATCTCCAAGTACTCCATAAATTGGCGTTGTAACTGACTGAGTTTCATCGTAATAATTGTAGCACTTTACATGAGTCGCAAAACAAAGGCCGGCGGATACGGTAGTGGAATTTTGGGCAGTGTTCTACGATCCAAGAGTCTACGCCTCTGAAGCGGTTGAGGAAGTTGCTCAAGGGGTCAACACTGCCGGGCAGACGGTCTAATGAAAAGCACCATCTGCGACATCGACCCATCAACAACGTGGCGACCCACTAGTATCTGTGTAACAACAGATCGGGTCGTCACTTTCATATTTAAAGAGTGAAGCTATTGATTTTTTATATAGTTGTGGCATTGTAGAAAGTAGAACCCGCGGAAGACGGGTTAAAGAGGCACTCAAACAGGAGAGAAGGAACGATGAAAATTTTTGGTGCGATGATGCTGGTGACAGTCATGTCATCAGTTGCTCAAGTAGCCGCTGAGCCCCCCGAGTTCATGGCGATCGGCATGAAACACCTAAACGCCGCAATCGCCGAAGGTCAGCGGCAATGCGGAGGTGACTCATTTGGAGAGATGCGGATGGACGGGTACCATCTACCCGTCCAAGGCGCCGAGCAGGCCCAGTGCTATGGCCGAGTATTTTTCACTACTCCAGTTACTGCACCGCCAGGCTTTTTCTACAAGCGAGGATTTCACTTTGAGAAAAAAACAAGACTACTCATCCTCTTTGCATTTAAAGAGGAGCGTGAGGCAATCTATGGGGCAGTCGAAGACTGAGTAGAACCCGGCCGGCCGCATAGAGCTTTTGCTCGTGGCCGGCCGTTCGTACTTTTGACAACCAGCCATCTCTATCGTAGAACTTGCAAAATTGAATTTTTATGCTATAGTTGTAACAATCTTCGCAGATTACCAGTTGAGTTTGAGACGGATATTTTCATATAGAAAGTAGTATCTACCGCGACAAACTCACATTTTTAACTAGATTGCCGTTATGTTAAGCAAACGACAAAAAGCCAACGCTATCACCGACGTGAAACGTCACGACGCTGATACCGGATCACCAGAAGCGCAAGTAGCGCTCTTGACCCGACGTATCAACGAACTGGCCTCTCACCTCAAGAAGAACGCTAAAGATTTTCACTCACGACGCGGACTTCTCCAGATGGTAGCCGACCGCCGCAAGCACTTGAAGTATCTTCAGCGCAAAGACGACAAGTCATACGCTGCACTGCTTAAGAAGCTTGGTTTGAAGAAATAAGTAGTCTGCCCGCGCCTTTGGCGCGGGCTACTTATTTTCCACTTTTTTCATAGTGCTCCCTAGTTACTTTAGTACCTAATTTTAATATAAAATATGTCAGTTATACGACACGAAGAACAACGTGTGGCGATGATTATCGACACACAAAACCTATATCACAGTGCCAAAAATCTCTACAAGTCAAAAGTAAACTTTGCGGAAGTGGTTGCCGCGGCGCTTGGCGACCGTAAACTTATTCGCGCCATTTCCTACGTAGTCAACACCGAAAGCGGGGAAGAACAACCTTTCTTTGAAGCTCTCGAAAAGGTTGGCATTGAAATCAAAACCAAAGACCTGCAAATTTTCTACGGTGGTGCCAAGAAAGCCGACTGGGACGTTGGGATGGTAGTCGACGCTATCAAGCTCTCACACAAAGTTGATGCGATTGTGTTCGCAACTGGTGACGGGGACTTCATCCCAGCTGTTGAATACATTAAAAGTCAGGGTTGCCAGGTAGAAGCGATTACGTTTGGACGGAGCGCTAGCTCAGGCCTGAAGGCAGCCGTTGATGACTTCATTGACATGGACGAAGACCCAAATACTTTCTTGATCGGATACCGTGGTGGACGCACTGCTCGCAATAAAAAACAAAATCATCAGAAAACCAATCAAAAAAAATCTGATGGTGGCCTCCTCGACCAAATCAAAAAAGTAGTCGGGACTGACACAGACGAAATGTGAGCACGCGAGTATGTAAAGAAAGAACGCCCGCCCGAGATTAGATCCCGGAGGGGCGCTTTTTAGTGCAGTGTTTAAGGTCGCTGCGGGACCGAGAGCTGGCCAATGCTCTCAAATGTGCTATTCATTTCACTGATCGGACTTTCAATGAGAAGATCCCTGATCCAGTAAAGAATGAATACCGCGAGCAGAATGGTACAAATACTTATAAGTACCACTGCCAGGCGATTGGACCGTCGCCGTGCTTTCATTTCTCGTCGAGACATACAACCCCCAAATACAAAAGTTTTCTATTTATTATTATAACACATATTTACTTAAAAATCAATTTTTTGTGTTAAGTATGGTGGAGTAGGGCGGGTGCTTGCGTCCGCCCTGCGTGGTGGGGTATTCTTCTAACATACTAGCGAGGGGCACACAGCCAAAGATTTCAAAATATGAATTGAAATCTGTACTGTTTGTCTCTCATAAGACAATTTCTTAATGCAAAAACAATCATTTTCGATGGAGCTCGCGGGCAAAACCCTGACCGCCGACTTCACCGACCTCACCAGCCAAGCCAATGGCTCAGTTATTCTTCGTTATGGCGAAACTGCAATCTTAGTCACGGCTGTGATGAGCAGTCGAGAAAATGCAGCCTTGCCATTTTTCCCCTTGTCGGTTGAATTTGAAGAGAAGTTTTATGCGGCGGGACAAATCCTCGGCAGTCGATTTATGCGTCGCGAAGGACGCCCAAGTGACGAGGCGGTCTTGTCAGCACGTATTGTCGACCGCACCATTCGACCATTGTTTAATCATCACATCCGTAATGACATCCAGGTAGTCATCACCGTCTTGGCGATGGGGGAGGACGATCCAGATGTACTGGGTATTATTGGAGCCAGTCTTGCACTGGGTGTATCGGATATTCCATGGGACGGCCCCGTCGGGGCCGTCCGCATTGGACAAGACAAAGCCAGCGGTGAGATTCTCATTAACCCAACCTACAGCCAACGAGAAACTGATCTACTCACCTTCGAAGTACTCGCTTGTGGTAAAGACGGCAAGATTAACATGGTTGAAACCGCCGCGAATGAAATTGACGAAAAAACCGTTACCACTATTCTCGAGGCGAGTCTCAACGTCCATCAACAAATTGAATCGTTTCAAGCTGAGATCATCGCTCAGATTGGCAAAACAAAGCGAGCAGCGGGTGTCCGCGAATTACCACCAGAGCTAGCAACATTTTTCGCTGAGAAATTTCAAAACAAACTTACCGACGTTATATTTTCTGGCAAGGCCGGAAAAGATCACATTCATGATCTAAAAGATGAATTCCTAACAGCCGCCAAAGAAGTGATCGAAGACCTCAACCTCGCTCATGCCGGTGACTTCTTCGAACATGAGGTCGACAAAGAACTCCATCGTGGAGCTATTGAAGACGGCAAGCGAGCCGACGGCCGCGGCATGGATGACGTGCGAGAGCTCTACGCGCAAGCTGGCGGTATTTCACCAGTCTTGCACGGCTCGGGGATTTTTTATCGTGGTGGTACGCATATCTTCACGGCGCTGACGCTTGGTGGCCCTGAAGCAGCGCAACTTATCGACACCATGGAAGAACAAGAAGCTAAGAAACGCTATATTCATCATTACAACTTTCCGCCGTTTTCAGTTGGCGAAACTGGTCGCGTGGGTGGATTCAATCGCCGTATGATTGGCCATGGTGCGCTGGCAGAAAAAGCAGTGTTACCAGTGATACCGAGTAAAGAAGAATTTCCTTACACCATTCGTTTGGTATCGGAAACGATGTCGAGTAATGGTTCAAGTTCAATGGGATCGGTCTGTGGCTCAACCTTAGCGTTGATGGATGGCGGCGTCCCGATCAAGCGGCCTGTAGCCGGGATTGCTTCAGGTGTAATGATCGTTGGTGATCAACACGCCCTCTTGACTGACATTCAAGGTCCTGAAGATGAACATGGCGACATGGACTTTAAGGTAGCTGGAACACGAGAGGGGATTACGGCGATTCAGATGGATGTAAAAGTAGACGGCGTTTCGGTTGAAATTTTGACCGCAGCGCTTGAAAAGGCCAAAGCCGCCCGCTTACAGATTCTGGATGTGATGGAAGCGGAAATTGCTACTCCGCGGGCAGATATTTCACCACGAGCACCGAAGATTATTGTGATGAAAATCATGCCGGAACAAATTGGTCTCGTCATCGGTGGTGGGGGTAAAACTATCAACGGCATTAAAGACGACACCGGAGTTGAGGAAATCTCTATTGAAGATGACGGTACTGTCTTTATCTCGGGAAAGAATGGCACTGCTGAGGCAGCTGAAGCACGAATCGCTGCCCTCACAAAAGTCTATACCGTTGGTGAACGATTGACCGCTACCGTAACTCGCATTGCAGACTTTGGAGCATTTGCGCGAATTGATGATTTAAACGAAGGTCTAATCCATATCTCTGAAATTGCGCCGTTTCGAATTGAGAGCATGGACGGGATACTAAAGGAAGGCGACCAGGTACCGGTCATTATTAGCAAAGTAGCAGAAGGAAAGATTGGTCTATCTATCAAACAAGCCGACAGTGAGTGGGCAGCGAACAAAGGACTCAAAGCGCCAACCATAAAAGAGTAGGGAGTTGAAAAACAGGCGGCACTCACTTAGTGTGTGCCGCCTGTTTTCCTGTGTACTGAACTAGAAACAAAGCTCAAAAACATGAGATACTATGAGTATTCATGGCCGATCATAAACCAGCCCCCCTACAACGTTTACGCACTTTTGCTGATGATGTTAATCGTGCCCGAGCTGAACAAAACCTGGCAAAAGCACAAGCAACTGATCTCCCTCAAACACCACCTAGACCACCGCAAACAACAACTCCGATTGCAGTTGAACAGACGGGCCTACGTTCTGAAACAGCAGCTGAAAAAATTGACTCACTCGAAGCTGAACTTGATGCTGCAACAGCTGACGCAGAAATTCCTCCATTCCACTATTTACGAGAAACGAGTGCAATTGCGTCCGATTACACTGATGAAAAAGTAATGTTGGACGATGCCCACACGCTAAAGCAGCCTACCAAAGCACCTCCTATCCAGGAACCAACATTGGATATTAAGTCTGAGAGTATAAAGCCGTATATCCCACAACCAGCTTCTTTAAAAAACAAGAAGAAAGAAACCTTCAACAGCGAGGACAGTATCCAAGAACTCGAAGAAGGCATGATTGTAACTGACCAAAAACGAAACCGCTTTAAATTAGTACCGGCAATTGTTCAATCAATCAAAAACTGGTTTACCGAAACTAAAGATAAACTACAACATCAACAAAAGACCTCACCCACAGTCACAAACATCGACCAACGTGAGTCAGTCATCCAAGCCGCCGCAGCCAACGCAAAACTTGTCCCTGAAGATGATTACGAAAGTACTACCAAGCGACTCAAAACTCAGGAACGAGAAACATCCACAACAGATACAATTTCAATAACTGAGCCCTTACCCGAGCAAACACCGACCTGGAGTCCTTCAAATGATCCAGAAAATACTTTGACCCCTGAAGTTGAACTGCCTGCAGAAGTCCTTGCCCCAGAAATTCCTGAACCTCTGGCTGAACCTGACGTGCCACCAGAACCTGAACCAGCTACACCTGAACTAGAGCCAAAGCCTGTACAAACCCCGGCACAACTAACTGGCTGGCAACATTACGTCGGTGACGAAGAGGCCGATAAGCTGGAAATCCCTTCACCCACAACACTACCTGAAACTGCTCCACCAAAGTCAGAAGAAGTTGTTCCCATAGTTGAGCCGACCGATTTAGAAGTTGACGAAAAACCTGAAGTCCCAGTCCCAGAAGTCGTTCCCCCACAGCAAACAAGAATCCTCAGTACAGCTGAACAAAATACTAGTGAGTCAAATCCTCGATTCAATCGAAATCCTATCCCAGAATATCGTCTCAACAAACTTGGTCGCCCAGTACCAAAAAAACAAGGGACACCGTACCTCACGCTAGCGGCAGTTATCATTGTAGCGATTATTCTGGGTACCGGTGTGTCAGTCTGGTTCTTCACACGCACCATCGAGCCAACCATTGTGACATCTACTGTCCCAACTGACACACTCCTTGAATCTCCAAAGGCAACTCCACTACCCCTACCCGGAAACCGCACATTACTGTACAACGCAGTCGAAACTGCTCTACAGGGTGGTTCAAGTGGACTATCAGAATTTTATCCAACTATAGGTGAAGGCACCGCCACAGCCGAATTAGTTTTAAGTACTATGGCAATTAATGCTCCAGGGAGTATGCAGCGAGCTGTGACGTCAATTAGCTTTGGCGGCTATGATGCAACTGATCCAGTAATTGTCATGCGCTTCACCTCTTTTGACACGATGTTTGCCGGTATGCTCGCATGGGAGAATAGTATGAGTAGCGATCTAGCACCATTGTTTGGACCGGCAACTATCACCACCACCCTCGATTCAAGAGTTAATAATCGCGATGTTCGTGTTTTATCAAACCCACAAAACGAAGACGTGTTAGTGTACGGATTCATTACCAGAAACACGCTACTGATTGCCCCTAATCGCAATACCTTTTCAGCCGTTGCTCCATTAGTGCGCTAAAGTCACTCTCGTTGGCTGCGTGCTACAATACAATTCTATGATCACACAGCTCGACATATTCAAAACCAAGCTTGAAACAGAACTTGATCTGGTAACCAATGAGCTTCAGTCACTCGGTGTTGAAAATCCCACTGCCCCAGGCGACTGGATTCCTACACCACTTAATGCAGCGCACGCTGAGTCCGACCCTAATGATCTAGCTGATCGTTCAGAAGAATGGCAAGAACGCCGCGGCACACTCGATGTGCTCGAAGCACGCTACACCAACCTCAACCGAGCTCTCGAAAAAATCACTATCGGCACCTTCGGAAGATGCGAACTGTGTCAGAAAGAAATCGAAGCTGATCGACTTGAAGCTAATCCAGCGGCGCGCACTTGCAAGGAGCACATCAACGACGAATCGGACTTAAATATCTAGCCTATGGCCGTCGCTCGTATCTTCACTGCCCAACCAGGAGTTTTGACCGGTACGATCGTGACGATTGAAGCTGACCTTTCACGAGGTCTGCATTCTTTTTCGCTTGTTGGCTTAGCCGGAAAAGCCGTTGAAGAATCAAAAGATCGAGTGAGTGCAGCTATTAAAAATTCTGGGTTTCCGTCGCCTAAAAGTAAAAACCACAAAATTGTCATCTCGCTCGCCCCGGCTGATGTAAAGAAAGAGGGGCCGCTGTTTGATCTCCCGATCGCCATTGCGTACCTATACGCAGCGGCTGAACTAAAAACCAATCCAACTGACACTATTTTTCTGGGTGAACTCGCCCTTGATGGCAGCCTTCAGCCAGTGCGCGGTGTCTTAGCCTCAGTGACCGCAGCCCGAGATGCTGGTTTTGCTTACGTAGTTGTACCTACTGAAAATACAAAAGAAGCAGCGTTGGTGTCTGACATTACTGTCTTTGGGGCAAAAAACTTACTCGAAGTTGTCCAGCATGTTGATAGCACCCGTGAAGATCACGCTGCGTTAACAGCAGAAGCAGTTACTACCATTCCACACACTTGGGTCGACACCCACATATCATTAGAAGATATTAAGGGGCAGGAGAGTGCTAAGCGCGGACTTTTAATCGCAGCAGCTGGGCGACATAATGTTATCTTGGTTGGCCCACCCGGTACCGGCAAGACCATGCTGGCGCGGGCTTTTCAAGGAATATTGCCACCCCTTACCCACGATGAAGCTTTGGCAGTCACGGCGATTCATTCAATTGCCGGAGCTCTCTCAGAAGAGATTTCTTCTTGCCCACCGTTTCGAGCACCACACCATACCGCAAGTCACACCAGCTTAGTCGGTGGCGGCGCCCATCCAAAACCAGGTGAAGTCACCCTCGCACATAAAGGAGTATTGTTCATGGATGAATTTCCAGAATTTGAACGCCGCTCGATTGATGCGCTCCGCCAGCCACTTGAAGATCGAGTGGTGGCGATCTCGCGTGTGCAGGGAAGTGCTTTGTTCCCAGCAGATTTTATTTTAATTGCGGCCATGAATCCATACCGAGGCAGTGAAGATGGTACAAGCGACTACGCTGGCGCCATGGCTGATACCTACAAACAAAAAGTTTCTGGACCAATCCTCGACCGGATTGACCTCTGGCTTGAAGTACCACACGTTGACTATGACACGCTAACTAACTTAGAAAAGAAGACTGGGGAAACAGAAACTGCCCGAACGCAGATCGCTGCAGCGCGTGCGCAGCAGCTTGCGCGCCTCGCTAAGCGCGGTGCCAACACCAACGCCGAAATGTCTGCCCGCGACTTAGAAGAAACTATCGATCTCAGTGATGATGTTAAAGATCTTCTAAAAACTTCCTCACAAAAACTTAATCTCTCACCACGCAGCTATCATCGGCTCATCAAAGTTGCCCGCACGATTGCTGACCTCGACCAAAAAGAAACCATCGAACCAGCACATGTTTTTGAGGCCCTCCAGTACCGCGTGAAGGTATAATTTTCTGTTATGATTAATTAACTGCAGAGTAAAAAATGAAACTCTACCGCTTTAGCCCCATAGAGTCACATGATGAATTGCTGCAGGCAATTCATCATCTACATCGTGAAGCGCACCAACAATGCTACACCAGCCTGGGTCGCTACTTACCAGTACCAGGAAATATTGGTATCTTTTGTCATTATCAAGATGAATATGAATTTCTTACCAGACTGCGAGAGGAGCTAACTGATACCGCTAACAACTGGAATCAGAAATATTTTAAATTGCATGAGCCAATCGTGATTCCCCAGGAAGAAGCTACTCCAGCTGCTAGGTATGAATACCTCTATATCCGGAAACCTGACCCGTACCGACACCACGTAGGGGATATTGATTTCTATTTACCTAAGGCAGAGTATTCAGAACTGAAACAATCTGTTGCCACCGGTCAGTGTCCTGACGCGCGCATTTTTCCAGAAGCACGGCTCGACATGATTGAGCTTTATAATCCCGACTCTGACGTGCTCAGTTATATCAGTGACAAACAAGTGCGCGAGGAGATCCGTCATACCAAAACTTCACATTCACCATCATGATTATTCGAAACTACAACCCAGAGTTTGATTATCCGGGAGTCGAAGCGTTGTATCGAGACAGCGGTACTTTCGGAGGACAGTTTGACGCAGCGCGTGACACTAAAGAAAAATTAGCTGAATTGGAGACAGAGAAACCGGGAAGTATTTTAGTAGCAGAGCTTAATGGACAAATTATTGGGACAGTTACTCTCTTTGAAGACGGGCGAGCGGCGTGGCTCTATCGTTTCGCAGTGAGCACAACAATACCAGAAACATCTCAATCAAAAATAGTAACAGCTCTGTGGTCCGCAGCCAAAATAGAAATGCAAAACCGAGGTCATATCCAAGTCTTAGTGTACGCTCCTATAGATCACATTGAATTAGAAAAAAGATATGTAGATATTGGTTTTACAAAGGGAAAAAATTACACTGCGTATTGGCAAGATTTATGATCAAAAAACCGGCGGGCACCAAAGGTGCCCGCCGGTTTTTTGTTTACTTTAGAAAGGGTTTCTGGCTCCTCGAACTTCGAAGTGTAGGTGCACTCCCGTTGATCTCCCGGTACTTCCCATTCCTCCGATAACTTCTCCAGCACCAACATACGCGCCGACACCAACTGCAGTGCTGCTCAGGTGAGCATATAATGTCTGCGTACCGTTTGGATGTTTAATCACAATGTAGTTTCCGTAGCCGCCATTCCATCCACTACTCTTTGAGACAATTACCTCTCCCGAAGCAGCTGCCTTAATTGGTGCACCGTAACTCCCACCAAGGTCAACACCGTTGTAGCCGTGGATTCCTTGAGTTCGGATAGCGCCTGGAGCTGGATGCGTAAATCCAACTGATGCAACAGCTGAACCTGATGTCTTCACCGGCGAAGCACTACGGACCGGTGCAGCCATTTGTCCACCGGGTACCACAATAGTTTCACCAACTACGAGCGCAACTCCTTCGGTCAGTTGGTTGTACTCTACAATTTCTTCGATATTAGCATCATACTTCTTGGCAATCGTGCTCATTGTATCTCCCGACTTGATGACATGACGAACACCAGCAATCGGCAAGATTACAAGTGAGTCACCTGGCTGAATCACGCCCCCAGGAATCTCGTTGGCCCACCGGATTGTGTTAGTAGTGACCTGAAACATCTCGGCAATCTGTGAGAGGGTATCACCCTCGCGCACGACATAGACACTAATCTCGCCAGTAAAGGTTTTGGCGGCAGCCATGTCGTCAGCCCCAAGCGTACCTCCAGCGACCAAAGCTCCCTCATCAACTATCACATCACCGCCACCGATCGCACCGATCGGATCTGGATTAGCGGTAGCACTCATGAGGGCAACATCCACAACCGATTGATGATGACGATCAGCCTGGTATATCACCACATCATCTTGCAACATTTCAACAAGCGAGCTGAACACTCCAGCGTGAACAGAGAACGGCACTGCTACCAGTAATAGTGCCGGTAGGGCTTCAACGAAAAAGCGAACCATTTTTGACGATGGAGCAGGTATATATGTCGACTGCGGGGTGGAGTTTGTAGTTACAAACTCCGGGATACTAGATCCGTCAGTGTCCTCTTGTGTAGATAAAATACGTTTTAGGTTATGGTCTCACCGCCGATCAGCATTACGGAATTAGGTCAATCATCTATTTGGCCGAACCTCCAAGCGAGGTCATCTTTTGGCATGCGCATAATTCTACTAGAGCAAAGGAGTCGGTCAATTGACGTAGTGCACTTTTCAGCGTTAAAGAAAAAAAGCTATTTTGGTGGCCCAAAACCTTCGGTTTTGGGCCATTGACGCAAGATATATCTTGTTTTGTAATACCTACTTCAGACTTATACGGTTTATTTATCTATACATATATAAATCAGTGCGGTAGTATGCGCGAGCATATGGAGACACCCAGGTACATCGAAGGTCTGAACGCTAAACAAACTGAAGCTGTAGTCCACACTAACGGCCCTTTGCTTGTGCTCGCTGGCGCTGGTTCAGGAAAGACCCGCGTCATCACGCACCGCATCGTCCATCTAATTCACCAGGGCACCGCTCCCCATAATATTCTTGCCGTCACCTTTACTAACAAAGCCGCTAAAGAAATGCGTGAGCGGGTTTTAGCTCTGATTAAAAAATATCCTCCGAGTGATCGGGCGCTCATTGACTCATTACCAGTGGTCACTACCTTCCACTCTTTTGGTGTACGCACCTTACGTGAATTCCATGAGCTCCTTGGCTTGCGGCGCCACTTTGTCATTTACGATCGTAGTGATTCAGTACGAGCCATTAAAAAATCGCTTGAGCTAGCCGGCTACAGTCCAAAGCAATTCGAGCCCCGGAAGATGCTCAGTATTATTTCGCGTGCTAAAGGCGACGCACTCAGTCGTACTACATTCCTTGATGACGCTTCAAGCTACCCAGAACGCGTCGCTGGGGAAGTCTGGGAGCACTATGAAAAAATTATGAAGGACGATCACGCGCTTGATTTTGACGATCTCCTTTTAAAAACTCTACGGTTGATTGAAGCACACCCACAGGTAGCTGCGACACTTCGTGAACGATTTAAATATATTCACGTTGACGAATACCAAGACACTAACAAGGTACAATTTGAAATTGCAAAACAACTAACCAGCGACCAAAAAAATATCTGTGTTGTTGGCGACATTGATCAAAACATTTACTCGTGGAGAGGGGCTGACATCCAAAACGTGCTGCAGTTTGAACGACAATTTCCTGGTGCCCACACAGTCTTGCTGGAAGAAAATTATCGTTCAACAAAAACGATTATCGCCGCTAGTAACGACATCATCAAGAAGAATCACAACCGCGTTGAAAAAACAGTTTTCACCAATAACCAAGACGGGGAGAACATTACAGTGTTTGCCGCAATGACTGGTTCAGACGAAGCAGAGTACATTGCAATGACCGCCAAGAGCTTAATCGCTGATGGAGCTGCGCCATCTGGAGTTGCTGTGCTATACCGGACCAACTTTCAGTCACGCTCTCTCGAAGAAGCATTTTTAAATTTTGGCGTCCCGTACCAACTCTTAGGCACTAAATTTTTTGAACGAAAAGAAGTGAAAGATGTATTGTCTTTTTTGCGTCTGGCCTTAAACCCAGGCAGTACGAGTGACCTGACACGCATCATCAACACCCCGACGCGCGGCATTGGTAAAGTCACTATGCTCAAAGTAGTCGAAGGAAGACGAGAAGATTTGTCAGGAGCAGCATTACAAAAAGTAGAACGCTTTGATGAGATGATGAGTGATATTGCTGACAGTGCACGGACCAGTAACATTTCCGAAACCCTGAAGTTTATTATGAAGCGCACTGGCATCGAAGCTGACTATCGGAAATCTGGAACTGAAGAGGATATGGAACGACTGGAAAACTTACGTGAGCTTGTCACCCTTGCAGTGCGCTACGATGAACTTGACCCGGAAGAAGCAGTCGACACCCTTCTTGAAGACGCTGCGCTGCAGTCTGATCAAGATGAACTCAAAGCTAAAGAAGAGCAAGATGCCGTTAGACTCATGACCATCCACGCTGCCAAAGGACTCGAGTTTCCCTATGTGTTTATCACCGGACTTGAAGAGGGTCTCTTTCCGCATGAACGTCTCGACGATCGCGGCGTCGATCACGAAGAAGAGCGCCGACTGTTTTACGTCGCCTTAACTCGAGCTGAGAAAAAAATATTTTTAACCTACGCACACATGCGAACAATTTTCGGTAGCCAACGTATTAACGTACCCTCATCATTTTTGCATGATCTTGATAGTGACTACATCGACGGGGACGATGCCAGACGCGGAGGTAATGAAAACAACTCTGGGTACGAAACAATTATTGAAATTGACTGAGGGGACATAAAGATGCGCAGCAGCCAAAGTGACAAAATGTTCTGTCGGCTGCTCATATACAGACCCTTGCCAAGTCACCTGCAAAACCGTAGGCTTCATTTATGACTGAATCGACGTTTCACAAAAAGAAAAGCCTTGGACAAAACTTCCTCACCAGTCCAGTTGTCCCTGGCTGGATGTGTGATGCTGCCCACATCATCACTGGTGAGACTATTTTCGAAATCGGACCCGGCACTGGTGCTCTGACCCGCGAACTCTTGCAACGTGGGGCAAAAGTCGTGGCACTTGAAGCAGACGAACGAGCTATCACTGTTCTCAAAGAAACATTTCCTACTGAGCTTGCGGACGGATTGCTTGAACTACATCACGGTGACGCCCGTGAGCTCGATATAACTAACTATAGCTTCACCAATCACAACTTTAAAGTAGTCGCCAATATCCCATACTACCTAACCGGATACCTGTTTCGCACCTTACTCGAGCACAAAGTACAACCAAGCCAAATTGTCTTTCTAATTCAGAAAGAGGTTGCCAAACGCATTGCCCGTGACACAAAAAGTTCCCTCCTCTCTCTTTCCATTGAGGCATTTGGGCAGCCACACTACGTTACGACGGTTTTGAGAGGGCACTTCACACCCCCGCCAAAGATTGACTCAGCTATCATTTCTATTGAACATATCAATCAGGAACACTTTATATCGCTTTCTCCAACCTTCTTTTTTGAAATGCTCCACCTTGGTTTTGGCCAAAAACGAAAACAGCTCCTTGGTAATTTAGCAGCCCACTTTGAGCGAAACCAACTTACCCACATCTTTTCCACACTAGCACTACCGCTTGATGTCCGAGCCGAAGACCTATCCCTTGAAATATGGCTACAGTTAGTACAAGAGCTTCAATCGATCAATACCTAACAGCTGTTCCCCAGACTATACATAGCTGTCCCCACGGTTAATCACAGGTTATTACCTTTATACATATATATGTATAGTGGCGACTGTTATACTGAGACTACCGTTTATGAACGCCAAGATTTTAGGTGCATTTGTTATTGGAGCTGGTCTGATCTCAGCCTCACTTTATGGTGTCGTCACAGAAAAAAGTACTCCGGCATCAGCTGCTGTAATAGTGGCGGCTGCCCCAGAGCGGAGTTATATCGCCATCGCTGACGCAAATAACAATGGCATTGCTGATTGGCGAGAAACACTGCGTACGGTGCAAACAATTTCTCTTGATTCAGGCACAACGACAGCCGGTACCTACACTCCACCAGACACACTGACGGGACAAATGGCAATCGCTCTTTTCAAAGATACCGTCGAAGCTAAGCAGTATGGTGTGTTTGATGAACAACAAGGTCAGATTGTTGATAATTTTGAGAAGCAAATCCAAGCTGCGGCTGTTGACGACCTATATACGTTTAGGGACATAGCCGTCATTGATGACACCAACCGCGAAGCACTCTTTGCTTACGGCAATAAAGTCGCTGAAATTGCTTTGGTACACGCTGTCCCAGTTGAAACTGAGAATGAGGCGCTGATTACAAAACAGGCAGTCGAACGCAACAACCCTGAAACCTTAGCCAAGCTTGCTCCTATTAAAAAATCATACGAAGGGATGCTTGGCGATATGCTGACCTTAGAGGTTCCTCGCTCACTAGCTGACGATCACGTCTACCTCCTTAATGCTTACAATGCGCTAGCGATCGACATCGCAGCTATGGAAGCATCATTTACTGATCCGCTTTACACCATGACACGACTGAAACGCTATCAAGATGACACCAAGGGTCTCTACTATGCCCTCGTTAATCTCTACACCAACCTCGAAGGGGAGGGTATTTCCTATAAAGAAAATGACCTAGCCCGCCAAGTTTTTGGGTTCATTAATCTCTGGTAATACATATGAATCTCTTCCACTACAAAAACGTCACCTCCTACATTGCTTCAGTTTTGGTGGTAGCTATTATGGTGGCTGCCTCACCTTTATCGCATACCAAAGTAGTATACGTGGAACCAGCCGAAGCTTTCACGGTTAAAGATGTCCTCAACTTTGCTAACAACGTTAAAACTTCGGTTGAATCAACTATCTCAGCCATTGCTGACGTGGCTATCCAAATATACGAATACGACGAGTGGGTTAAAGAAAATATTTTAGACCCACTCTTCTGGGGTCTAGCGAACGCCTTGATTTCCAACATGCTGACCTCGCTGACTGCCTGGGTCAACTCAGGCTTCCAAGGTAGTCCGGCATTTGTCACCAACATTGAAGGCTTCCTTACTGATGTTGTCGACGAAGCTGTTGGACGATTTATTAATGGTAGTGAACTTGGATTTTTGTGTAGTCCCTTTGAGCTCGACATTCGCATCGCGCTCAGCTTGCAATACTATGGTGCAGATGGCTATGAGCCGCAATGTACCTTATCTGATGTTGTTGGCAATATGGAAAACTTCCTTAACGGAAACTTTGCTGAAGGCGGTTGGGCTGGTTGGTTTGAACTAACCCAAGGGGCTAACAATGACCCTAACAAAGCTTTCTTAAATGCAAGTGCTGAGCGTGACGCGATTGTTCTACGCACACGAGATGGTGAATTTGAAATTCTCAAAGCCAATAAGTTTTTCAAAAATATTCAGATCTGTGAGGAAGGTGTCTCTCTTAGTGGCTCAATCAATAATTGTACAGTCACCACTCCGGGAGGCTTAGTCGAAACACAATTTAATCAATATTTAGGTATCCCTGGTCAGAAATTGGCCTTTGCTGATGAATTTAATGAACTTGTCGGTGCGGTCTTGGCACAATTTGGTAGTACGCTGATTACTGGGGTTGGAGGTCTACTTGGCGCTGGCGGAAACTCAGCCTACGCCTACCGCGGAGAAAGTGGCGCCGGACCGACCCTCCTTGAACGAACGCAGACTGAAACAAGCGGTGCTGTCGCAACTGGTGGCGACCCGATTCAAGATGCAATTACTACCCAGCAAAACTACCGACGAGTCATGAACCAAACCATTGCCTTTGTTGATCGCCAAGAAACTCGCATAGAAGACCTAGAAGAGCAGTACCCTGTTTGCTTCAACGCCGAATTACCACCTGTCTATACCGATGCCCGTACTGAAGCGGTCGAGATCATCCCTCTAATCAACCAAGTAATCGTCGACCTACGGCGGGTCCAGCGAGCATACAATCAAGCGACGACGACGCAAGCTCAACTCGATCTCACGCTAGCTGCCCGTCAAATTCAGTTTGACACTGCCGCTGCTTCGCAAGTTGAGGTGGCTCAAGCAGAAGTCAATTTAGAAATAATTCTCATGGACGTAGAACTACGAGATTTTGATGAAGCTCTTCAAAATGAAGAATCGCGATGTGACCGGTTACTTAATGGAATTTAGTTATGCGTATTTCTGTTTCTAAAAAAACTACTCGACTACTACTTAAACTACTGTTTTGTTGTGTGCTTATTATCGGCTGCACCACACCTGTATATGCAGATAGTATTCCCACATCAGTAGGTTCTTTTCTGTACACAATCTGTGTTGGTTTTGGAGGACTATTTTTATGGGTAGGAGGTAGCCTGCTTGATTACACGGTGATCTACTTAGTCATTGGCATGGGGAATTATCTAGAAGCAAATCTAGGAGTAGTAGTAGACGAGCTCTGGGTAGTAGTGAGGGATTTATTTAATATCTTCTTCATTTTTGGTTTAATCTACATCGGTTTTCGTACTATTTTATTTTCAAATGACACAAGTACCAAAAAAGCTCTCGGATATCTGATCATTGCCGCGCTGATGATCAACTTTAGCTTGTTCATCACCAAAGCCATCATCGATTTCTCAAATATTGCTGCTTTTCAAATCCACACGGCAATGATGGCCAACGTCGCCGCTGATACCAGCACTATCACTGTTTCAGGTGGTGATGAAGGCGGAGCGACAACAGTCACGTTTGGTGGCGCTGACCAAAAAAGTGTGACCGCCGCTTTTATGAATGCCACCAAACTACCGTCTTTCGCCGACGGCTCATTGCTCGAAAATATCCGCGGTGAAACAGATTTCATTTCTGGTCGCTTTATCATGTTTGGTATTCTCATGATGTTTTTTATGATTTTTGCTGGCTTTGTCTTTGCTTCTGGGGCGGTGATTTTGATTGGTCGCTTTATTGCCCTAATTATATTTATGATTCTCTCGCCCATGATGTTTTTGGGGCTGATGTCTCCTTTGGCCGCCAAGCAGGGTAAGGAGTGGTGGACAAAATTTTTAAAATACGCGTTTGTAGCGCCGGCCTATTTATTTATGCTCTATCTCTCACTCTGGGCTCTCAGTGGAATTGGAGTAAACGGCACATTTGCAGAAGCATATGAACAAAACGCAGCTTCAAATGGAGCATTCATGATCATCTTGTACTTCTTTTTAGTAACTGGTTTCCTGGTTGCTTCACTCAAGGTCGCTCAAATGATGGGTGCCTATGGTGCCAACGCCGCCTACACCATGACCAAAAACGGCGGGGACCGGATCATGCGTCAAGCGAGTTATATGGCCCGCTTCCCAGACCGAGGAATACGGCGTTGGGCAGTTGGACGTACCGCCGGGGCAGTTGGGAAAGGTCTCAAAAATTGGCAATCACGTAGTAGTGCAGCTGGAACGGGAAGTAAAATCGGGGATTTTGCACGTTCTGCTGTTAAAGCCACAGAGGCTGATCACCTCGTACTCGAACATACCGATATGTGGGAAAATTGGAAGCCAGAGGGTCTACACCGTTCTTTGGGTGATATCGACAACTTTAGAGAAGAACGACAAAAACGTACCACTCAAAAAGCAGCAGAAAATAAACGCTTGACTGACATTGATACTGTTATTAATCCTACTGGTGGGACAACTCCGACAGCTGACCAACTAAAAGATATGGTCAGCGCAATCGGTGACTTAACAACCGAACAAATGAAAGACATGGATATCAATATCCTGACCAAAGAAGAGGTAGCCCTGCATCTCTCTGCTGATCAAATTGATGATCTCGAAAAAACTGGCAAATACTCTGACCAACAAATTGGTGACATCAAAACTGCCAAGAAAAAAGCTATGAAACAAGTAGCCACTACGGGCACGCGTGGCAACCAGATGGTGGGTACCCAAACCCAACGCCAGCTCTTAGCTCAACGTGGTAGCAAAGAGTTTGCCAAAATGCCTGACGAAGTATTCACTGATGCGGCCATGGCCCCTCATCTCACGCCAACTATGGTCGAAGCTAAGATGAAAGACGGTAAAATCGCTGATCCAGACCTCCAGACTATGTCGAAAAATATTGACAATCAAATTCTTCTGGATCGATTGAGCCCAAGTGGTCCTGGTGCCTACACGAAACAATGGCAAAGCTGGGAGAAGCATACACCACTAGCAGCTCGCTTGAACCTACAAAATACCTAACTATGATAAAAAAAATCACCTCGTGGGAAGAATTTGACGTGGCCTACAAAGCTGCTCCGCCAGAGCTGAAGCAGCTGATTGATTCCGATACTATCACAACCTTTGTGACTAACTTTCTTGAAACCAATGCTTTGCCTGAAAACTTATTTCGCGATTTAGTTTTAGTCGTGTCAGATTTGGCTCTGCGTTTATATTCGCTAGCCGACATTATTGATACGCTCGAAACTGATTTGAAACTTCCAAAAGAAGCGAGCGATAAGTTAGTCATTGAAATTAAAAAATTCTTAGACCAACAACAAATAACGACTGCAGCCGGAGGGGCAGAGCCAGAATTACCAATGAGTACTCCAGTGCCAGTCCGCACTATGCAGACTGACGCTGAAAAAGCTCGAGTTACTCCTCAAGTGGGGTACACCAGGGACAGTGAACACTTCACATCTGAAGAAGAGCATGTCATTAGGGCTACTTCTCAAGCTGACACTCTAGAAAAACGACCCTTACTTAGTGGTCTACCAAACTACCAAGCCCCCGAAGGCGGGGATAAATCGAACCATGCCACTGAGTAGTGCGTGGGTTCAATGTATAATGTGACTATGCGATTTGAAGTACCGCAGTTTATTGAGATTGAAGATAAAATTTTTGGTCCGTTTACCTGGAAGCAATTTTTATTCTTGGGTGGCGGACTTGGATTTGCAGCGGTTTTGTTTCTGACTACCAATATTTTCATCTTTGCTATTATTGGTATCCCTCTTGGGGGTCTTGGAGTGCTGCTCGCGTTCTACCAAGTGAACAACCGACCTTTCTCAATCTATCTTGAGTCAATGGTAAATTATTTTCGTAAATCAAAACTCTATTTATGGCGCAAGACTGGCTCTGGTATTTATCACGGCCAACCTGAACAACTAGAGGCAGCCAGCCATGTACCTCAAGCGGGTAAAAGTAACTTAAACTCACTCTCACGCCAGCTTGAGCTCAAGGCCATCCAAGAACAAAAATAGTATGCCTAAAACTAATCTTTCAACCCAAAATTTTGTTCCCATTCGTGACATCAAAGACGGCGTGGTCATTCTTAAAAATGGCCAAATGAATATTGTCATGCTCGCTTCTTCAATCAACTTTGCCCTCAAATCTTCCGACGAACAAACAGCAATTTTGCACCAATTTCAGTCGTTTTTAAATACCATTGATTTTTCACTGCAGATCTACATTCAATCGCGTCGACTGGACATCAACCCATACTTACAAAAATTGGCCGCTCGGGAAACTGAGCAAGACAACGATCTCATGCAAATTCAACTACGGGAATACATGTCGTTTGTAAAAACATTTACAACTGAAGTCGACGTCATGACCAAAAACTTCTTTGTGGTCATCCCGTATATCCCCATCGGAGTTGACCTCAAGTCAAATTTTTCAAGTTTCCTTGGTGGCAGCCAATCAACACCACCAAGTGACGAGAAATTTGCAGAGCACCGCCTACAACTTGAGCAGCGGGCGGCCGTCGTTGAACAGGGTCTTAACCGTATCGGTGTTCGCACAGCTAAACTGCAAAATGATGAACTGGTAGAATTGTATTATCACATCTTTAATCCTGGTGAAGTGGGAACCTCCGCTCCAGGTGCTAACTAATATGGGTCTTTTAGATTTCTTACAACCAAATAAAACTCCAACCGATGCTGACGAGGCAGCAATTGAGAACTCGTTACTAACCTTAGCCGATGTTATCTCACCGTCAGCAATCAATATCAATCCCCGCAGCGTAAACATCAGCGGCAAAATCTCACGAGTATTTTTCGCTGTATCCTATCCACGCTATCTGAACGATGGTTGGCTCGAACCAATTTTGAATCTGGAGCGGGAAATGGATATTTCAATCGTGATTCACCCAATTGACACAGCTGAGACCTTAAAAAAATTCCAAAAGAAGGTAGCCGAGGTACAAAGTCAAATGAGTATTAACGCCGAGAAGGGGATGGTGCGTGATCCACAACTTGAGTCTGCCTACCGCAACCTGGAAGATCTGCGCGACAAACTTCAGCAAGCTGAGGAAAAATTATTTGATGTTGGTCTATACCTTTCAATTTATGGTGACAGTGAGGAAGAGCTTGATAAATCCGAAACAGAAATTAAGGGTATTCTCGATTCGCGTCTTATTTATATTAAACCGGCGTTATTTCAGCAAGAACAGGGGCTCAAAAGCATCATTCCAACAATGAGCGATGAACTCTTTGTACATAGCAAGTTTAATTCTTCACCTCTCTCAAGTTTTTTTCCGTTTACCTCATTTGACCTAACTTCTGACTCAGGGATTCTCTACGGTATTAACCGTCACAATTCAAGTTTAGTACTATTTGACCGCTTCCAACTCACTAATTACAACTCGGTAACATTCGCCACCTCGGGGGCAGGGAAGTCCTATACAACAAAATTAGAAATCCTTCGTTCACTGATGTTTGGGACTGAAGTAATCGTTATTGACCCCGAGCGAGAATACGAATACCTGGCTGAAGCAACGGGGGGTAGATTCTTTAATATCTCACTGTCTTCAAGTCACCACATTAATCCGTTTGACTTACCCGCACCACTTGAAGATGAGGACCCTAATGATGTGCTGCGTTCTCATATTATTGAAATGACGGGACTATTTCGTCTCATGCTTGGTGGACTATCACCAGAAGAAGAGACTGTCGTCGATGAAGCAATTCGCGAAACCTATGCCTTGAAAGACATCACTGGCGCAAGTAACTTTGCTGAACTTGAGCCTCCATTACTGTCAGATTTTGAAATGGTTTTAGCCGGCATGGAAGGTAGCGCTTCATTGATTGCTCGTTTACAAAAATATACATCTGGGACCTGGTCTGGTTTTATGAATGAGCCAACTAACGTTGATATCAACCAGAAGTTCATTGTCTTTTCTCTTCGTGACATGGAGGACGAATTGAAAACTATCGCCATGTACATTATTACCAACCACATCTGGAGTGCAATTCGACGGCGCCTTACCAAACGTCTTCTAGTTATCGACGAAGCCTGGTGGATGATGAAAAGTGAAGATACAGCATCATTCCTGTTTATGCTCGCTAAGCGTGGTCGAAAATACTACCTTGGCCTTTCGACCATCACTCAAGACGTAGACGACTTTTTACGGAGTCCATATGGTGTACCGATGATCACCAACTCAAGTTTGCAATTACTGATGAAACAATCACCAACAGCCGTCGACAACATCCAAAGAACATTCAACCTGACCGATGAAGAAAAATTACTGCTCTTAGAATCAAACGTTGGAGAAGGGATCTTCTTTGCTGGCCTCAAACACGTAGCTATCAAAGTCATCGCTTCATACACTGAAGACCAAATTATCACCTCCGATCCATCACAAATTCTGCAAATTAAGCGCGCTAAAGCCGACCTCAAGGCTGCCCAGGGATAGCAGTGATATACTTACTGCATGGCAGCAGTAGCCCAACAGTCGTCACCTCAAAATGTACGTGTAAAGCGTCGCGCTGATACTGACGACCGACGTCAGCGCAATCGCAATCATGTTGCTCGGCAGCAACAAAAACAGTCCCCCGCTAAGCGCGTGGACGGTTCACCGAGCACTATAGATGAGGATTTTAGTCAGCGCTATCGCTATCCATTTGGTAATCCTGATGAAAAACTGGAAGCCGCTAATGACAACCAAACTTTTTCAGACTCTACCTGGTACGACCAAGAAGCCCAGCAAAAAGGCGCTGCGCAATCACTTGGTGGATTTTTTACGGCCAGAATAAATAACCCAGCCAACATTGTTACCCGCCGTCGAGAAACACTGCTCATCATTGAAATTTGTACCTACTTATATATTGCCCAATTTTTATTTTGGCTCATTTCAATATCTGGGATTACTATTGAGCTTACAGCCTTCAGCCTAGGCAGTGTTGCTGGGGAAGTGGTTGGTGAAGGCGCTGCAGTCGTAGTGGCCGAATTTATTCCTGGCCAATCAATCGCGATGTTCGGTATTATTATGGCTGCTTTACTTGGCTGGGCTCAATTGGTTACAGCAGCAGTCGTGTACCGGGTTAATCCTTTCGGTGGCAACTTGAGTAGCTCATTTTTTGCCATGGCCGCCTGGTATTGGATACCATTTGTTGGCGGTATTGCGCCGTGGGTAGGCGTGGTGATGATCGATGTCATCAATCATGACAGTCAAACTTAAATATTATGAACAATTGCAGAGCAGGACTTAGCAGCTGTAGCTTATACTGGTATATATGTATTTAAAGCTTATTTTCAGTGGCCTATTTACTGGAATGCTGATCCTGTTCCCTGTGCAAATAAATGCTCAACTGGGGGTAATTCCTGATTCAGTTTCAATTGAACTCTCTCCTCAATATCCAGAACCCAACCAGGAAATTAAAGCCTCATTAAATGCTTACTCCCTCGATACCACTGGCGCTACCATTACTTGGTACCTTGATGAAATTGAACAACCCGAAGCAAAAAATGCCCGCACCTTTACTTTTTTAGCTGGCAGTAAGGGAGAGGTTATTACTCTTCGGGTTGTGGCTAATTTGAAAAATGGTCAAACCCTTAACCTAACTGAAACAATAGCTCCAAGTCGAGTGGATATAATTGTTGAAGCAGATACATCTGTACCCAACCACTATCAGGGGAGGCCGCTCCCAAGTGCTGGCAGCATGATGCGCATCATAGCCATCCCCGACACTAACCTTAATCCCAATGAATTAACCTATAGTTGGCAAGTTGATAATAAACCTCTCTATGGGGGGCCAATAGTCGGAAAAAACGTGGCCACATTTGAGACACCCAAAAAACCTCGTGTACTGGTGCGTGTAAACGTTTCAGATAGTTCTGGTCGCACAGTAGCTCGTAAATTAACTGAAATTGAAATTGCCGAGCCGGAGATATTATTCTACGAAAACAATCCTCTCCGTGGCCTATCAAACATGACGCTACGAAACCCAACATTATTAATCAGCAGCGAAATAACTGTTCGTGGTGAACCCTATTATCTCGATAGTACTATTTTTTCAAATGACCCTCTCATTGAGTGGAAATTAAATAATCAGACCATTACCAATCCGTCGACAGATCCTCGTGAAATTACTCTCCGTCGAACGGCAAATTCTGGATCAGTTAAGGCCGAACTACACATTAGAAATCTAGAAAATTTATTACAGGGTAGTAAAGCTGACTTTACCCTTAATTTCTAATTGATTGTCTGGGGAAGTTCGTACCTCTCAAATCCTAGCTTGCTGCTATAATTAATTTGTGAAGAAAACCCTCATCATTAGTATTGGCGTCATCGTTATCCTCAGCGTTATTGCTGTTTGGGTCTACTTATTATTGTTTGGAACACCTAAACAAACTGACGACGTCTTTGCAAACCTCGGATTTGAAAGTAGTCCTATCAACAACGAACCCACTTTGCCTACACCCCAAACGCTACCAAACGATGCCCCCACGAAAGCACTCAGACAGCTAACTACAAAACCAGTTGCTGGTTTCAGTTTTATTGGTAACGACGACACGATACTACGGTTTGTTGAGCGGGGGGTGGGCCATGTCTATGAATTGGATACAACCACGACAGCCCCCGAAACAAAAATCAATAACACAACTGTTGCCCGAGTTTTTGAGGCGACTTTTTCACCCAATGCTGAACATCTGACACTGACAACTGACACTGATGGATCCCGTGCCACACTGTTATTGTCTTTAGCAGATGGCTCAGCGAGTGACACACCTCTTATTAATCTACCCCAACAAACCACTGAAACTAACTTTGTATCTGATTCACAGCTTGCGTACACAGTACTGACGGACGGGGGAACTGACGGATATACCTATAATCTCCTCAGCGGCCAACCCACTAAAGTATTTTCTATTCCTCTTCGAAGTGTTCGGACAATCTGGGACACCAGTTCTGCTGACACTCTAAATACACCCTATGTGTATAACCGAGTGAGTGACCAAATGACCGGATCATTGTATAAAATAGTGAGTGACACGCTGCGGCCAGTTATCCCTAGTGCCTATGGCTTGGTTGCAACGGTGAATAATGGGCGAGTCTTTTCCACCGCAAACACTGGAGCTGGCGACAGTATTTCAACTATAACCAGTCTGACAACTGACGCCCGCGAAACACTACCGATTCAATTTATTCCCGAAAAATGTACTGTTTCAAATGCCGACATTTCGATTATGTGGTGTGCTGCACCACTCTTGTCAGACGGGGGCGATGCACTAGTAGATTGGTATCAAGGTACTCGTCAATCGGAAGATATTTTATGGAAAATTGACCTAAATAATATGAGTGCACTATCTGTTTCTAATCTACAACAGACAGCTGGTCGAGCTATCGATGTTTTCAGCATCACAACTAGTCAAAATGGTGAAAAAATCTTGTTTAGTAATAAAAATGATAATACGCTCTGGCTCTATGACACAACACTTTAAAACATTGTGCGCGACTGTTCTACCCGTACTGATAGTGCTGATAACAATCCTGCCAGCAGTCGCCTCAGCTCAAGGATTTATTCCACTCGTCGGTTTACCAGGTCTCGAAAAAACCGAAGAGATAAACAAACTCAGTTTTAATGACTATTTAAACGCCCTACTGCGTCTGGCTATTATTGCTGGTGCGCTTATAGCAGTAGTGAAACTCATCATGGCTGGGGTGCAGTATGTCTTAAGTGGCATCGTAACTGACAAGGCCGACGCTAAAAAAGACATCTACGCTGCAATTCTTGGCCTCATGATCATTATCTTAGCGGTAGTTATACTGAATACTATTAATAAAGACCTAACTTCATTTGGTATTTTGCCAAACGCACCTTCTTTTGAGGATCTTACCAGAGAAACTGAGATTGACCTAGATAGTACTGAAAGACGGTCTTTCGTTGAATATTGTGCTTCTGAAGCTGGTAATTGTGCGCTCGAGGAGTGCTCTGGTTTTGATATACCGATTGTTCTAGAAGGTGCATATGCTATTTGCGAAACAATTTGTGAAAATCGAGGTGGCATAATGGTGGGCAAGGGAATTTTTGACAGTGGAAAATGCTATTATCCAGTGGACGACGATGCATCTGAACTGGCAGAACTAAAAATAACCTCTGATGCTATAAAAAGCATATTACCTGATTCTGTCACCGTTACAGAAGAAACTATTGCTGTGACATGTGAAATCCAAGTAAGTTTTGGTGGCAGATCAGTCTGCGGACAAGAAGAAGACGATTGTGAAGATGGCGATTTATTGCCCAGTGGTGAAGCGGGTGTACCAGAGATTGTTGAACTTAAAAATGGATCAAAAAGAAATAAAGTACTAGTTTGTACCCCTGAATAATTATTTTTCCTTCTTTACCAGCACCTCTTGAGCAATCGCTACTAAGTTACTGACCACAAAGTACAAACCGATCGCTGCTGAAATAGTGTAGGCAACAACCGTAATAATGAGCGGCATAACATAGCGCATCTGCATTTGCATGCTACGGGCAAAATCATCTTTAAAGCTAGCTTCAGCCCCTTCTTTTTTTGGTTCTGGTTTCGGGAATGAAAGTTGTGCGTGGACAAATTGTGTCGCCCCAGCGAGTAGCGCCAACGGCAGACTTTTGCCAGCCATATCAATGAGACCAACAAACATCATATTAACAGTCTCAGGACTCGGAATAAAAGCGTAGAGTAAATCAACATTTATATCCGGCAGTGGTACACCCCCACCACGATACACCGCCAAGTAGAGGGCAATGATAATTGGAATTTGAATAAAAATGAGGAGAATACTGGCAAACGGATTCAGGCCGGCTTCTTTATATAAATCCATCATGGCACGCGCTTGTTCTTCGCGCTTATCTTTGAATTTTTCCTTAATCTCTTTAAGTTTTGGCTCAAGTTCACGCATCAAACGCTGCGTTCGAGCTGCCTTTAATGAAAGCGGGAGGAGGAGAACTTTTACTAGCACCGTAATGAGAATTATGGCAATCCCGACATCGCCACCAGGAACCACATCAATAAAAAATACGAGACCGTTATACACCGGGTCAAAGAAAAATGAATGCCAAATATAACTAAACATGCCTGAATGAAAGCTTAAAAATAAGTTGGGTCATTCTACCCTGATTACTGCGTCCGGCCAACCACTGTAGCTATTTCTTGCCGTAGCGCTGCAAATGAGAGGGTAATGGCAGTTGGTTTCAAGACAACAATATAGACACCAGATTGATTGGTTTGTTTTGTTAGTTGATAGAGAGCATTATACGCACGTCGGCGCCAACGGTTGCGGTCAACGGCTCGTTTACACACCTTCTTACCGACGACCACTGAGCCATGAAAGACTGGGTGGGGAGTATAGATAAGTTGGAGGTGGGGAGTATGGTAACGTCGTCCAGTTTTGAAAAACTGGTCAAACGCTTCAGTGGTTAATCGTTGATTTTTTTTAAGCATATCAGCTACAGATTCTTACTAAGTATACCTAAATAAAAGAGCCGCAGGCGCGGCTCTTTTATTACTTACTTTTTTGAACTGCAAGTTCAGCACGGCCTTTGCGGCGTCGATTCTTCAGAATCTTCGCACCAGCCTTTGAAGCGGCCCGCACGAGAAACCCGTGCGTAGTCATACGCTTCTTTTGACTTGGTTGATAGGTTCGTTTTGGCATAAAATACGTATTGGTTGATTGGTGGGCACAACTATACACTATTGCGTTATTTTTTCAATCCTGTCAAAGATTCTGACTAACCTACAGCAGCCGCAAAAAGTTCTGCACAGGTTATACACAGTTGACAGGACTGCACACAAAAAATACCACGTCGTTCAATTTTTTTATCAAAAAGTTTACAGTTACTCTGGGGAGGGTATAATGCTTGCTACCTCTTGATTGATTACTTCTATGAATCCATTGTCACAAACATCTCTTACCACAAACAGCATCGTTCAGACAGAACATGTCGATGTGAAAAAGTTATGGGATGACGCCTTGGTTACCATCGAACTGTCAATTACTCCTGCCAATTTCAAAACCTGGTTCAAAGACACCCATATTGCATCTCTAGAGGATGGCACTATTACTCTTGGTGTACCAAGTGTTTTTGTGCGCGATTGGTTAAACGATAAATTCCAATCAATGATCTTAAAAGTACTCCGCGACCTCACACCCCACGTGCGAAGTATCGAATATGCTGTAGTCCAACGAAACGACAAACGTCAAGATACCCGACCACAAACTGTCAACGCTGCTTTACCACTTGAGGAGTACTATATTAATAAAAGTGACAACCTCAATCCAAAATATACCTTTGAAAACTTTGTGATCGGACCATTCAATGCCTTAGCTCACGCTGCTTCAAAGACTGTGAGTGAAAAACCAGGTATCTCGTATAACCCATTATTTATTTACGGAAAGACTGGACATGGTAAAACCCACTTAATCCAAGCTGTCGGCAATCAGTTAAAACGAACTGGGAAAAAAGTATTCTATGTGACTAGTGAGCGCTTCACGGTAGATTATTTTAATTCGCTTCAAAACGGTACCGCTAATAATTTTAAAGACAAATACCGTCAATATGATGTTCTTATCATGGACGATGTACAATTCTTAGCCAAGAAAGAAAAGACTCAGGAGGAGCTATTTCATCTGTTCAATGCCTTACACGACAACAACAAACAAATTGTATTTTCAAGTGACGTGCACCCGGCACTGTTGGCCGGTCTCGAGGAACGACTCCAATCACGTTTTGCTCAAGGTATGATCGTTGATATCCCAGCGCCAGATATGGAATCACGAGCCGCTATCTTACGTGCTAAAGCCGCTCAAAATAGCATCACCTTAACTGAAGATGTCATCGACCATCTAGCTAATACGATTGAAGGTAACATACGTGAACTTGAAGGAGCGTTAAATACCATTATGTGTCAGTCCCAACTATTAGGACGCACGCTGTCAATTGAAGAAGTAAAATTAATTATTAAAAACAGCACGCGACCACGCAAAACTCTTGCTGTTTCAGATGTGGTAGATAAAGTAGCCCGCTACTTTGATATAGACCCATCATCAATTTATGAGAAAACCCGCCGTAAAGAAGTCGTGAAACCCCGGCAACTCATCATGTATATCTTGCGAGAGGATTTCCAAGTTTCATACCCTGCAATTGGTCAAAAACTAGGGGGGCGAGACCACACAACCGTCATCCACTCTTGTGAAAAAATTAAAAATGAACTTAAGAGTAGTCCAGAACTAGAAGAAGAAGTAACACAAGTACGAATGCTCTTGAAATAAGTACAAAAAAAATCTAGCGATGCTAGATTTTTTTTGTACTTATTTTGTTGGGGAAAAGCACTAATTACAAGTGTATGAGTGAGAATTATTTGTGTATAAAAAGCTATTTTTTATACAAAGTCTGTGGAAAAGATCATACAAATACTTGAGTTATCAACTGTTTAAGTAATTTGTTATAGTTGTACCCACGTTATTACTGATAAAAATTGTACTATCCCCGGGTTATTAAATTTTTTAGGTCGAAAAAGATCCCGTACTAAGCCATGGATTTAAGATTTACACAGTTCCACAGAGCTAATAAGAAGAGCTATAATTAAAATATAAAAAAGAACTACTGACTTATGCACATCACTTTAGAAACAACTGAGTTACAAACAAAACTAGAATTAATTTCTAGAATTAGCACTAAACATGTGACACTACCAGTTTTACAATGTGGTGTATTAGTGGTTGAACAGGGTAAGGTTTTATTAAAAGCAACTAATTTAGAACTTGGGATTGAAGTTGCACTCACGGCAACAATTGAAGAAGAAGGAGTGATTGCGGTACCAGTCCAAACATTGTCACAGACAATTAATTTAATTAAACAACAAACTATTACTCTCCGGGCTGAGGAAGGGTCATTGATTGTTGAGGTTGATGGTTCTGAGACACAAATAAAAAGTATTCCTCATGATGAGTTTCCAACCATTCCAAAAATAACTGGGACTGGTCAAACTGTTTCAAATTCACTTTTTTCTTTAGGAATTAAAACTGCAGCATTTGCTGCTTCTCAATCATCGATTAAACCAGAATTAGGGAGTGTATATATTTTTCAAAAAAAAGAACATTCTCTTACTTTTGTGGCAACAGACTCATTTCGTTTAATGGAAAAAACTGTCCCTCAAAAAAACCTTACCTTTGATGAATCAATTTTAATTCCTCAAAAGAACGCTATTGAGTTATCACGAATTTGTGATTTAAAAAATACTGATCCAGTAATGAGAGTAAATGAAAATCAATTTTCATTAGAATTTGATGATGGGGTCTATGTTACTTCACGACTTACAACCGGCTCGTTTCCTGATTATGTACAAATAATTCCTAAGGAATATGTTACACATTCGACGTTAGTTAAAAACGATTTAGTACACGCGTTGAAAAAAACTAATATCTTTTTAAATAAGTTTTTCCAAGTTGGAATGCACGTGACAGAAAAATCAGTCACTATTAATGCTACAAGTGGGGAAGTTGGAACTACTACCAACTCCATTACTGCTACAACTGAGGGTGATGATTTAACACTTAATTTTAATCAACGATATGTCGCTGAGGCATTGCCACATATCGCTAGTGATAGTCTAGTTTTACACTTTGCAGGTATTGGTAAACCGATGGTGATGGAAGGGGTTGATGACCATACACTTCGCTATCTTGTGATGCCAATGAATAAATAATCACTCATAAGTAATTATTTATTCATTTAAAATAAATTACTCGTATGTCTCGTGGTGAAGGAATCAAAAAACTCAACTCATTATTTGATAAATATAAACATACTCTAAAAGCACCTCAGGGTAGTGTTATTACCGCTTTTATTGAGGTTGTCTATGACGTCTTAGGTATTACTATCAAAAAAGAGGCAATTCGTTATTCAACCAGTTCGCGTACATTAGTGGTTCAGGGTGGTGGTCCGTTAAAAAGTGAAATAACTCTTAATAAAGAAGAAATTCTTACCCACCTCAAAGGTCGCTTAGGTGAACAGAGTGCCCCTAAAGAGATACTGTAGTTTATGGGGTAGTGCTACCAGGTATATTAATTCCTTGCAGAAGGGTTCCAAATTCTTCATCTTTCCATTTTGAAACAGCATACTCCCAGTTTTCATATTGCCCATCTTGCTCTGGGTTGCTTGGATATGGACCACGAGGAGTACTTTTGTTGACGTAGTAGAGGATAGAATGCACGTTGTCTTTTAATCCTGCTAGATCGGCTGTGGTGCTGCCAGAGAGCATCTCCTCGACTAACCGACTAGTGTCAAATACTTGTCCTCGTAGGATCGGTTTGATTGATTGATCAATTGCCGGTGCTTCAGCAAAATTTTCCACTTCAATTTTAGTTAATGCAAAGTCCATAAATTCACGCCACATTGGGGTTGTGATTAAACCAGAGAGCCCGCCACCCATACGGCTATTGTCGTTGTTACCTACCCAGGCACCGACAGCTAGGTTGGGCGCGTAACCCATAATCCAAGCGTCGCGCAGGTCATTAGTACTACCAGATTTAGCAGCTACGTCTCGGTTAGGGAAATTAACTAATGAATTAGCTCCCCATAACGGAGTACGAGCGACGTTGTCAGACAGGATGTCAGTGATCATGAGGGCGACATCACGATCTAATACACGATTTTCAATTACTTCAGGTTCTTCGAGGATATTACCTTTAGCGTCTTCAATTCGAAGAATGCTTCGTCGCTCAGCCCGGACTCCTTCGTTAGCAAACACACCATAAGCACCAGTATGTTCGAGTAGTTTCACTTCACCACCCCCGAGTACTAAGGTAAGACCAAGTCGATCTGGATCATTTAACGTGGTAATACCAAGGTCACCCGTTAGTTTGATGGCATCACGCAAACTCGTTAGGTACAAAACCTTAACGGCTGGAATATTAAGTGATTGTGCAAGGGCGTTGCGGAGTGTAATGGGGCCTTTAAATTTATTATTGTAGTTGTTTGGTGAGTAGCAAGGGGATTGAGAACTAAGTTCCCATGGTTCACATGCTGTGCTGAACTGTGTTCTTACGTCATAAACAATTGTTTCTGGGGTGTAGCCCTTGGTAAAAGCTGAAGCGTACACCATCGGTTTGATTGAAGACCCTGGTTGGCGGGAAGCAAGCGTGATGTTGAAATTACCATCAATTTCTTCGTCAAAATAATCACGCGAACCAACCATCACTAAAACATCACCGGTTTGGGGGTCAATAGCTACTAAGCCAGCGTTGCTAGCGTTGTAGGTTTCAGTATTAAACGTTGCTCGTTCTTTCACAATACGTTCTGCTTCAGCTTGGAGTTCGTAGTCAAGGGTAGAAATAACCCGTAAACCTCGTTCGGCTATAGCTTCTTCGCCATATTTTTCAATAAGTTGTTCACGGACATAAAATACAAAATGAGGAGCCCGGATACCACTAACTGCCTGGGGTTGAAAGACTACTTCTTCAGCAAGGGCAGCTTCATACTCTTCCTGGTTAATAAAATTATTCACAAGCATCCGCTCAAGGACGAGCTTTTGCCGAGCATTGAGTAAGTCTACGTTGTTACCATAGGGGGAAAAGCGTGTTGGTGATTGTGGTAAAGCCGCCAGGTACGCGGCTTCAGCCATTGTTACATCAGTAGCTGATTTGCCAAAAAAAGTTTGAGCTGCTTCTTCAACCCCATAGATAGTGCCGCCGTAGGGGGATTCGTTGAGGTAGTGTCCCAAGATTTCTTCTTTAGTGAGTTCTTGCTCTAAACGCACTGATAAAATCGCTTCTTTTACTTTTCGCGTAAGTGTTTTTTCCCGTTGTAGGATTGAGTTCTTAACTACTTGTTGAGTGATGGTAGAGCCACCTTGGCCCCCAAGAAGATCACCCCCTTGTAGGTTTGCTAACGCTGCTCGTAGAATTGCGAGCGGTCGGACACCCATGTGTTCAAAAAAAGTATCATCCTCAATTGCTACTGTGGCATTTTTAATGTTACGACTAATATCCTCATAAGGAATAATAGTGCGTCGGACGTCCTCATGGAGGTCATAGAGCAAAATCTCACCCGTGCGGTCGTAGATTTTGGTTGATTGGAGAATTCGCCGTTCTTCAAAAGCTGATAAATCAGGAATGTCTAAAGATGAGATCCAGAGAAATAAACCACTAGCAACTACCAAACCAATCACAAATAGAGCTAAAAAGCCGTCAATTAAGATGTCTTTATAGTGGCGACGGAGCCATTTTTTTAGTTTGGTTTTATGTTTCATGCAGCTATATATGGCAATTCTACCACTGTTTGTCTATATTTCGGTTCTACGCATGTGTGGTAGAGTTATTTCGATATGAAACTAAGTGAAGAATTACAAGCACGAGGCTTCGTTAACCAGATTGCAGGAGAGAGTATTGAGGCCATCATTGATGGTGATAAACGGGTGGTGTATCACGGGATAGATCCAAGTGCAGACTCAGCACATGCGGGAAATTTCGTACAATGGATTTTACTACGACACCTCGCAAATGCCGGCCATAAAATAATTTTTTTGGTTGGTGGTGGCACTGGCCGGATTGGCGATCCAAAACCCGATGCTGAGCGTACACTAACTGCGACTGATGTGATTGATGTTAATGTAACGAAGCTAAAAGCCCAAGCGGAGCATCTACTTGGTTCAGCAGATATTGAGTTTGTAAACAATAATGATTGGCTTGGACAGGTGGGCTTGATAGATTTCTTACGTGATATTGGAAAACATTTCACTATCAACGAACTTATTAAAAAAGACGCCATTTCTCGCCGAATGGAATCGGAGGTGGGTATTTCATACACTGAGTTTGCGTACCCATTATTGCAAGCCTATGACTACCTCATGTTGCACCGCCAGTATGGCTGTGACCTTCAGACAGGGGGTTCAGATCAATGGGCAAATATTGTTGCTGGAGTTGACCTTATTCGGCGTGTTGAACAAAAGACAGTCTACGCCCTCACGCAAGCGCTCGTGATTGATAAAACGACTGGAAAGAAATTTGGCAAGAGTGAAGGAAACGCTGTTTGGCTCGATGCCACCAAGACGAGTCCGTACCAGTTTTACCAATTTTGGTTGAATACGGCCGATGAAAACGTCATAGATTTTTTAAAACGTTTCACTTTTGTATCACTTGAAGAAATTGATCATATTGAAACTGATTTTGCAGCTAACCCGGGTGCCCGTGTTGCACAGAAGCGTTTGGCTGATGAGGTGACTACTTTTGTTCATGGGGCTGAGCAACTTGAGTTAGTTACTTCAGTGACCGAAGTGTTGTTTGGTGATTCTTCGATTGTTGATATTTCAGACGAAGCCCGAGCTATTTTGATTGAAAATGCACCACACTGCCCGGTTACTGCAGGGGGTCAGTTAGTGGACGTGCTGGTTGTAAGTGGCTTGGCTTCGAGTAAGCGTGAAGCGCGAACGTTTATTGAAAGTGGTGCAGTATCCCTTAATGGAGAGAAGGTAGTTGAGACTGACATGACGTTTAGTGAGGTTAATTTGCAGGCTGGTATCGCTTTACTTCGTCGAGGTAAGAAGCAGTATTGTGTGTTAGTGCTGGCGTAAGGGGTCGTAAAACAAGAAAAGCAGCGGGGCCGAAGGCCCCGCTGCTTTTCTTGTTTTTCCAAACTTACATTTCATCAATGTCATCAAAGGTATCGTAGTCGACATCCTCAGCATCGTCTTCAAGGGCAGCGTCTTCATCTTCCTCGTCATCTTTTTCTTCTTCTTCCTCTTCCTCACCAGTTTCATCAATTAGTCCGAAGCCTTCTGTTTCTGTTGTGTCATCTTCATCGTCATCAGTACCTAGTTCCTCTAATACAGCGTCATCAAGACTGGCATCTGTGTCCTCAGTTTCTTCAAGTTCTTCGTCATCGTCCCGAAGGTGTGCAAAAAAGATCATACGGATTTACATTTAAATAAGTTAGTACTAATTTTGTATCAAAGAGTGCAAACATTAGCAACTAGCGCTATGCACGAGACAAGATTATAGCTACTTACCGATGATGTGCAAGGGCCGTGATGCCGACAGCAATGGCGTCGTATTCGTCATCAAGAGCGGTGTTGGGGGCAGTTGGAACTAAGCGCTTCACCATATCGATTACCGCTGCCTTGTCACTCTTCCCGTAACCCGTTACAGCTACTTTTATTTCCTGGGGGCCAAATTCACGTACCTCAGCCTTGGCTTGCTTGGCAAGAAAAATAATAATTCCCCGTGCATGGGCTACCCCAAGGGCAGTGGTCACATTTTTATTAAAAAAGAGGGTCTCAACAGCAACGCAGGTGGGGGAGTACGTAGTAAAAAGGGTCTCAAGTTGTTGTCCCAGATCATATAGTCGGTCAGGTAGTGGGGCTGTCTTGTCAGTAGCGATGCAACCCGAATGCACTAATACTTCACGCTGGCCGTCATGTTCCATGACGGCCACGCCGAGTCGGTCGTATCCAGGGTCAATTGCTAATACACGCATAACCACATAGTACTAAGAAAGGCTGCTTCACGGAAGCGGCCTGTCTAGTGGTAATGTGGTCCCACATTACTCAGGAGTGTCAGCGGCGGTGTAGACGTTGGTCACGTCCTCACTTTCTTCAAGTTTTTCAATCAAGTCAGCCAGTTTCTCACCCGTGGCGTCATCAAGTTCCATTGGATTTTGTGGGACGTAGCCATCGGCAGTTTTAGAAAAGGCCCACGCAGCAGAGCCGGGCGTACCCAGCTCCAGGCCGGCTTTAGTAAAGATGTGGCGGATTTCTGGAGCTGTGCGGTTGTTGTTATCGGTCACTGCTTCGATCAACATCGCCACGCCACCAGGACCATAGCCTTCGTACATAACTTCTTCGAGAGCGGCGCCGGAGGCGCCGCTCCCTTTCGTCACCGCCCGATCAATATTATCTTTTGGCATCGAGTCTTTCTTCGCCCGATCAATCGCCGCCGCTAGCCCGGGAGAGTTCACATCCCCGTTGGCCTTGCGGGATTCCATGGCGATCAGTGAGGCGTGCTTGCTGAAAATCTTACTCTTCTGCGCGTCAGTGGCCGCCTTTTTGTGCTTAATTTTACTCCATTTATTATGTCCAGACATAGTTTTCCATTGATTTATTAGTCAGAATAGTATTAACTAATTGTGCCATAGAGGCAAGCTAGGGAGAAGAAGATGACTGAGCCAATCAAACCGGACCAGCAGCAGTATGCGACGATACCCCTGGCGGGAGATCACGCTTCAGCGCAAGGGCCGATCAAGAAGTTCAACGACGACGGAACCGTCACCATCAACACCGGTCGCGATCTGGTCACCGGGGAGCCGGTGCCCCAGATCCGTTCGTCCCGTCTCTGACCGGACCTGTCCGGCGCGACCTGTTCGCGCCGGGCATCATTTATTTATAGTTTCTGTATGTGTGAGTAGGCGTCGGCGCTGGCAACGCGACCCCGCGGAGAAGGAGAGTGATCCAGCGTGATCACAAACTTCCCCGCGGGCTTTAATTATTTTAAATATTAGAGACTTTGCATATTCAAGTCGGTATCTAAAATTCTCCCCGGCGCATTGCGTCGGAGGAGGGTTTTTTGTGTTTAACTTCGCCCCACTTATTGTGTGCTGACATAGTTGATAGAGCATCGCCACTTCATGTAAAAAAAGAAAAGGGCAGCACCATGGTGCTGCCCCAGCACTGATGTTACTCACAGAACCAGTTTTTGATGCAACATACCGCCTGGAAAATGCCAAATAGCAGGGCTGCAAGCAGGGCACCCAAAATCCCAGCTACGGTTATTGCTGCTGCAGGGAAAGCCAGTGCACCAGCAATAATCACAATAGCCAGGAACAAAATTTTGTTTATATAAAACCAGCCACCAACGTACGCAGCGGAAAAAAAGCCTATGCCATATAGCCCAATAATTCCCACAAATACTAAAGAGACAAGAGAAAGTTCATTCCCGCTATCAATATCAAGAGCTGAAGCGATCTCCTGGTTGTACGGTATATAGACTTGCCAAACTGCTACGGCATATGATGCTGACGCAAGAAAAGTAAAAGCGAATGTCAGACATGACAGCTGCTCCTCTTTTCCTACACGCGCATTCCGTTCTTCACAGGTTTCGATTCGTGTCATCGCAGCCTCCATTAGCTAGGTTGTTATAGAACTCTGATCTTAATAGTAAAGACATTTAAATTTTTGTCGAAAAATACGTCCATTTTTTAATTTATATAAAAAATATATTTAAAAACAAGGATAGTATGGTGTAGATTATTTTGTCAAAAGTGTCGACATTTTAGAGCATTTTGCTATAGTTTGGGAATGGAGTTACAAAAAATGCTCATAAAATTGGGTCTTTCAGATAAAGCAGCTGAGTTGTATTTGGCTGGATTAGAGTTTGGTACTGCTTCTGTGCAGGCGTTGGCGATTAAAACTAAGATTAAACGCACAACCGTATACACTGTACTCGATGAGCTTACTGAGTTTGGATTAGTAAAGGAGACGTTGAAGGGAAAGAAACGACGATTTGTGTTTGCTCACCCCAATCAATTGAAAGTGATCGAAAATGAACGCGAAGCAGCCTTGGAACATTCCTTTCCCGAATTGCAAAAATTGGCATCCCAATCTCCGGGTAAACCACTAGTGGCCTATGCAGATTCATTACCGGCTATTCAGTCGTTGTATGAGGCGGCACTGAAGACAGCCGAAGAAGATACGCTTGGGACTGCAGATCTCGCTACTGCAGATAAGCTTGGTGATGAGTGGCTCACTGCTTATATTAAAAAACGAGAACGTAAAGGTCTGCAAGCGCGGGTGCTCTTAACAGATTCTCCTGGAAATAAAAAATGGCTAGAGAAAGACGCTGGTGATAGACGTCACACCAAAGTTTTGTCTGGAGTAAAAATACCGATCAATGTAGAGGTGATCGGCAGCACTACATTGATAACGTCATTAACTGATGAGACTATGGCGTTGTCAATTGAAAGTGAAAAAGTAGCTCAGGGAATGAGAACCCTCTTGGAACTAGTGTGGGAGCAGACTGAGGATTAAAGACTTTGAATATGTGAGTAGGCGTCAGCCGAAGCAACCCGACCCCGCGGGGTGCGTTCGAGGAGGCCTTGGCGGATGAGGTAGGGCTCGATGACGTCTTCAATGGTGGATTGCTCTTCGCCGGTTGCGGCCGCGATAGTATTTAAACCAACTGGTCCGCCGTTGAACTTGCCAATAATAGCTTTAAGGACGGCGCGGTCGGGAGCAGTCAGACCAAGAGTGTCGATCTCTAAGAGAGCAAAGGTGCGTTGCACGACATCTTTGGTAAGCGAATCTTTTTCGAGTTGGGCCATATCACGACAGCGCTTGAGGAGGTAGTTGGCGGTGCGTGGCGTCGCGCGGCAGCGCGACGCAATGTCATGCAAGACTGAGTCGTCAATTGCCATGTCGAGCAGTCCGGCTGAGCGCTGTAAGATTTGGGCGATTTCCGGTTCCGAATAAAACTCCAAGCGAAAGGTTCCACCGGAAAAACGAGAACGCAGTGGTGAAGATAAAAGTGAAATCCGGGTGGTAGCAGCTACCAAGGTAAACGGTGGCAACTCAAGTTGCACGGTGCGCGCTGACGGGCCTTTACCAATAATAATATCTAACACCCCCGACTCCATGGCGGGATAGAGGACTTCTTCGATACTTTTACTGAGACGATGAATCTCATCAATAAACAGCACATCCCCAGGAGAGAGGTTGGTGAGAATAGCAGCGAGGTCGCCAACGCGTTCAATCGCCGGACCGGAAGTCGTTTTCATGTTGGTCCCCAGGGTTTTTGAGATCAAATGAGCCAGTGTGGTTTTGCCTAAACCAGGCGGCCCATATAAAAGAACGTGTTCAGCGGCGTGCCCTCGCTCGCGCGCGGCAGTTAAAAGAATCCGCAGGTTTTCCTTAGTCTTAGACTGACCGACATACTCCTCCCAGCTCTGGGGGCGGAGAGTCTGGTCAAGGTTACTAGCGTGATCTTTGGTGATTTTTTTAGAGGTGTCGCTCATAATCTAAGTATAGCAATTTTGCGAATGGGTGGGGCAGTCAATCTTCAGTAGTGTGGTAGCGATGGCCAGGATATGCTTTAGGGCAAGGACATATGTTGGCACAAGCTCATAATAATAGGGTGGCAGGCAGGTACTTACTTGACAAATATCTCATCTATGCTACTATCTTGTCATTACTTGTTCCGCCGGTCACTGACTGGCACCTTCCTTACAATCAAATAAAAGTTTGGGTAGCCAAAAAGCACCGTATCGGTGCCAATTTTTTGGTGTCACTCCAGACGATAATTCTCTAAGCAACCTGAGTGATGTTGCGAGGGTGTTGTGGTACTCACCCTAGAGTGAGAGCACTGTAGCATTTCCTTAGCGTATCATTCACTTTCTATGCGGAAAGCTTGCTTAGAGAATTATCCTCTGGAGCTCTCAAAGATCAACGTACTCGGAGTGTAGCACAAGAATATTTTTTACACTCTTGACCGAAGGGAAAAAGCGCGGCCTGTCTATCGACAGGCCGCGCTTTTTGGTGCTTAGACGATATGTGCAGCGAAGTCAGTATCAGCTAACCCGGCGTCGTTTGCTGGGGCAGCGCCGCGGACGTCAGTAATGTCGACGACGCGTTGTAGTTCTGAAAGTGAGGTAATACCAGTGAGTACTTTGTCGATGCCGTCTTCACCCATCGTCGGAATACCTTGGGGACGGGCTGCTTCCATAATGACATGCTCCCGCGGATCACGGAGCACTGCTTCTTCAACTGCTTCGTCAACCATGATTGCTTCAACAATACTTTGACGACCGGAATACCCAGAGTGGTTGCATGCCTCACAACCAACTGGTTCATATATCTGATCAGTCTCAGCAAAAGTTGGTGCGTGTGGATGGCCCGCTAAAACATTTTTGATTAAGGTTATTTCTGCCGGAGTTGGTGTGTGGGGTACTTTGCAGTCTGGGCAGAGTTTTCGTACTAAGCGTTGCCCTAAAATAATGTTAAAGGTGCTGCCGATAACCCGAGAGTCAACCCCAAGATCAATCAGGCGAGGGAAGGCTCCTACGGCACTATTGGTATGAAGAGTTGAGAACACTAAGTGTCCGGTCTGGGCAGCATGCACGGCCGTTTCAGCTACTTCACGATCTCGAATTTCACCTACCATAATCACATCAGGGTCTTGGCGGAGGATCGAACGCAGTCCAGAAGAAAAGGTGTAGTCCTCACCAATTTGGGTTTGGACGATTCCTTCGAGTTTATATTCAACCGGGTTTTCGAGCGTGATGATCTTAGTGCCTTCGGTGTGTACTTTTTGTAGAAAAGCGTAAAGCGCAGTGGTCTTACCGGAGCCAGTTGGTCCTGTGGTTATGATCATGCCGTTTGGTTTTGTCAGTTCGTGTTCCATGATCTTGCTGACCGTTTCATTTAAACCAAGACTGTCCATTGAGAAACTGGCCACGGATGGATCGAGGAGCCGCATTACCATTGATTCACCAGAAGCACCGGGAATAATTGAGGAACGCACTTCAACATCACGTTCACCGACGTCGAAGGTAAAACGACCGTCTTGGGCTTGGTTGTGTATGTTGAGTACAACGCCAGAGAGTAGTTTGAGGCGTGAGATGAGTCGTTCATAAATAGTGCGATCAAGGTCAATGACGTCGTGTAAAACACCATCAAGACGGTAGCGCATGCGGACAGCGGTTTCTTCTGGTTCGATATGGATGTCAGAGGCACCAAGGGCAAGAGCACCAGCAAAGGCAGCTTCAAGAGTAGCTGATACGCGGCGAGCAGAATTAAGGGTGCGAATTTCTAAGATGTGCTCGGAAACATTTTCAACATTCACAAATCGTTTCATGAGACGAATGATTTCGTCTGGATCGATATCGAGAACGCCTTTTTTAACGGCCACCGTATCCTTCTGATCTTTGTAACGTTTCCAGGCATGTTCGAGACTGACCGTTGAGGTCATGAAGACATTGAGGGTAAAGCCATTGGCTGCCAACTCAGTCAAGACAACTTTGGTGTTAGGGTTGTTGGGGTTACGGATAGCAACAGAGAGTTTTTTATTTTGGAGTTCAAAGGGAGCGCACTTAGCCTCGCGAGCTTTTTCTTCACTGAGTTTTTGGAGCGCCGATGGATTGATAGTGATGCCCTGCAGGTCGACAAAGGGAATCCCGTACTGAACTGAGAGTTGCTGGATGAGTGTTTCTTCTTCTTTGCGACGGAGTTCCGCTAAGCGATCATCTCCGAAGGTATCATCAAAGTGCGTCATAGATAGCTCTATTGTAGCAGGGTGGGGGGGGGGGGGGGGGCCCCCCCCCCCCCCCCCCCCCCCCACCCGAAGTCACACACATTGACTATATACAATTTTCATGTTATAAAATAAGCAGAAAGGAGGGCTGTTATGACCCTATATTTTGTTCGGGCCATTGTGGTCCTGTTTTTCGCCGGAGTTCTCTCCGGCTGTGTTTCTGCTCCACCGATTACCGCGGGAGCTGCACCTAACCTAGATTTGTCGACCGCTGTCTTCTATGACAATGGTCAGACATATCCAGCACCGGTGAGCTCTTTGGAGGAAGGCGGTTTTGTCTGCCGGCGCTTCTATGCGCCTGCTCCTAAAAAGTGGGAGAAGGCAATTCTTTGCGTTCCAAGGGAGGTGTCTTTCGGCGCTTTTATGGCGCGCGTAGGGGTAGCTGACGATATCCCCTTGAAGTGCCGCTTCCGCGGTAATCGTGGGTTCGGCATGAAACATTACGATTGCTTGCCGCGTCGTCCCTAAATGAAAGCGCGGGCCCAGCGGGCCCGCGCGATGACCATCGCTCTTTACTCACCAATCGCTTGAAACTTGCTTTCGGGCGGTTTTTTGTTTTTCGCGGTACAATGCTTTTTATGACAGAGACGCATATAATTTCGACCGAGGCAGAACTAGAACCGGTTGCTAAGCGGGTAGTGGAGTTGGTGGCCGAGCAGCCGCCGGAGGCGGCTGCTGTCTTGGCGTTGCACGGTGATTTGGGCGCTGGGAAAACCACTTTTATGCAAGTCTTGGCCCGTACTCTTGGAGTCACTGATACGGTGGTCAGCCCCACGTTTGTAGTGATGAAAAGGTATCAGACCGAACACCAGCGTTTTACTCAGCTCGCTCACCTCGATGCGTATCGAATTGAAGATGTTGACGAAATGCGACCACTGCGGTTTGACGAACTGCTGCAGGAAAAAGAGGTTATGATTGCCATTGAGTGGGCAAAGCGGATAGAGAGCTTGCTGCCGACAACTACGCTGCATCTCGATATGGCAATTGTTGGGGAAACTCGGACTATTACATTACGTTATGCCTAAAGCAACTAAAGCAACTAAAAAAACTACTGAGAAAAAAACCGTCGTACTCCTCGATGCCCACGCGATTTTGCATCGCGCCTACCATGCTTTGCCCGATTTCTCTTCACCAAGTGGTGAACCAACTGGAGCGTTGTATGGCGTCGTGGCGATGCTGCTTAAGATTGTCGAGGAGTTGAAGCCGGAGTATGTGATTGCCTGCTTTGACCTTCCCGAACCAACCTATCGCCACGACGCCTTCGCAGACTACAAAGCTGGTCGTAGTAAAACCGACGACTCATTGGTGCAGCAGATCAACCGCTCACGAGACATCTTTGCTGCGTTAGGGATTCCGATTTATGAATATCCTGGTTTTGAAGCTGATGACATGCTTGGCACGATTGCCTATCAACTTAAAGATGAATCAGGCACTAACGTCGTCATCGCCTCGGGGGATATGGACACCCTGCAATGTGTCGACAAAAAACGTGTGCAAGTCTATACGCTCCGGAAGGGCATCAAAGATACCATTATGTATGATGAAGCGACTGTGAAAGAACGCTTCGGGTTCGGTCCAAAATTGGTACCTGATTATAAAGGTTTACGTGGCGATACTTCAGACAACATCCCGGGGATTGTTGGTATTGGAGAGAAGACTGCAACCGAACTCATTACCAACTTTGGTAGTTTAGAAAAAATCTACGCTGCGCTGGAAAAGAAAAGTGCTGATGAGAAATTTGCCGCTGCAGGGATCAAGCCGCGGATTGTGAATTTGCTCCGTGACAATAAAGAAGAGGCTGAGTTCTCCAAGATGCTTGCTACGATTCGCATCGATGCTCCGGTGACGTTTACTTTTCCAAAAACTACCTGGCGAGAGAACCTTGATAGTGAAATGATTTTAAATTTGTTTAGCGAGCTTGGGTTCCGCACCCTCGCAGCCCGCATGAAGCATCTCCTTGATATCGACGAAGAAGTATCAGTTGATCAAGCAAGTAGTGGTGTGAGTGACGTAGCGTTGCGACGCGCAGCTGTGATGTTGTGGCTGTATGAAAGTGAACGTACCAATCCGTCGTTTGATGACATTGTTGATTATGGACGGTCGTATTTTTCAACGACTGATTTCGCTGAGATCACTAAGACCTTGGAAGCTAAACTCAAAGCTGAAGATTTGTGGGAGTTGTTTACGACGATTGAAGAACCGCTACTGGCGGTGATTGAGGATATTAATGCGACGGGGGTCCTCTTGGATACGACTTACTTGAAAAGCTTGTCAAAAACTTTACATCAGGAACTCACTAAACTAGAAAAAAGTATTTACACTCATGCCGGGGTTGAGTTCAATATTAATTCTCCGAAACAGATGGGAGAGATATTGTTTGATACGCTTGCATTGAAACCAAAAAACGCAAAGAAGACAGCTGGTGGGCAACGCTCAACTCGTGAGAGTGAGCTCGAGAAGATGGTGGATGATCATCCAATCATCAAAGATATTTTGCGCTACCGTGAGTTACAAAAACTACTTTCTACGTATATTGATAATCTGCCCGAGATGGTGAGCGATGACGGTCGATTACGCACCACGTTTATTCAAACTGGAGCGGCTACTGGCCGGATGGCCAGCCAAAATCCGGGTTTACAAAACATCCCAGTACGTAGTGAGGAAGGTCGCGCGATTCGCAAAGGTTTTGTGGCGGCCCCTGGCTATCAGCTGGTGGCGATTGACTACTCTCAAATCGAGCTGCGAATCGCAGCGATCTTATCAGAAGACTCAAAACTAATTGATATTTTTAAGCGTGGGACTGACGTACATCAAGGCGTGGCCGCTCAAGTGTTCAACGTACCCGAAGGAGAGGTGACAAAGAATATGCGTCGCCACGCCAAGGTTATCAACTTCGGGATTCTTTATGGTATGGGTGTGAATGCTTTGCGGGGTAACTTAGGTGAGGGGACTAGTCGCGAAGAAGCGCAAGAATTTTTAAATGCCTACTTCAATACCTTTACTCGTCTAGCTGAGTATCTCGAAGAAACCAAAGCCTTTGCGCGCACTCATGGCTACACCAAAACTCTCTTTGGTCGGAAGCGACATTTCCCGGGAATTCAGTCCGGGGCACCGTTTATTCGCGCAGCTGCTGAACGCATGGCGATCAATGCGCCGGTACAAGGAACAGCCGCTGACATCATGCGGATCGGAATGATCGAGGTACATAAGTATGCTAAGCAGCAAAAAGATGACGTGCGTGTTTTGCTCCAAGTACACGATGAACTCGTGTTTGAGATTAAAGAAACGGAACTCAAAAAACACATTCCGAAGATTGTTACGCTCATGGAAGGTGTAATGGCTGGGCAAGAAACTCACGGCGTGCCGATTAAGGTTGATGTATCAGTCGGGGACAACTGGTTGAAATTAAGCTCGTGGCAGGCATAGTATGATCAGTCTTTTTTACGGTACCGACACCATTGCAGTCCGTCAGACAGCGTTTAAGAAATTGGCAGAACTTCAGGCAGCTGATACTGACGTGGTGGCGATTGATGCTGAAAGTTTTGCTCCTGGAATGTTGAGTGATGCGGTTGGGGCCGCGTCACTCTTTGGCGGCCAGAGTCTGTATCTGATTGATACCCCAAGTAACAAAAGTGAATTCGCGACTGAGGTTGAAAGTTGTTTGACAGCTATGAAAGAATCGGTCAATCAGTTTGTGGTGATTGAGGGGGCGCTTCTCGCAGCTGATAAAAAACGCTGGGCAAAATATGCGAGTGAGATGGAGGAGTGTAAGGCGGTTGCTGGAGAACGATTTAATACGTTTGCGATGGCTGATGCGCTGGCGAAGAAAGACAAGAAAACCCTGTGGCTTTTGTTGCAAGACGCTAAAGCGGCTGGTCAGTCTGCCGAAGAAATTATCGGGGTACTATGGTGGCAGCTCAAAAGTCTGCGACTCGCTGCTAGTACGAAGAATGCGGCTGAAGCGGGTATGAAAGATTTTCCCTACAATAAAGCCAAGCGCTCACTCAGCACCTTTAAAGACGGCGAACTCGAACATCTATCTCGCAGCTTGCTCACCGCCTACCACGACGGCCATGGGGGAGTGGTTGATATTGATTTGGCGTTGGAGAAGTGGTGTTTAACGTTACGGTAGAAGCAGAAAAGGTGGACGGGGCCTTTGGCCCCGTCCACCTTTTCATATGATATTCTAATCAGTAATGAATTACCGCTCCATCTTCAGACATTACTGGCAATTTATTGTTAAGTACAAATGGGCCCAGATCTGGATCTTGCTGGCGTATGCACTCGGTAAGATTGTAGATATTGCGGTTGTTTCTTTAATCTATAAAGGAATTATTGATGTGACTGCTACTGCTCCAGTAGATGCAGCGGATCAATTGTGGACGTTGATACTGTACTTGGCTGGGGCATTTATTTTTATGAACCTTGTGTTCCGAATTGGTGATTATTTTATTATTAAATCACAGTCGAAGATCGAAGAAGAGTTAAGTAATTATGCCCTCGAGAAACTACAAAACCATTCATACACCTTTTTTACCAACACGTTTACCGGCAGCCTAATTGCTAAAACTAAACGATTTGTATCTTCATTTGAAACCTTGCATGATCAGTTTGTGTATTCTTTATGGTTTGGATTTATTAGTCTGGGCTCTTCTTTAGCAGTTTTGTTTTACGTCGAAACATGGCTCGGCTGGTTATTTTTCGGGTGGTTGGTGACCTATATTGGGATGGTGGCAATCCTGATCCGATATCAGATTCCTAAGAGTCTTGCAAACGCTGCGGCTGACACCAAAGTCACTGGCCACTACTCGGATATTATTTCTAATTTCTTTACGGTAAAAATGTTTGGCTCACGAGTGTGGGAAGAAAAACAATTTAGAAAAACGACTAAATTTCAAGAAGAAAAACGCCGTACTGCCTGGATGCAGGAAGGGTTTTGGAATGGGCTTTGGCAAGGAATAAATATTGATCTGTTCGTTTGGATTTTTATGGCTGTTTCTGTGTGGTTGTGGCTAAGTGGATCTATCACCGCTGGCACGATTGTCTTAATGCAGATTTATGCCATCACGAGTTTTAACGTTGTCTGGCAGATTAGTAAGAATGTTGTTCGGGTGACTTCAGCTCTAACTGACGCTGACGAGATGGTAGAGCTGCTCGATCAAGAGACTGGTGTGCGCGATCCTGAACGACCAGAACCAGTGCGGATGAAATCTGGTGCAATTGAGTTTTCTGATGTCCACTTTACCTACGGAGCAGAAACAAAGGTTTTTTCTGGTCTTGGTTTTAGTATCCCGGCTGGGCAACGGGTGGCTTTGGTAGGACATTCTGGTGCTGGAAAGACAACTATTACCAAGTTACTACTGCGCTTTCGTGATATCGATAGTGGTCTAATTGCTATCGATGACCAAGATATTACTAAAGTACTGCAAGATGAGCTGCGTAAAAAAATTGCCTACGTGCCCCAAGAGCCACTCTTGTTTCATCGCAGTATTAAAGAAAATATCGCATATGGGAAACCGGGTGCTACTCAAAAAGAGATTGCAGCAGTGGCTAAAAAAGCCCATGCCCATGAATTCATTATGAAGTTGCCCCAAGGGTACAACACGCTGGTAGGAGAGCGCGGGGTGAAGCTCTCAGGTGGCGAACGCCAGCGGGTGGCGATTGCGCGCGCTATGCTGAAAGATGCGCCGATCATTATGCTCGACGAAGCGACGTCAGCCCTTGACTCAGTTGCGGAAGAAAAGATTCAGGACGCACTCTGGAAACTAGTAGAAGGGAAAACAGCGATCGTGATTGCACACCGTCTGTCGACGATTCAACGTATGGATCGCATTATTGTGTTTGAAAACGGTGAGATTGTTGAGGATGGTACGCATAAAGAATTACTTGCTCAGAAAGGACAATATGCCGAGTTGTGGGACAGTCAGGTTGGGGGCTTTATTGGCGAGTAGGACTGTTATACTTTTGGTATGAAACTAAAACTCAGACGAATCTTGGAAGACCCCAAAGACCCACACTATTTTTTGGTTGCAGATATCTTGGCGGTAGTAACGATTGTTTCAATCATCAGTTTGCTTATGGAGACTATGCCGAGTCTCACTGCGTATCAGAAGTGGTTTGTTGTAATTGAGTTGTGTGCCGTTTTTATTTTTACTACTGAGTATCTTTCTCGCCTGTATGTTGCAAAGAAAAAACGGGGCTATATCTTTAGCTTCTATGGATTAATTGATCTCATTGCTATTTTGCCTACAGTGATTGGCCTAGGAAATTTTACCTTCCTCAAGTCTGTCCGGGCTTTACGCATAATTCGTCTATTGCGAATTCTACGACTCGCTAAGCTCGGGAAGGTGAGCAGCCTCGACGATAATCTCGGTGTCTACTCTTTTAATATTTTGATCTATATAGTACTGCTGGGTATTGCTCTTCTGACTTCTGGGACACTACTCTATGTGTTTGAGGGTGGCAACGAAACATTTTTAAGTATTCCCGCTGCCATGTGGTGGTCACTGCGGGTGTTCCTCGGCAGTATCGAAGTTGTTGAACCAGCTACCGCGGTAGGGCAGGTTTTATATGTATTTACTCGTATGGTTGGTCTGATTTTGTTCGGTGTATTAATTGGAGTGGTAGGGAATATTTTTCGTCACCTTATGCAGGATCGTGCATCATGAGAATTGTAGCCATTCGGCCAGCGGGATGGTCCGAATTTCTCGTACTGCGGTAATGAGAAAAGTAGCGATCGGATTGTCCGGTGTCTGATGCTGAAACAGTAATATTTGTTTTAGGTACGCCAGCTTTGATGAGCTGATGTTTGAAAGCACCTTGGAGGTCAATTTTTACCTGGTCGTTCTGTTTCATGACGAAGTCAGCTAATTGTGCTGCAGGAGGGGTATCTAAGGGTAGTGGGAACTGGTACGAATCGACTTGGATATGCGGTCCAAAGTACACCAAGAGATCAGTTGACTGTGACTGATAGTGTTGTTGCAGGTACGCGACAGTCTTTTGGGCAAGATTGAAAGCGACGGTGTGGCGATTGAGATGGGCCAGCGCAATTACTTTTTGTACCGGATCATAAAAACTAGCGGGGATGCAGTCAGCAGTGAGAAGCATAAGAGCCAAGTTCGTTTCACGGGTGACGAGTACTTCTGCATTCGGCATTTTTGAGTGACCTTCCGCACCTACCCCTGGTGTGTTGCTGGTGACTGCGAGAATGGTTTGGCCGTTATTACACGCCATGCAGACATGCTGTGCGAAAGGTACACAATGTTGTGCTAAAAACTGACCACGGTTTTTGATCACGCTTGGTTGTTCGTCACAGAGAAATGACATGTTACCGTCAGCGATGGTTGAAGTGGCACTAACAATGTTAGGAGGGAAGTGACTCATTAGTGCATCACTATAGCAGATCTCGATTTTTTTATTCAATATGATATAGTTCCCGACATAAATCCGCCCTTAGCTCAGTTGGTAGAGCAGCTCCCTTTTAAGGAGATGGTCCAAGGTTCAAGTCCTTGAGGGCGGACAACTAATTCTTTTCTAGATATTTTTCAATATTCTCCTTAACCAGCTTAAGAGCACGTGGGCGGTTTTCGTGTGTAAAGAAACCAGTGTGAGGGGTTACGTATACATTAGATAAAGCCAAGAATTTATCTTTGTTTGCCACCCATTCTTCAGATTGATTTGCATCCCACCAGAATTTTACATCTGGACGCTCACACAAGAAATCATACAGATCATCAGCTACAAAAGCTTGAAAGATTCCCGGGCTCAATATGATCGCATCTTGATTGAGACCCTCTAGGTGTTCTTTTTTGATGCTATTGGTAGTGTCAGTGTTTAAATCTGTTGTATTGGCAAAGATGTCGGCACCATTAGTTAACTCAGTGAAATCTACTAAGTCATAAGAGACATTTTTTTCAGTTCGAGATGAGTATTTAATCTCGGCGCCAAAGAAGTTGCACATTTCTGCATATCGACGACCAATATCACCCAGTCCTCTAATAGCGACAGTACGTGAACCCAGTTCATGCCCTTTGAAGCCATTAAAGCTGTCCCCGTCAGCTTTGGCATAGGACAGCGCTTCGGGTGTTTTACGGAGTAAGTTGAACGTCATGTTGAGCATTAGTTCGGCAACACCCTCAGTCGCTTGACCACGTGTATTCATAAACGTGACGCCATTGTTAACTAAAAACTGATGATCTATGTTGTCAGTGCCAGTCCAGTCAATGCAGACAAATTTGAGTGTACCTAAGTCGTAGTACTCGTTTTTATAATCATCAAACACTCCAGCTAAGAAAAAATCCACTCCTTTGAAGTGAGCTGCAGTGATCACATTCTGATAGTCATCAGAGGCTGTGATGATAGTCGCTTCTTCAGCATATTCTTTGGCCATCTCACTTAAGCCAGTATCTCCTTCAAATTCGTATATGAGGGCTTTTTTAAATGGTTTCATCTATTCACTATACAAAACTAAATTGGTAAATCAATTGCTAAAACACCAGCGCCAGTAATGAAGAGGGAGAGGGAGGCGGCAAAAAGGAGGAGGTAGAAGATTTTGGGGGGTAGGGTCGGATGGTTGAAATGTTGACGAAGGATGAGCATTTCAATACATAAGCCCATAAGTATTAGTACGGCGAACTGGGTAAACGCTCCAGCCAAGATAAGGGTACCAAGGAAGAGTTCGGCAGTGATAAGGAGAAAAGTTGAAATTTTACCAAACGGCCACCACGATAATTGGAGTATTTCTTGGAGTTCATGACGCGCGCGCAAGTGAGAGAAGCCGAGGTAGATTAAGATTGCACCAACAAAAAAACGCAAGATAAAATAAGCAAAGAGGGCGAGAAATTGGATGGGAAATGGATTAAGCATAGAAAAAGTGTAGCACGCTCTCGTGACAAAATAGATTTTTTTCGGTAGGCTAGCGAAGTCGAGCAGCGACAGAAAAGCCCAGAAGGGAGATGCAGATGATCCGGATTTTGTTCATTGTCAAACTCCTGACTATACCCCTTTACCCGCAGGTTGTCTGGGGTAAGGTTGTGATAGAGGAAGTGCCCCAGACTGAAAGCTACCAGGTATTCGGTTGTGATGATAAGGCGGTGGCCACGCAAGTGAGCCAACTTGTCCAGACCGATCGTGAAGCTGCCCTTGTCTTGGCAAGTCAGCACCTGGAAGAAACGAAGTGCGGGTGGGTAGGTATACCTACCCCTGACCCAGTTGGGTTTAGAAAGACCGCCGTCGATCGCTTCAAGCCTGGCACTGTGCGGGTCAAGACGAGGATGGGGCAGACACTTTGGGTAGTCTTTCCCTTCATCGTTCCGGCGGGTTCTGGTGGGGCGCCGCCGTAGGCGCCCCACCCAGACTCTTTTTTATATTTCTAGTACATGGCTACATTTGTAATTTTATACAACATCCGTAGTGCCCATAATGTTGGGTCAATTTTTCGAACCAGTGACGGGGCAGGGGTAGACAAGATCTATCTGGTTGGACCTACACCATTGCCGACTGACCGATTTGGTCGGGTACAGCCAGAAATTCAAAAAACGTCGCTCGGGGCTAGTCAGTCAGTAGCGTGGGAGCATGTCGGGGAGGCGGGCGATGAATCACTTCGGGCTACCTTAGAACTCATCGCCCGCCTTAAGGAGCAGGGTATGAAGGTTGTCGCGGTTGAGCAAACTACTCACAGTACGCCTCTCTATGATTTCACTGTGCCAGAGCACGTCGCTTATGTATTTGGCGCGGAAACAACAGGTGTGCCGGCAGAGATAATCGCCGCCTGTGACGCAGTAGTCGAGATCCCCATGGTGGGTATGAAGGAATCTTTAAATGTGTCGGTGGCAGCAGGGATTGTATTGTTTTTCAAATAAGAAACGGCCGGGAGCTTTGCTCCCGGCCGTTTCTTATTTATGAAAGTTTCGCTAATTCCTCTTGCACTACCTCAGCGTCACTCCACGGTTGCCGTGAATTATGGGGCCCCATGATATAGGGGTCAGTCCCTTTGCCGGAGATGAGTACGTAGCCACCACTTGGACATTTCTGGAGGGCAGCTGCGATAGCTGCGCGGCGATCCATAATAATTTCTAACTTACTTTTATCCTCGATGCCCTTAGCCATGTCCTCGACAATTTTATGGGGGTTCTCATCATAGGGGTCTTCATTGGTAAGAATAATAAAGTCACAATAGCGTTCCGCAATCGCCGCCATTTCTGGCCGCTTCCACGTATCGCGTCCGCCGCCGGTGTTTCCAAGGATACCAACCTTCGGAACGTCTTTAAAAGCTTTGTAAAGTTGTTCGAGTGAATCAGGGGTATGAGCGTAATCAACGATAGCTGTAACTTGTTTGGTGGCACTGCTTGGTGAATAAAAGTGTTCCACGCGACCCTTGATCGGAGACAGTGCTCGTAGGGCAGTTTCGATTGTTTTGAGTGAGACCCCCATTGCTTGTGTGAGGGTGATTGCTGCGAGGGTGTTGTAGACATTGAAGAGACCGACCAAAGGTACCCGGATAGTCACTTCTTCTTGGTTAGCAGTAAAAATTAGACTAATGCCGTCTTTGTGCAATGTATGTAACTTGAGTGACTTTAAACCGTACGGTAGCTTCTCCTCAACCTCGATATTGAGAAAATCAACGCCGTGTTCGTTGTCGGTATTAGCGACGATATAGCGAGGTTGTTTGCCAGAAGCTTTTAACTGTTTTGCAATCGCCAACTTAGCATTTTTGTAATTTTCAAACGAGCCGTGGGATTCGATGTGTTCAGGAGTAAGATTAGTAAAGACCAGCGCATCCAGGTGTACAAATTTGTGGCGATACTGTTTAGCCCCTTCTGAGGTCATTTCAACTACGGCATAAGTGCAGCCAGCAGTGACTGCGTCGCGCAAAAATCGCTGCAGAAAGAAACGACCAGGGAGAGTCATTTTGTACAAATTTCGTTCAGTTGTATCGCCAGTTTTGAATTGAATAGTTGAGAGCGAAGCAACATTTTTACCGTCAGCTTCAAGAATTGTACGGATCAACTCAGTAACCGTTGATTTGCCTTTAGTACCAGTGACTGCAATCACCGTGAGTTCTTTAGAGGGGTGACGGTACCAGGCTGCTCCAATGTAGGCGAGCGCCAAATGATATGGTGGACGAACAACATCCAAGACAGGTCCCGGAATACAGCGTTTGATCCAATATAAAATCGTTCCCATAATGGTTTTAGTATACGGCTTCGGAGGTGGTCTTGGCCAGAGGAGAGTTCGGGCAGACCACATAATCAATAAGGTTGTCTATTGACTGAGGATCTTCAAGGCTTCACGGACCGCGTCGTTGGCGTTGGTGATTTCAGGTGAGATTTGTTGGACAGCCTTACGGGCATCATTAGGTGTGTACCCCAGTGAGATGAGTGCATCAATTGTGTCACTGGTATGAGTGTTTGCGGCAGTAGCGCTTGCAGTTTGTTCAGCAAATGCAGCGTCGGCGTCTTCGAGTTTATCTTTAAGTCCCATGACAATTTTTTCAGCGCTCTTCTTTCCAATCCCGGACATCTTAGATAAATACGTAGCGTCCTGGTTACGCACCGCTTCTTTGAGGAGAGTGATATCAGCTTGAGCTAGGATTTGGATAGCTGATTTCGGTCCGATCTTCGGGAGAGTAAGCAATAGTTCAAATACATCGAGTTCGTCTTGAAGCTGAAAGCCGTAGAGGTCGAGCGCGGTCTCGCGTACTGCTAAATAGGTATGGAGAGAAATCTCACTACCGACGGGGTAGCTAGTGCCAGCGATGCTGGTTCGAACTAGGTAACCAACGCCTTGGACATTAATAACGACAGAATCGATACTGTGGCCAGAAACAATTCCATTGAGCTGTCGAATCATATATGGCTAGTATACTACAGTCTGTCTTGGGGGTTGGCTCTGAAAGCATTGCTTTTTTTAGACGGCTGAGGTATAGTTTCGGCCACTAAAACAAACATATGCCAATTACTAAAGGAGCAGAAAAAGCCCACCGAGCATCGCTACGAAAGCGAGTGTTTAACATTCGCCGAAAAGATACGATGAATGACGTGGTGAAGAAAATGCGCAAGCTGATTGTTGCTGGAGACGCTACTGCTGCTGAGGCCTTGATGCCAACTGCAGCGAAAGCCATTGATAAGGCCGCTAAGCGAGGAGTTATCAAAGATAATACCGCCGACCGTAAGAAGTCACGACTCGCTGCTGCGATTAAGAAAGCAAAGACTAGTTAAGAGAATAACAAAAGAACGGCGCCTATGGCGCCGTTCTTTTGTTTATATATACTAGATAGTAATGAATACATTACTATCAACAAATCCTGCAAAGAATTATGAGGTTATTGGTGAGGTGACAATTTCTACCAACCAAGAAATTGAGCAAAAAGTCGCCAGTGCACATCAGGCTAAAACTGTTTGGAAAAACACGAGTATAAAAGATCGAGCTGAGTTAGTTCAGAAAGCTTATGATATTTTTCTTGATAAGAAAGAAGATATCGCAAAACTCATTACTCAAGAAGTTGGCAAGACCATTACTAATTCTCGGAACGAAATGGAGTACTATCTTGGCCACGTGGAGTGGTGCCTCGTTAATGTTGAAAAAGCACTATGTCCTCAAGTGCTTGATGAGGGTGACACATATGTGTGTCAGGTTGAGTATGAGCCGTGGGGGACTGTTGCGGTTATCAGTCCGTGGAATTATCCATTTGGAATGGCGATGTGGGGAATTGTGCCGAACCTTCTGGCTGGTAATACAGTAGTATTTAAAACATCTGAAGAGTGTCCATTGATGGGTGTGTTTATTGAAGAGGTGTTTAGTCAAGCGGCGTTTCCTGAGGGAGTTTTTTCAGTTGTACATGGTGATGGACAGGTTGGTGATGTGCTCACTGATCAAGCTATAGACATGATCTGGTTTACGGGAAGTACAAAGACTGGAAAATATTTATATAAAAAAGCTGGTGAAAAATTTATCCCTGCACTTATGGAGCTAGGTGGTTCAAGTCCAGCAGTGGTGTTGGAAGATGTCGATATTGATCAAGCAGTTGAAACTGTTTGTAATGCTCGTTTCACGCATTGTGGGCAGGTCTGTACTGCAGTAAAAAGAGCTATCGTGCACGAAAGAGTCTATGATGAATTTGTAGCTAAGATGCAAGCAAAACTCAGTACTCTATCAGTGGGAGATCCAAATGACGAGACGATTACTCTCGGCCCATTAACCGCCGCTCGTCAGCAAAAACTAGCATTGGAACAAATTGCAGATGCTGATCAAAAAGGGGCAGAGATATATAGAGGAGCAAGTCTAGAAGGTTTGACAGGAGCATATGTGCAGCCAGTTGTATGTACAAAGGTAACGGTTGATATGAGGATTTGGCGAGAGGAAACGTTTGCTCCAATTTTACCGATTGTTTCTTTTGCAACTGATGAAGAAGCGGTGGAGTTTGCAAATGATACTGAGTATGGTCTCAACGCAATGGTGTTAACAGAAGATTATGAGCGTGGTCTGCAAATTGCCCGAGCTATTGAAGCCGGAGGTTTGAAAGTTGGTGCGAAAGCGCCTTTTAGTCGAGAGATGCCGTTTGGGGGCTATAAAAATTCTGGTATGGGACGTGAACACGGGGTCATTGGATTGCGTCAACTGTGCCAAATCAAATCAGTCTCGCGACAAAAGTAGCTACAACCATAAGGTAACAAAAAAGGTCCCAAGAGGGGCTCTTTTTTATACTCGTGCTCTCGCCAGGAGTCGAACCTGGAGCATCGGTACCGCAAACCGATATTTTATCCATTAAACTACGAGAGCGTTGACTCAACTGAGTGGTGCGATAATACCACAAAATAATAATGAGTACAGACTTTGGCTTTAAAAACCAACAATCTCCATCAGCTTAGTAGCGAATGGTTCTTCCATGTGTTCTTCTGGTAAGCGCAACTCCAAGATATCTTCAATGTCATCAATATAGTCTTCAGGTAGAGGCATTACAATCATGTGCATAAAGAGTCGTTTTGAACGGGCGAGGAGCTCAGGACCGCGCGGTGAATCTTCATCAATATAAAAAGCATCAAGGGTACTGTAGGGGTATAGTGTGCCACCAACACGTAGGCCACGTGAGGTAACCGCAAACTGAATAATTTCAGGTTCTTTGTTGGCAACGAGGGCCATTACTGCCGCTGCAATAACAAGGAGAATACCGAGTAGTGCGTTACCAAAAAAAACGGCTGCTACCGCTGCTGAGAGCGAGACAATCCATAATGCCCAAAACCAATCACCACCTTTTTCAATATGGTGATGTTCAGGAGCTTCCCAGGTAATTGAACGAGCTTGGTCTGCCATGGAAATATTTTAGCATGATTAGTTTTACAATTGAGTACAGTATTTGCAGGAACGAACAAGACCTGCCCTAGGGCAGGTCTTGTTCGTTCCTTAAAGAAACAGTGCGGAGGGAGAGGGATTCGAACCCTCGAAGAGCTTTCACCCTTAACGGTTTTCAAGACCGCCGCCTTCAACCACTCAGCCATCCCTCCGCACTGGTTCCTTAATGTGTGAGGATAGTAGCAGAAAAGTACATATTTTCCAACTATGGTATTCTGGTCGGATGCGGTATTTAGGAATTGATTTTGGGAGTAAAAAGATTGGCTTAGCCTTATCTGATGAGACTGGATCTATGGCATTTCCACATAGTGTCATTAAAAGCGATGCTCAGTTCTTGAAAACAATCGTGACATTGATTGAGAAAGAAGGGGTAGGGGAAGTGGTGATTGGTCATTCACTCGGGCGAGATGGTAAACCAAACAACATTCATAGCCAGGTTGAGGAACTGGTCACGGATATAACTCTGCACACGGGCGTACCGGTACACTTGCAGCCAGAGCACTATACGACCCAAGAGGCACTCCTGTGGCAAGATAAAAACGAACTTACGGACGCCTCAGCGGCAGCAATTATTCTTAATAGCTTTTTAACAAAATCATAAGTATGAATGATGACATTAAAGACAGCGGGGAAGAAAAGGTAGAGGTGGTAGCTGAGGCGGCGGAAGCTTCGCTTCCGCCGCAAATCACTTACCAAGATTTTGCCAAACTTGAAATTAAAATTGGTGTAATTAAAACTGTTGATGTGGTTGAGAACGCTGATAAGTTACTGCGGTTGACTGTTGACGTTGGAGAAGCGACGCCGCGTCAAATTGTTTCTGGTATTCGAGGATATTTTGCTGACCCGCAGGAATTGGTTGGTAAGCAGTGCCCCTTCCTTGTCAATCTTGAGTCACGTGTCATCCGTGGCCTTGAAAGCCAGGGAATGATATTGGCTGCTAGTCATGAAAATGTCTTCGGGTTATTAGTACCGCATCAAGAACTTCCAGCGGGGACTAAGGTAAACTAGAGCGATGTTAGAAAACACCGCCGCACAATCAGAAACAAAAATTGATACCGTCACAAAAAAGTGTACGTCGTGGTTGTGTTCTAGGCATTCAACCTGGGTACTCGCACTTATTTCATTTGCCGAGTCGATGTTTGCTCCTATCCTGATTGATCCGTTTTTAGTGGCTTTGATATTAGCAAAACGAACACTATGGAAAAAGTACGTTTTAATATCAATTGTGGCCTCTGTTCTTGGTGGCTTAGCAGGGTATGTGTTGGGGGCAGTATTTTTCGAGACTATTGGGGTTAAGCTCCTAGATTTTTTTGGCCTGACGGCAAAGTTTACTGCTGTAGCGACTAGTGTTGACACTAATGGTTTTGTGTTCGTGTTGATTGGTGCCTTTACCCCGATCCCGTACAAGTTGGTAGCGCTCGCGAGCGGTTTTTTACATATAAATATATTTACCTTTCTGATTGCTTCTATTTTTGGACGAACACTACGCTTGGGATTGGTAGGTTTTGCTGCCTATGCAGTCGGACCAAAAGCGCTACCAATTATGCAACGTAACCTCTTTCTATTTGCTGCTATTATTGGAGTTCTTTTGGTCGCTTACATTTTATACAAATTACTGTAAACATGTGAGTTGTCCGTCTTTAAGTAGGCGAAGCATCGTATAATAAACTCATGTCAGTTCTTACCACTCTTGGAAATATCATTCCGCCGCCACAGTATCTCACCATGCCTAGCTTGGGGGTAGATATCTCAGATACCTCATTGAAGTATGTTGGTTTTCAGCGTGATCACCGCAGTGGTATGAATGTGTTTCTCAAACACTGGGGTAGTGTTGATATTGAAGAAGGTGTACTGAAGCGAGGCAGCATTAGTGATGTTGCAAAATTAGCGGCCGCAATTAAAACTGCGCGCGACGCTACCGGAACTCAGTATGTGCGGGTGTCACTGCCAGAAGAGCGGGCATATTTATTTGAAACCGAAATTAAGCAAGGTACTCCGTATAAAGAAATTCGGGGCTTGTTGGAGTTTCGTCTTGAAGAAAATGTCCCATTGTCACCTCGCGATGCTTTTTTTGATTACGACATTATCGAAGACGATCTTCGTGCTGGAGTCCATCGGGTGTTAGTAACTGCTTATGCTCGTGACACGGTTATGGGCTACTACGAAGCGTGTTTAGCAGCAGGGGTGACTCCGATTGCGTTTGAGGTTGAGGCGCAAGCAATTGCTCGAACTACGTTACCAAAAGGTGATCTGGGTACACATATGATCGTAGATTTTGGTAAAACCCGCACGGGGGTAGGAATCGTACACCGCGGAGCTCTTATGTATACTTCGACGATCGATATCGGTGGTAAAGAATTATCAACGGCACTTCGCCATCAACTTGGTGAACTACCAGAAGCTGAATATACCAGAATAAAAAATGAACAAGGTCTTGTTCGTGGTGTTACTGATTCAGCTGCCTATGATGCTCTTATCACTACTATGTCAGCAATTAAAGATGAAATCGCTACGCGGATTCAGTATTGGAATTCACGAGATGTTGAACGTGATGAGCGACAAATCGAGAAGCTGATTCTTTGTGGGGGGAGTGTTAACTTAAAAGGATTGCCGGGGTACTTTACGGACACACTTGGTCTTGAAGCTAAGCGAGCACAAGTCTGGGCAAACGCGTTTGATATTTCAAAATTTGTACCACCGATTGATCGACGCCATTCCTATGGCTACGCGACTGCGGTTGGCTTAGCTCTCACTAATCTTACATAATTATGGCAAATCTTATTCCACCAAGTGCAAAGCGAGAATTGCTTATCCAGTATTGGATCAGAGTAGCTACAGTGTGGGCGGTGATTATTGGAGTGGCTTGTATTATTGCAAACGTCCTGCATGCTCCAACGTTTGTATTGGTGAAGTCTCAGCTTGCGGCTTTTTCAGGTGAGCTTGCTAACGCGCAAGAGCAAGAGAAGGCATTTAATGAAGCCCAGGAAACACTGCAAGCAGCAAACACGGTAGCAGCTTTGTTAGCTGAGACTGGCACAACGACGTTGGCTTCAGAGGTAGTTAATGTACTTGATGAAATTGCCGGTACGCAGATCACGGTCGAAAGTTTTGAGGTAGTGCTTGAAGCAGCCATAATTACTAAAATCAATATTACCGGTGTGGCGACAACTAGAGCGGCCTTAGCGAAGTTTAGTGACGATCTTGAGATCCACCCTCTGTTTGCTGAAGCTGAAGTACCAATTTCTAATTTAGCTAAAGATCGCGATATTTCATTTAATATTGCTATCGTGCCAACACAATAACTATGACTAGTAACATTAAAAAATTTCAGAGTCTCGTTATCGCCCTTGTTTTTATGGGGAGCATGATTGGCCTGTATGTTTGGATGGATACACTAGTAGTATCTGAAGGAATTGCACTTGAGAAACAAGCAGAGACGATTAGTAGTCAGGAAGAGTTTTCATCACAGTTTCGTCAGTTGCAGTCGATGGTGTCTGAGACAGAAAGTGAGCGAGAAAAACTTGAAACGTACATATTGGCTGATGATGCGGATACGATTACGTTGCTGACAGAAATTGACGCCATCGCAAAACAACAAAATGTAATCTTAGAAACCAATCAGCTCAGTGTCGATGAAACCAGAGGTGCATTTAATACACTTAATCTGAGCTATACCCTTGAAGGAACTGAGGGAGCTCTTATGAATATGCTGCGCATTTTTGAGACCTTGCCATATCATGGCTCGATCACTAAGGTTAGTATTGATCGTAAGGCGAGTGGTGCAAGCCCGGGGAGTATTTCTGCCGATATTGCCTTACAGTTAACGATTGAAGATTATGATTAGTAAAAACGATATTTTAAAAATGTCTCGTTCGGTATTTCGCCGGACTAAAGGTATTAGTGAGCCACAAACCATTTACCCGCATCGAGAGTGGCTGATTGGGATCGGATTATTAGTGGTGATTGTTTGTGTTGCCGGGGTGTTGAGTGTCCGTGATTTTTTGTATTACGATACGATTCAAGATCGAGTGACAGCAGAGGTGATTCCAGTAGTGCCTTATACATCAGCCACTGCTGAGAAAGCTATCGCTATCTTCTCGGTTAAGGAAGCTCAGTTTAAGTTATTGTCTGGACGCCCCCCAGCTCCAGTTGCAGTACCTGAGCAAGTAGCTACTAGTACAGCTGGATCATTTGAGTCCGAAACTATAGACGCAAGCCAAGAAGATGAAACAGAAGAACAGAATAATGAGGATGTGCCGGTGTTGACACCAGATCAAGATTTTAATTAAAGGAGAAACAAAGTACACATGAAGCCATTAGCCCTGAGGCTAATGGCTTCATGTGTAGTAATGGGTTCGCGCAAAGGTTATTATTTGGTGCCCCCTTGGCGTATCGGAAAAATACCCATCAAGCACCATAAGGGCCTTTGGGCGAAACAAACTGGTATTCAATAATGCCTCTCGGTAGGGTCTCATTTGAACTAAATTTAACTCGTCTCTCATTGCTATTGCAAATAAAAAGTGTATTCTCTAGTCTAGAAAGGAGTACCCTAATGACAAAAAGCGTAGACGTCTACAATGCCATGGCAGAGGGATATCTCCATGGCAAAACAACAACATTGTTTCGTACAGTGCAATCCGCCCCAATAAGAAAATTTCTAGCGCAAGCCAGGGGTAGAGGAGAAGATCGCTGGTACTCAGAAATGAGCTATCTGGTTGTCGGACCTGGGCCCGAAGGTAATGTCGAGGAATGGATCAGCCAGGCCACCCTTGAGGATTCATATCTCGACGAGATGAATCCTCGAAACATCACGTTTTTGGACAATTCACCTGTTGCCTTAGAATTGTGTAGACAGTACGTCCATGAACAAGTGCAAAGGCGTCATGGTCATCCCCGGTGCGGCAATTTCGTTCTCGGTTCTGGTGAAGATATAAGCGAGAACACTCAACTGGGAAAATTTGATGTGGTGGTGGCCGCCTTGTGTGACCACATGAACACTGAAAGATTTTTCGAGGAGGCGTGGAGAGTTTTGAAGGTAGGAGGTGTTCTGATTACGTCGTTTCCATCTGATGGTCTCAATCGAGTCGTCAGGGAGCAGTTGTACCAGATTCCGGCTAGCTATACCCGATTCAATATTGGTGGAGTACCACATCTTGTTCCGTCTCGACTCATGACAAGTGATGGTTTAAAACTACTGTATCGCCGGTACGGGTTTGAGGATGAGGATGCCATCAATTCCTCAGCTGAAAGTGTTCCAGCTACAGAAACTATTATGAAGGCTGCAATTATAACTGAGGTTGATCCCCAGACAGTCCCGCTTGTTGTAGTCGGTTTCGGACGTAAATCTGGGCGTAAATAGGAAGGGCGTAGCCACCTGTTTACGCTCTTTCTGTTTTTATATCGATTCACGTATAATATAGATATATGAAAGATTCTCAATTATTTAATGAACTAGAACAACGCATATTGCAATATGGTATAGATCGTAACTGGCAACAGTTCCATACTCCTAAAAATATGGCCTTATCACTGAGTGTCGAGGCTAACGAACTTCTCGAGTTGTTTCAATGGAGTACAGATAACGACATCATGCCAGACCGACTCGAACAACTTCCAAGCGAATTAGCTGATGTTTTTTATTGGTTGATTAAAATTTCGAATCATTACCAAATAGACCTCGCCTTAGCCTTACAGGAAAAGATGAACAAAAACGAAGCCAAATATCCTGTCGCATTGGCAAAAAATAATCCTGCACGCTATAGCGAGATGTAGTATCTTTTTAGATAGAGTAAGATTATTTTGCCTAAGCTAATACACAAATCAACACCACCATTTCGGGTGGTGTTGATTCGCTAGACTCATCGAGATTGGTGGGGCATTAACCCCTCTCGATAGGTCTCGCTACGTGGTGCCCCCGGGAAGAATCGAACTCCCATCTAAAGCTTAGAAGTCTCCTGTTTTATCCATTAAACTACAGGGGCAAGTTGGACTACAATAGCAAACTTAGGCGGGGAGGGGAACTGAAGATTAAGAAAGGGGCGCGGCTGCCGCCGCGCCCCTTTCGCTCAAATATAAAAACGAGCTCTACGCGTTTTGTAAAAATGTGGTGTCCCGGCGGCCGTCTGCTTGGTGCAGTCGCCGGGATTCCACGTGTCAGCTGGCTTGTTCGGCCAGCCATGCAATCACCCGCCTTGCGTCGGGAGGTAGTTCGACCAGTCTTCCGGACAAGACCGAGCGGAGTGCATCTGCACCCAAGCCGAACATCCTCGGTGTCACTGGGCAAGTTGGACCAGTAGGCATTGGATTAACTCCTTTCCTGGGTCGTCATTGACCCTAATTCCAAAATACTCCTCCTCCGGTTGACCGTAAAGTGGGGATGGGTGATTATAACGATTGTGAGTTTTGTCAAGGGATGCGTTATGGTTCGGGGTGGTTACGAGTACAAACCAAACTAATCACGTTGTGATTAGTTTGGTTTGTACTCTCGCCCGCCTCGACTGTTTCTTCACTAGTAAAGAGAAGAAACATGTCTCCGGCCCGCATTACGGTACGCAAGCAAAGCAGTTTGCTTACTACTATAGAAAAAGACCTGATTCTTTAGAATCAGGTCTTTTTCTATACCGTAGTGCGCGATGAGAGGCTCGAACTCCCGACCTTCGCAGTGTAAATGCGCTGCTCTACCAACTGAGCTAATCGCGCTTAGGAGGTCGCAACATAGTACTAGGTTTTCTAAATATTTCAATAGCGTATACTAGCGCCGATGACAGAGATTTATTGTGTGGTTAGTGGGATTGTACAGCAGGTATCGTATCGCGTGTATGTACAAGACGCGGCTACAGCACTTGGTGTGGCTGGTTGGGTTAAGAACGCTCGCGATGGTACGGTTGTAGTAGTTGCCCAGGGAATGCCGGATGTACTGAAAGAGTTTGTTGAGTATTTACATGAGGGATCACTACGCGCTAAGGTTGAAGCGGTCGCGGTTGATTGGCGAACCAGTAAAAGAGTGTATGATGACTTTTCAATTACCCATGACTGAACCAGAAATTATTTTTGAAAATGAGGATGTGTTGGTGATCAATAAGCCAGTCGCTTTAATGGTGCACGAAGATAAGCGCACTGAAGGAGAGACGGTGGTTGATTGGTTTGTACACCGTGTGCCAGAGGCACGCGGTGTCGGTGAACCACAAGTCACTCCAGCCGGAGAGAAAATGGATCGTTCCGGCGTGGTCCATCGACTTGATGCAGGGACATCTGGCGTGATGATTATGGCCAAAAACCAGGTAGCGTTTGATTTCTTAAAAGCCCAGTTTCATGATCGACTAGTCCAAAAAGAGTATCGCGCCTTGGTGTATGGACACATGCGTGATCAGTGGGGCACGATTGACCGAGCCATTGGCCGCAGTGCGCGAGATTTTCGTTTGCGGAGTGCTGAGCGTGGCGCTAAGGGCGTAATGCGCGAAGCAACGACTGATTGGGAATTGATTGGTAAAGGTGAGTATGAGGGTGAACCATTTTCGTACGTGAAGCTAAAACCAAAGACTGGCCGGACGCATCAACTGCGGGTGCATCTTAAAGCAATCGACCGACCGATTATCGGTGATCCGCTGTACGCTGGGAAAAAACTTGAAACCTCAAATAATCTAGGACTGAAGCGGATGGCACTACATGCATACGCTCTCACGATCACCGTGCCAAACGGAGAAGAGCAGCGTTTTATGGCACCGTTGCCACAGTCGTTTATTGAAGCAGAAGATAAGCTCTGTGGGCCGGCTGAAGGAGAAACAATTGAAGGCTAAGCTATTGCTCTCTTTTGGGGGCTGTGGTAGAGTACGGCACGTTTTTAGACGACTATTTCGTTGAAGAATTAATAGAACATATGAATACAGTACTAACAGGAATCAAGGTGTCTCCAGTCAATATGGAGGATCGAAAGTCACTCGGCATTAAAGCTGGTGATACGGTTAAAGTGCACCAAAAAATCCAAGATAAAGGAAAGACTCGAATCCAGATTTTTGAAGGAATCGTTTTAGCGCGTAAGCATGGTGATGAGCCAGGAGCGACCTTTACCGTTCGTAAAGTAGCTAGTGGTGTTGGTGTAGAAAAGATCTACCCACTCTACTCACCAATGATCGATAAGATCGAGATTGTGAAACGAGCGAAAGTTCGTCGTGCGAAGCTCTATTACATTCGTGAGAAGGTAGCGCGACAGATCAAACGACAAATGCGACGTATGTCATTGTCTGATCTCTCAACCGAATCAGGTATGGAGACAGCAGCTCGAGCTGAAGAAGAAGCTAAGGCTGCTGAGGAAGCAGCCGCTAAGGCTGAAGAGGAGCGAGTAGCAGCCGAGGCAGCTGCCGCAGAAGTTGAAGCGAAAAAAGCCGAAGCAGCTAGCGCTGCTGAAGCGCCGACAGAGGAAGTTCCTCAGGCAGAAGAAGCATCAACAGAAGAAACTCCAGTTGAAGAAGCTAAGAAATAAGTCCCTGTGGGCACGAAAAAAGCCGGCGCACAGCGCCGGCTTTTTTCGTGCTACCATATGCGCTATATGGACATTACCAAAGAATTTCATGACCTTACAAAACTTATTGAAGACGCTGGAAAGTACGCCCGCGAATACTTTGATTCACCAATTAATCCCAGTACACAAAAAGCAGATGGTACGGTGGTGACCGAAATCGATAAGAAAATAGAGACTATTATCCGTACTCATGTGGCTGAGCGATTTCCTGACGATACGATTGTTGGAGAAGAAGGCGATACCAGAGAGGGAACCAACGGCTTTGTTTGGTTTATTGATCCGATTGATGGTACAGATAACTTTGTGCGCAAGATTCCATTTTTTGCTGTAACAGCCACGAGGCTTGGTCCCACCGCAGAAGATTCGATGGCGATCATTCACAACCCGATTTCAGGGCAAACTTTTGCGTCACTGATGGAAGATGGAGCCTATGAAAATGAACATCTTTGTAATCTAACGGCTGATATAATCGGGGGCCGGACCTACATTAGTGTGGGAGCTTCTAGTCGTAAAGCTGCTTGGGTAAAACCAGCTCGTACGAAAATGATGGAAGCCCTAAGTGACAGATTTGGACAATCAACTATGTTGGGATCGTCTTTGTTGCAGTTCGCGTATGTGTCATCTGGCCGTATTGATGCAAATTTTTGTTTTGCATTATCACCATGGGATAGTGCAGCGGGGCTCTATGTAGTGAAAGCGGCCGGGGGAGCCATTAGTGTTTTTGAAAATGGATCGTGGTCTCTTTATAAGGGAGCAATTAAAGATCTGTATGGAGATCATTTTGATCAAGAACCAATTACATTTGTTTCTCATCAAGATATCCATCAAGAAATCCTCGATTTTGTCGGCGATCCACAGGCGTGGGCCGATAAGTAGGAGGTTTAGCTCAACAACAAAGCGATCCCCGAGGGGATCGCTTTTGTTGTATTTTGTGTGCCCAAGACTGGAGTTGAACCAGCACGACCCAAAGGTCACTAGCCCCTCAAGCTAGCGCGTCTACCAATTCCGCCACCTGGGCAACTACGAGGTCGCGACATTATGCCTGAATGTATCTCGTAATACAAGCTTATTTTCATGTATACTCAATCCATGAGAAGCTACACACCACCAAATGCTGTTGTAATCCCAGAGCTGGCCGAGAGGGTATTTGCTGGCCAGATTTTTGATACGTACCAGTGGCCACAAAAAATGTTTGATGGTTCTACGAAGATATTTGAAATGCTTAAGCGTCCCGATACGGTAGAGATTATTGGGATTCACGAAGATACAATTCTAGTCTCAAAAGAGCGACAGCCGCATACTGATTATTTTTTAGGGATCCCGGCTGGTATGCACGACCATGCAGATGAAGATGAGCTGACTGCCGCCAAGAGAGAATTGCGAGAAGAAACCGGCTACCAGTTTAAAGAGTGGAAGTTGATTGATGCATACCAAGACAGCAAGAAAGTCGAGCGGATTATTTATACTTTTCTAGCGACAGAACTCGATCAGATTGTTCCGCAACAACTCGATGATGGTGAAGAGATTGAAGTTATACGGTATTCGTTTGATGATTTTGTCAAAATGAGGCTAGATCCAATTACGCGTGGGTATCCGTCGAGAGTTATGGATCGGGTTAAGTCTTTAGAAGAACTCACGAACCTTCCGTCGCTATATATGTATGAAAATAAAAACTGACCAATCATATGGTGTGATTCCGTATGCTAAACGCGTGACGGGAATTCGTGAGTATTTTTTGATTCATCAGTTTAGTCAGTGGCGGGGCGATTCGTATTGGGGGTTTCCCAAGGGTCACCTGGACGTGGGAGAGACTCCAGAGCAGGCCGCTCTTCGCGAACTGCAAGAAGAAACCCAATTGATTCTTGAGTCACTCAACAACACTGTGACATTTGATGTGAGTTATGAATTTGTTCACGAAGAAGTACTTATTAAAAAAACCGTTTCGTACTTTGTGGGGGCAGCGGCCAGTCATGCATACACACTCGATAGTACCGAAGTGCATGAAGGGGGTTGGTTTACTTTGAAAGAAGCGTTGGATCGCCTTACTCATGAAAAGAGTCGGGCGGTCTTACGCAGTGCTGATGAGTATTTAGAAATGGTTGACAAAAAATAGTTTTATGGTAGTTTACGCCGATGCGGAAATTAATGAACTTCAGCCTCTTGGCTCTCTTGGTAATAACACCAGGAGCACTTAGCGCGGAAATACCGACGTCGTATACCAACGACAATATTTTTACTAGTGAGCACGATCGTCCAGTATCTCTTTTCCAGGATGGTAACGGTGGTTTTTTTGGGTATACAGCTACTGGGTTCTACTACAGCCAGAAGCCAGTGACCAATACAATTGGTATTCGTCTTCACAAATTCTCGATTGATCAAGCGTATTTTTATATGAGTGATAAAGGTTTGATTGAAGCTAAAGACGATTTGGTAGCCATTTCTATCTATCTATCTCGAGCTTAGGGTCTCATGAAGCTTAGGTTAGTACCCCGCGTTGCAGCGGTGTATTATGTAGGGTACTTCTGCGTATAAGAAGTAGCTGTTTTGTAATATACTGAAACAGCCTAGTTAATTACTTTGTTATGAATACTACTGCTATCCTTGCGAATCTTAAAGAAACCTACCCACATCAACCTATTTTTATTCAGACCGTCACCGAGTTCTTTGACAGCATTGGTGAGTATTTAGAAAAGATTGAAGCTACGGAAGAAGATTATGCTCGCTTGCAGCGACTTCTCGTGCCTGAGAGGATTATTAGTTTCCGGGTTACCTGGCAAGATGATGCCGGGAAGCTTCAGTACAACACTGGTTACCGAGTACAGTTTAACTCGGTTCTAGGTCCCTATAAGGGTGGCTTACGTTTTGACGCATCAGTAAGTGAAGATATTTTAAAATTTCTAGGATTTGAACAAATTTTTAAAAATGCTTTGACTGGCTTGCCCCTCGGCGCTGGCAAGGGGGGTAGTGACTTTAACCCAAAAGGTAAAAGTGATACTGAGATTCGGTCTTTCTGCCGAGCGTTTATGACGGAGCTCTATCGTCATATTGGCATTGAGACCGACGTGCCGGCGGGGGATATTGGGGTTGGCGGAAAAGAGATTGGCTACCTGTATGGCATGTATAAACAAATTGCTAATCGGAACGACGGTGTGTTAACCGGCAAGAGTGTCAACTTCGGTGGTTCGTGTGGACGCACTGAAGCGACTGGCTATGGTGCGATATATTTTGCGGCTGAAATGCTCAAGACTAAGGATGAGAAATTGGTTGGTAAAACTGCAGTGGTGTCTGGTTCTGGTAATGTCGCTTTGTATGCTGCACGTAAGCTGATTGAAGAAAAAGCGACTGTCTTGACGCTCTCTGATCGTGGAGGTTATTTGCAGAAAGACAGCGGTTTTTCGGCTAATGATATTGATACTATTGAAGCAGTGAAAGAAAGTGGACAGTCTTTGGCTGAGGTACAAATTGAGGGGGCTTCACATAATGAGGGGAAACCGTGGCGAGCAGTGCAGGCTGATCTGTATTTCCCCTGTGCCACCCAAAATGAAATCAATGAAGCTGACGCTAAAGCGATTATTGATCACGGGGCTATCTTGGTGGCTGAAGGAGCTAATATGCCTTCAAATCTTGAAGCGATTGCCGCCTTTAAAGACTCACAAGTATTGTTTGGTCCAGCCAAGGCAGTCAATGCTGGCGGGGTCGCAGTCTCTGGTCTTGAGATGGCACAAAATGCATCACACCACCCGTGGAAATGTGAAGATGTTGATACTGAGCTCCGTGAGATTATGAAAAGTATTCACGCAACGTGTGAACAGTACGGCAAGCAAGCTGATGGCTCTATCGATTATGTTGACGGAGCTAACGTTGGTGGGTTTGTTCGAGTTTTTGCGGGAATGCGTGAACTTGGTTGGTAGTTAGAGTTTGGTGAGGTAGTCATTGGCAAGCTGCTGTACAGCAGTCTGCTTTGTTTCATCCATCTTCTCCAGCATCCGGGGCATCATCGATAAGCGATGGTTGGATTTGAAATAGTCGAGGTGAGTAGCGATGAAGTTCCAGTAGAGGGCAGTCCATGTTTCTTCCCAGTCACCGGTTTTGAAGTTGGACATTTTTTTAATGTAGTTAGCGCCGCTGATGTATGGTTTAGTTGCAAAGCTACCACCATCAGAGAATTGACTCATGCCGTAGACATTGGGCACCATGACCCAGTCATAAGCGTCAACGTACATACCCATAAACCAGCGATACACTTCGGTCGGATGGATACCTGAGAGAAGCATTATATTACCGAGTACCATCAGTCGTTCAATATGATGGTTGTAGCCGTAGTGGAGTGCAGTGTGAATCGCATGATCGACGGGTGTGAGATAGGTGGTTCCTTTCCAAAAAGCTTCTGGCAGCGAACGAGTGTGCTGCCAGAAGTTTTGTGATCGCATAACACTGCCGTCGCACTCGTAGCTGGCGCGAATAAATTCGCGCCAGCCCAGGATTTGCCGTACAAACCCTTCGAGGGAATTAATAGGCACCTGCTTTTTCTTACCGTGAGTGAGGGCCGCTTTAAGTACTTCTGCTGGGGTCAGTAGACCAATGTTGAGAAGAGGAGATAGGGTTGAGTGCCAGAGGCGGGTGTGGGTTGTATTGAAAGCGTCTTCATATGGGCCGAAGTCGTGAAAACGATCAGCGAAAAATTGTTTTAAATACGCTTCAGCATCATGTCTGGTGTACGGAATCCAATAATTAGTTTCCCCGTATTGTTCAGCCGGGACACTTCTAATCCAATCGACTGCAGCTGTGATTGCAGAACTCTCGAGCCATTCGATGTCCTCGGGTAGTTCAATATTTTTGGGAATCTTTTTACGATTTTCTGTGTCAAAGTTCCAGGCACCGCCAGTTGGTGATCCATCTTTTTCCAGCAAGATTTTTTTGTCGAGACGAAGCTGTTTGTAAAACCTTGCTAGGTGCTTAGTACTTTTCTGGTAGCGGCCGATCGCGTCATTTTTTTCAAGTATAAACAGTGGGGATTCGTACCACACACGTTCGAGGCCTGATTCAGTAATTGCAGCTTCAAGGTAGGTGTCAGTGGTGTCGACTACATGAATGGATGTAATACCGTCAGACTGAAGACGCTCAAACACAGTAGTAGTGTCCGGATGGTCCTGGATGGTGAGGCGGGTCACGCAGTGACCCGCCGCTTCAAGCTCCGCTTGATACGCATCCATTGAAAGCTTATGTAGCATGAGCTTTTGCCGATGGATCGGATTATAGGTAAGGAGAAGAGATTCTTCCACAAGATACACAAGCCGGCCATCTTTGATGGCCGGCGAGTCTTTAAATAATTGATGCGGATAGACAACGGTCGCTTCAGTCATGGGAAGAGTATACCTGATTATTACTTAATGAAACATCAAGTAGCCTTACTCAGTAAAAGATTTTTAGTTATGCGTTGAAGCTTTGACGGCTGCGATGGTCCGGCTCATATCATTGTCACTGCGGGTATCCATGATGATCAAATTGCCAGTCTCAGCTGCAGTGGTAATGGCATCAATGCGGTTGGTATCGTTGAGGAAAGAGATAGCGGTTGCAACATCAAGACCAGAGCGTTCCATAGTTTGCATCGCTGCTTCAAGACCGTTAGCAATGGCAGTGCGCATCTCTGCCATACCTTCACCTTGCAGACGCTTGCTCTCCGCTTCAGCACGAGCAGCACCGACAAGTTTGATGCGCTCTGCCTCAGCTTCGTTTTGGGCTGCTTCCATCAGTCGCTTTGAAGCAATCACGCGGTTGAAGGCATCGCGTACCTCACTACTGGGCTGAGGCTCGTCAACAAGAACGTTTTCGATAATGTACCCAAACTTTTCAAAGCGTTCACTCAAGGCTACTTGAACTTGTTGTTCAACAACGTCGCGGTTTGCGTAGAGCTCGGTCATCTCCATACCAGAGGCAGTTTGTCTAACATTGTTGAGAACGTATGAAGAAATTTGTTGTTCTGGTCGTTCGAGCTCATAGTGCGCCTTGACTGCTCCAAGTGGATCGCTGCTCGCCCGGTACTGCACTTTAACTGGCAGTGTTAGAAAAGCATTATCGATAGTTTTTACTGATACATCGGCGTGAATCTCCTGTTGTTGGAGGTTAATTCGAGCAACAATGTTGGTGATTGGGAACGGAAGCTTGAAATGTAGTCCCGGAAAAACGGCGGAAGGGTGGGGCTTACCGAAGGTCTCAAGAATAGCAGCTGTTTTTCCGCGGACAACGTAGATAATCGAAGGTGAGAGCAGTAGGAGAATAATGAGGATAATAGTCAGGGGTAACATAGAGAGGTAGTTATTGGTGGATATACTTGAAGTATACAATATATTTGTATTCGGGGCTTTAGAGCAGAAATGAGACGTCAAAAAAGATTTGTTATACTGGATATATTAATCACATATAAATAAAACGCAGGGTTTGCTATGAAGAAAGAATACATACTTGGAGGACTAATCGGGGTGGCGGTAACGATAAGCGCACTGTTTGCTTTTGAAGTTATGCACCATGGTACAGGACACGATAAAGACTATAAAAAAGATATGACACACGAAGAGAAGCACAATAAAGACGAAAACCACTCTCATGATGATGACATGATGCATGGCGATGTGAGCTTTATTGAGATTGCTCCAGGCGTAGAGCTGGCACCGATTTCCCACGCCTCGGCAGTGGTGCAGTGGGGTGACACACTCATCTTCGCTGATCCAGTTGGTGAAGCGGCGCTCTATATTGCGTATGGTATACCCGACGTGGTATTTATTACTCATCGACATGGAGACCACTTTGATGCTGAGAATTTACCAGCAATGTTACGTGAGACAACGACACTGATCGCTCCACAAGATGTGGTTGATCAATTACCTGAAGGAATTGTGGCTACTGTCGTGGCGTTAGCTCCAGGCGAAACTACGACGATCAATCCACTCACACTCGAAGCGGTTGCTGCCTATAACACACGCGAAGAAGCGCAGAACTTTCATCCACAGTCACGCGGTGATATTGGAGTCGTGTTTGATGACGGTATATCTCGTGTGTACTTTTCGGGAGACACCGAAGGTACTCCAAAAATGCGCGCCCTTGAAAACATTGACGTAGCGTTTGTGTCGATGAACTTACCGTACACGATGGATGTCGATGCGGCTGCTGAAGCGGTCCTTGCTTTTGCTCCAAAGGTGATTTACCCGTATCACTTCCGCACCCCCGATGGCTTTAGCGATGTTGAACGTTTTAGAGAGATTGTGCAAGCTGGTAGCGAAGACATCAAGGTAGAAATTCTTGATTGGTACGCTGAATAGTGAGATTTATAGGATAAGCGAATACAAAATCTGCCAACTATATTGTATGTGGCAGATTTTGTTAGTATTGAAACTTTAGACCAAGGGAGTATAGTGTCTTTATATGGATATACTTTTAACACAATATGCGATTACCTTTGGGTGGGCGATTACTGGGGCTATTTCGATGGCAGTATCACTGGGAATCTTGACGAAGCTATTTTCGTGGATTTCACCAATCAATGAGTGGGAAGAGTTACAAAGTGGCAATATAAGTGTAGCGATTGTATTTGCTGCAGTGATTGTTGCTACGGGGTTCGTTATTGGCTTAACAGTCATGCCGTAATGCAGTCAGTACTTGTTACATTGCTTCTCGTGCTCATGCCAATGAGTGTTTTTGCTCATGGCGGGCGCACTAATAGTGCAGGTTGTCATAACAATACTAAGACTGGTGACTACCATTGCCATAATAGTGGAGTGAGTGAGCAGAAAGAAAGTAGTACTAACGTGCGTTCAGCACGAACGAGTGCTCGCAACCTCGCACGTACGAGTTTTCGTGACTACGACTGCGCTGACTTCGAATATTGGATTGATGCCCAAGATTTTTATGAGGAACAAGGTGGCCCAATGATTGACCCACATGATTTAGATAGAGATCGTGATGGCGATGCGTGTGAGAATCTTTATTAGATATGTACTATCTTAGACATGGACACTAAGTTACTGATTGGGGGAGGGTTGTTGGCAATAATTCTTTTATTATTTTTTGTATTGAGTCCGAAGGATGTGCTGGAGGATGCTAAGCAAAGTGAGGCGTCTGAAGAAGAAGTCGTAGCTGTTCCATTGTCAGGTACCGACGAGACTATGAAAATGAACGCTTCAAATGAAAAGCGTTTTGGGATAGAGACAAATTATTCAATGCCCGACGGCCAGGGTGGTTTTCGTGATGCAACGGTGCAAGAAATTGCCCAACTAGAAAACACTGGAGTCGAACTCACTTTTGCGCATGTTTCACCAGGACAATATAGTGAGGTCTATGGTGCTGTGCGGGGGATTCCAGGTGAGACAGTCGTGGTGGATTTGTTTGGACCAGGAGTGGTGAACACTAATAAAAAAGCAGTGGTGATTGGAGATGATGGCTACACCAAGGTAACGTGGCGGATTAATCAGTATGGCGCCTACACTGCGACCTATGTTCCGTATGAGGTGGATTATCTGGCAGGTTCAACTACCATTGAAGTAAAATAATTTAGAATAACTACACGCTATAATAATTGACTGAACGGTTAATTAGCCTACTGGCTGTTAGAGGTTGTTTGCTTAGAGTATTCACTCAACAATAATACTTGTAGAACCTCTGTTATACTGCCAGACATGAAAGTATTGATATCTGTAGGAATATGATAACTACTCCTGGTTTCATTTTGGGGTCCTTGGGGTGATTGAGGTAGACACATTGGAGCGTCAGTAAATTAGTATGTCAAAATCAGTTTTACATCTTGATCTGCACCCGCTTGCAAAAGACGGACGAGCGGTAGATGACGCGCTTGCGGAGCTGCTTCTTGAAGCAGTCCGCAAGCGCGTCAAGACCGCGGAGATTATTCCGGGTAAAGGGAGCGGTCAACTGATGAAACGCGTTAAGAAATTTCTCGACCAAAAAGAAATTAAGTCGCAGTACAAACGACTCGAGGTAGACACCAAAAACCACGGTCGGCTGTTTATCCATTTTCGATAACGACAGCGCTGATTATTTTTATAAAATAGGCTTTGGTATACTGGCGTTATGAAATGGATTGGAATCGGTATAGTACTACTAGTTGTACTTGGGGGAGTGTGGTGGCTGCAGGGGCCACGTGAACCAGCAGCACCAGCGGTGTATGTGGGTTCTGATAGCCGGGTCGAAACCGATCCAGGATCGACATTAGTGAGCAAGACTCACAGTGACATGCCACCGGTGGAGGTGGTGGCTGAGAATCTAAGTGTTCCGTGGGAGGTGGTATTTCTACCAGATGGGGAACTCTTGGTGACAGAACGGCCGGGTCGGCTGCTGCTACTTAAGGAAGGGATTGAAATCGCTGTTCCTGGTGTCAGGTCAACCGGTGAAGGGGGATTGTTGGGAGTAGCGTTACATCCAGATTTTGCGACCAATAATTTTATCTATCTGTATGAAACGACGGTTGATGGAATTGGTCTTTCCAACCAAATTGTGCGCTATACACTCCGGGACGGGGAGCTTGTGCTTGATCGTGTAGTCGTGGCTGACTTGCCGGGGGCCATCTACCACGATGGTGGACGACTTGCTTTTGGTCCTGATGGCTATCTCTACGCTACGGTCGGTGACGCGCTTGATCCGGCAGAAGCACAAAACAAAGACAGTCTTGAAGGGACCATCATCCGTATGACCGCTGAAGGTGAAGTAGCTCCCGGTAATCCGTTTGGGACACTGGTGTATTCTTACGGTCACCGAAATCCGCAAGGTTTGACGTGGGATAGTAATGGCAGGTTATGGAGCAGCGAACATGGACGTTCAGGAGCTCGCTCCGGGTTTGATGAAATTAACCTGATTACTGCTGGTGGTAACTATGGCTGGCCAGACAGTGAAGGCGATACCGTACTTGATGATACGATTGCTCCGACACGACATTCCTCAGCCAGTGTCACCTGGGCGCCGGGTGATCTGCAATATCTTGATGGCAGTTTGTACCTGCCTGGTCTGCGCGGTGAGACACTGTATCAAGCGATGCTAAATGAAACTGAAACAGAGATCGTAGCGTGGCAGGAACATTTTGTGGATGAGTATGGGCGACTGCGCTCGGTGCGAGTTGGACCAGATGGACATTTGTATCTCCTCACCAGTAACCGTGATGGCCGTGGTAACCCAACTGCCAACGACGATCGAATCATTAGGATTGATACTACGCAACTTAGTCGCACTAATTGATATTGTTCTGCGGCGCTGAAATAAGTAGTGGTTCGAGGCGTACTAGGTTATATATAATACATAATTTTACATTTCTTATGAATATTCTGATTGGTTTAGTGGCGCTTATAATTATTGGCGGTGTGGGATATGTTGTCACTAGTTCACCAGATCCAGTTTCTGAAGTGATACCTGTGGCGGTTGAATCTGAGATGGAAACAGAAATCGAAACTGACGTATCAACACCAGAGAATCAAGCGGCTGCAATTGAGCAACCAGCCGATGTAATGGATAGTGAAGTAACGTCTGTGACTGAAACTGTATCAGGCCCAGGAGTTTTTACTACTTACAGTGAAAGCGCTTTAGCGGCCAGTACGGCCACCCATAATGTCCTGTTTTTCCATGCTAGTTGGTGCCCAACCTGTCGCGCCTTAGAGAAAAATATTCAGGATAATGCTGCCGCTATCCCGGGTGACGTGGCGATCTTTAAGGTTGACTACGACACTGAGACTGCTTTGAAACAACGGTACGGCGTCAATAAACAACATTCCTTGATTTCAGTCGCTGCAGACGGTAGCGCTGAAAGTAGCATTACCCATCCGAACACGCTTGATCAGCTACTTGCTGGTTTGTAGGCTGCTATGACCCTCCTCCTAATTTCGTTTTTAGCCGGTGTGCTTACGGTCCTGGCACCGTGTATCTTGCCGCTCTTGCCAGTCGTGATCGGGAGTAGTGTGGGGCGCAGTAAAGCCACGCCGTATATTGTGATTGGGTCACTCGCGCTATCGATTCTTCTTTTCACCTACATATTGAAAGCCTCGACCGCTCTGATTGCGATCCCGAATTATGTCTGGGGGTACGTGTCGGGTAGTATCTTGCTCGGGTTTGGACTCGTACTCCTTTTTCCACGCCTGTGGGAACGATTACCGTTTGTGCAAAAGACCAGCGTTGGTGCCAACCAGATCATGGGTACCGGGTACCAGAAGAAAAGTTTCTGGGGTGATGTGTTGGTCGGCGCCGCGCTTGGTCCGGTGTTCTCTTCGTGTAGCCCAACTTACTTCGTGATTTTGGCAACGGTGCTACCGGCCAGTTTTTTCTTAGGCACACTGTATCTTCTGGCGTACATCGGAGGCTTGGTCTTAGTACTCATTTTGATTGCACTTTTGGGTCAGCGACTGACGAGCAAGTTGCAGGTGGCTGCTGATAGTCATGGACTGATAAAACGCGGGATTGGCATGCTGTTTCTGTTGATTGGTTTGTTTATTCTGACTGGTCTTGATAAACAAGTTGAAACCTGGGTGCTGGAGCGCGGCTACATCGATGGTATCTTGCAGTTTGAACAGAATCTGCTCCAGGAGGTAGACACTGCACCAGCACAGTCGGGCACCAGCAGCCAAATGGAAACGACGGCTGTACCTATTCCGCCGGCATTAGCTCAGGCGTTTCCTCGAACAGATTTTTCAAACGCTGACCCAGCGCTCGCAGCAGCAATTTCTGGAGGGCCAGGTAAAGATGGTATTCCGGCAATTGATGAGCCAAGCTTCACGCCACTGTCAGGGTTTACTCGACCAGACTCAGTCCAGGCGATCGTGCTTGTGGGTGAGACTGAAATAAAAGTGTATCCGTACAACATTTTGACGTGGCATGAGATTGTGAATGATGAGATTGATGGTGTGCCGGTGGCGGTGACGTTTTGTCCACTCTGTGGGAGTGCGATTGTGTTTGATCGCACTTTACCAACTGGCGAGGTCACTACCTTTGGCGTGTCGGGCTCACTTTTGGAAAGTAATATGATTATGTATGACCGCACCACCGAAAGTTTGTGGCAGCAGAGCACCGGTAACGCCTTGGCTGGTTCGTTGTATCAAGCGCAATTAGAGCTGGCGCCGTTTCAACTTCTCACACTTGGTGAGGTTCGCCGCCTGTACCCGAACGCTCTCGTCCTTAGTGAAGCCAGCGGATATCAGCGTGATTATGCGCGCAACCCCTATGCTGGATATGAAAACGATGATCGGTTTGTATTTGATCCTAGTAATCTAGATACTAGGTTCGAACCGAAGACGATCATGGTGGTATTTCGAGTCGGCGAGCGTACCTACACCGCTCCGTGGCTCGCACTGCGCCAAGCGGGAGAGGTGGTGGTGCCAGGAGAAGAGGGGCTTGTGTTAACTGTTGCCGACACGGGTGAATTAGTAATTACGGATGCGCAAGGTATGTCATATCCATTTTATTTTGAGATGTGGTTTAGTGTCGCGGTCCAGCATGAGGGTCAGAGGCTAGAAATAATTGACGTGTAGGCGATGAGTGAAACAAAAATATGTGTCGCATGTAGTCGGACATTTGCTAACCGTAAATCTTGGAAATTGCGCGGGCAATGGGCGCAGGTGAAGTATTGCAGTGATCGGTGTCGGAAAGCTACCAATTCAAATACGTAATCGAGAGCTGTAGTACGGTCGCAAAACTGACCCACAGGAAGTAGGGGATATTTACATACACGACCCAGGCGGCATACGGATAAATCATATAGCCCGCCCAGACCATTGTCCCGAGTACGAGGAGAATATCTATCGCTGCCAAAAGATTGTTTTGCAAACCAAATTGTAGTGGGGTAAAAGAAAAATTAAACAAGAGATTGAGTACAAACGGGAGGGCGACAAGCCAGGGTAGGTTGCCTTTAAATGTTTGGTAGAGTACGTAGCCAAAGGAGACAGCAATGATTGCATACAGTACTGTCCAGACCGGACCAAACAACCAGGCAGGTGGGGCAAAAGACGGTTTGATGAGAGTGGCGTACCAGAGGGATTCATTCATAGTGTATGTGTTTATTGAAGTGGTGCTAAGATTTCATTACGCAGGATCAGTGGCATCGAGAGAGGTGGGTTATAAAACGCTGTACGAAGATTGCCGATCGTGGTTAGGTTGTCGCGAATGAGCATTGTTTGCAGTTTGGCTTTTTGACTTTCAACCCGAGCTGGGGTGCCGTACCAGGTGAAGCGAAGCGCAGCGACTTTTTGGGCTGGCACTTCGACCAACTTCACTCGGTCGTCGTTTGGCGTCGGGAGGGTGTCAAGTGTGTACTTGGAAGGTAAGACAAAGGAGATCGTTCGCTCATTTTCGGCTGCCTCAGTATCGATAACCGGCACCGTCATGGCAATTTTTTCACTCACACCACCACCCACTTCTTCAAGGACCGGCGTGGTCATAGGAATTTTTTGTTTACTGGTGTTATCACCAAAGATGTAGCCGGCAATAATCGAAAAGCCTTGGTTGATACCAGCACGTTGGTCACCGGTCACTGTTGTCTCAGCAATGATGTACGGTTTGTATTCTCTGATCTCGTATCCCTTTCGTTTTTCTAGCACAGTGTAGGCGGGTTCTTCCAGATTCCTAACCGCTAAGTAACTGCCAACTGTCCAGATCGCTAGTAGTAACAGCACTCCTCCAAAAATATAGTAATACATACCTACAGTGTACCGCAGAAAGTGCTTTAGTGGTGACGCGATAGTACTTTCTACACCCTGATTTTCTATCAAGAAATCAGACTTAGTATTTGAGGCCAAAATATCGAGGGAAAAGCACGTCGCTACCATCATTGGTTTTCCCAGTTGTAGAAATTGATAATTGTTTTATGTTTGCTGGCCACGGTAAAGGCAGGGTTCCTGAAAATGCTTTTTTACCAAACAGGACATCAGCCACACCAGCCCCCTCACTGCCGGGTAACCAAGCAACCACAAGGGCGTCCCAGTCGCTAATCTCATCAGTAATGATGAGGGGTCGTCCCGTCACTAAAATGACTATAACAGTGCGGCTGGTGTCCCGGAGATTTTTTATCGCGGTTATATCCTCTTCACTGAGGGTAGGGTTTGGGTTGTCCCCCCAACCTTCGGCATAGGGGGATTCACCGACCACAGCAATGCCGACATCTGCTTTTGTTGTATTTCCTAAAAATTTCCCAGCAGCGTCAAATTCAATGAGGGTATTTTTCCCGGCTACTTCTTTGATACCAGCGAGAATCGAGGTTGAGTTTGGGGGCCAGTTGCCGTCAACCCCTTGCCACTCGATGCTCCACGCCCCAAGCTGTTTACCGACATTATCAGCGGCACTTCCAGCTACTCGAATTTTCTTGGCGGTACCTTTTCTTGGTAGTAGGGCAGCTTCATTTTTTATAAGAACGAGAGATGCTGCTACGGCATCACGGGCTAATTTTTGGTGTGTTTGATTTGAGGTCTCAGAGATTTGCTGGTTGTTATCGTCAGTATCAAATAAACCACGTGAAAACTTCGCGTATAAAATTCTACGCACCGCATCATCGATGCGTTCATCAGATATCAAGCCAAGTCGATTGGCCCACAACATATGGCGAGTGAACTTCTCATAATCAAACGGCAGCATGACCATATCTACGCCTGCATTAATCGCTGATATCGTAGCCCAAAAATTGCTTCGGGCTCCTTCGTGAACCCCGTACCAGTCAGAAACTACAACCCTTGGAATTCAAGTTGGTTTTTGAGTACGTCGGTTAGGAGATACTTTTGTCGAACTGTTTTCGTATTACCCCAGGTGTTGAGTCCAACCATAATGCTTAAAGCCCCAGCATCGACGGCAGCGGCAAATGGGGGCAAGTATACCTCTTCTAGTATCTTTTCGTCAGCTGGGGTGACGCCTTGGTCGATTGTAAAGTTTTCATTTAGGGATGTGTCCCAACGCATGCCGCCAAGCCCGATAAAATGCTTTGGGGTGGCTAGTATTTGAGAGTCAGCATACGATTGTAATCCTTCTATATAGGCTACGCCTAGTTTTGCCACCAAGGCTGGGTCATCAGAGAATGTTTCATATACGCGACCCCAGCGAATATCTTGCGGCGTGTCTAGGTTGGGAGCAAAGTTCCAATTCACTCCGGTGGCCAACATGTCTTCAGCAGTGGCGGCTGCAATTTTCCGTACCAATTCTGGATCACCAGTGGCACCAAGCCCGATCATATGCGGGAAAATAGTTGCTCCCGGAACGTGGGCGTGTCCATGAATTGCGTCTGAACCATAGAGCAGAGGAATACCTAGCCGAGATTGTGTTGCCTCAGCTTGGAATGCGTCGGTCATTTTCTTCCAGCCTGCTGGGGTATTTTCTTCTGGTTTAGCTCCCGAGCCGCTTAAGAGGGCGCCTAGCCGGTAGCCACTGATGTCACCTAATTCTTTGAGACTATTTTTTTCAACCAACGCCATTTGCCCAATTTTCTCCTCAAGGGTCATGTATGAAAAAAGACTGGCTACGCGCGTCTCGGTCGGTAGGGTAGCGTTTAAGTAATCAGGGTTATCAGGCAAGGGAAGCGGCGGAGTTGGTTGGGGCAAGAAAAACCAGCCGCCGCCAATTAAAGTTATCAGCAACACACCACTGATAGAGAGGTTTTTTTCGTTATCGTCTGCCACGGCTTCATCTATCAAGTATAACAGTCCAAACGTCTCGGTAGGGGGAGACAATCTGGGCGATTTTCGCAAGAGGTTTCCAAATATTCTGAAGCATGAAGAATATTGATAACTTGAAAAGCGTCTGTAAGAGGTGTTAGAACTATGTTTGAAAATAAGAATGATACAACATTTTCATTCTCGGGTTTTAAGCTGGTATTTTGCTATAATGAATGTATGAAATGGGCGGCAACAATACTACTGACTTTCTTTCTCGGGGCACTGTTTTTTAGTTTGTTCCATATGTCGATGGGTATGGATATGTCAGGCGCAATGACGGACTGTCCGTTTATGAAGCATGGTGAAGTCATCTGTCCAATGAACTTTGCTGATCACATTGATGCTTGGAAGTCGGCGTTTCTATCAGTGGTTCCTACCGTGACCCTGCTTCTAGTAGCTGTCGGCATGGCTTTATTAGTTGTTTCAGTCGCACCGAATCTGCTGAGAAAAATAAAGTACGCTTCACCACCGCCACAAAGATGGCTTGCCGCCAGAACCTATAGTTTTTCATATCGGCCACTCCAAGAACTGTTCTCAAACGGTATTCTTCATCCCAAACTGTACTCAGCAGCACTGGTGCTTTATTACTAAAATAACTAAACAAACATGAAAAATATCGTTTTAATTGCAAGTATAGCACTGCTCATTGGAGGTATGGGCGGTTACCTAATTGCAGACAAAGATGATGATGGAATGAAGGGAATGGATCATTCTATGATGCAGCATGACGACACAGATAGTGATCGCATGCCAATGGGGAATATGGGAGGTATGGACCATTCAGCAATGATGGTTGCTAGCGAGCAAGACTTTTTAATAGGAATGATTCCTCACCACCAAGAAGCAGTAGACACGGCAAGGGAAGTGGTCGAGCGAGGTGGCAGTACACCTGAGATACAGGCCTTGGCAGAAAATATTATTCTTGCGCAAGAGACAGAGATCTCTGATATGAAAGCTTGGTATCAGGCGTGGTACGGGGAAGCGTATGCGTCGGAAGCTGGTGATTATCAACCAATGATGCGTGAGTTATCTGGTCTTTCTGGGGCAGAGATCGATAAGCGTTTTCTTGAAGACATGGTAATGCACCACAGGGGAGCGATTATGATGGCTCAAAGTGTACAAGAATATATTGAGCATCAAGAAATTGCTGATTTGAGTGAAGCAATTATTTTGACCCAAACTGAGGAGATTAAAGTGATGAAGCGATTACGATCGGAGTTGGAGTAAGGTGGAGTGCAGTGCAAAAGGCGGGCAACGAAGTTGCCCGCCTTTTGCGTATACCTTGCGATTGCTAAGTACCAGCAAAGTGCTACTGTTTTAGTATGACAAACAAAACGTTTTCTATGACAGACGCAGAACGAATCGGAGTAGCAATTGGTATTGATTTTACCAAGTATGACCTGAATGAGTTTCGCTTAGGACTGGCGATTGAAATGGAACACGGCTCGCATGATCCAGAAACCGATGTGACGGGTAACGATGAACTGCTTACTGGCAAGATTGCTTGGGCACACCTCAAAGAAATCCCCGACTACTACACCCGCTTAGAGAAGATGGAAGCGGAGGCTGGCTCGTAGTTAGACTTTTATCTACGTAACTCTAAGAGTTCGTTTGAAGTGTAGAACAGTTCAGCAAGTTGACCAAAGCTATAACTTTGTCCACCGACAGTAACCCATGTGCCACCGACGGTGGGATTTGTTTTGGGATTGGAGCCGGCAAACCCAAGATTAAAAATCGTAGCGATAATCGCTGGTTGATTAGAGAGATCGTATCCGGCCCGGCGCCACTGAGCTTGGATCTCTTTAATAAAAATTGCTGTATACAGGTAGGAATAGTAGTGGTCTTTTTCGTCGGTGAGGCGATTAAAGAGTTCTTGACTTTGGTCTGCATCCTCAGCGTAGGCTACAAGTGTTGCGTATGTTTCCCCTGGGTAAAAACTGGAAGTAGAATCAGCAGCATAGTCTTCGATTTTCTCGGCGGTCTCTTGTTTGATGCCGGATACACCAAGAGAAAATTTTGAGAGTGAGCCCAGGATCTTTAGAGGTTCAAAATAACGCTTGAAGACTTCGCGTTCTGAAGTAAAGAATCTGATTTGTTCAGGTACAACAACGGCTGCAATAAGGCGTGGGGGGACGCCAGTTTCGCTCGCAACACGATTAATGATATCGATATCTTTTTGCAGTCCACCAGCTACCACGCTCCATTCCCGAGTTTGCTCAAATGGGCAGGTTACAGTTTCATCAGTGCATGAATAATCGGGTGTCGAGGTACCAACGAGAATTGAACGCCCCGGTAAGCGGGGAATAGTGACTTCAAGATTACTTGTATCACCAAGGTTAAGCAGTGAGTTATTGCGTGCATCGATCGATCCGCGCACGTTGAGTAAGTTGAATTGCATGGCGACAAAGACACCACTAAAGACTATGCCAACTGCAGCAAAGAAGAGGATGAGAATAACGGTGAGTGTTTTAAAGAGATGCATTTGTCCTACTCTACTACACAAAGGGCCGGGGCGCCCGAAGGGCGCCCCCGCCCGTTTGGTAGCTTTTGTGGGTCTATAGAAAATGTAGCTTTAGAAACTAATATTCAAATATACGTATATGATCGATAAGATAATTAACGAAGCAAAAGATGGTGTGGTGGCAGCCATTAAGGGAACTGGAGATATTGTAAATACATTACGTACCACGGTAAAAGACGTAGTGGTCGGAACGTTTAATGATGCCGGTGAAGTTTCAAACGTGGCTGTCGGTAGCGTTGCAAGTATTGCCAAAGGTGCTATTACTGGTGTTGCGAGTACTGGAGCAACTATGGCAGATTCAGCCGCCGATGTCGTTGGTGCTGCTGTACGAGGTGTGTCAGAAGCGGGTGGTGATGTCGTTGGTGCCGCTAAGAATGCTGTTCGTGGAACTATTCATGGAGCGGCTGAAGTTGGGGGCGATGTAGCTGGTGTAGCACTTCATGCGGTTGAAGGGGCTATCAAAGCTGCTGGTGATGTTGGTGCAGATGTTGGCAAGGCAACTGAGAATGCTGTTGTGGGGGCTATTCATGCAGCCGACGAAATTGGTGGTGAAACCGGAAAGTCAATCCGCGATGCTCTTTTGGCAAGTGCCGCACTGCCAAAGGATATTGTTGAATCAGCGATCGGTAGCAAGAAATAATTTCTGGAGATACAGTTTGAAAACAACAAAACCACCCATCGGGTGGTTTTGTTATAATGATGTAATTGTATGGCGACAAACAACACTAAAGATTTTCGACACCGAATGCCCAGCTCACTTAAAGTTGTATTGGAAAAGAATAAAGACCTGAAAGAAATTTGGAGTACACTGACACCTTTAGCTCAAAATGAGTGGATGTGTTATGTAAGTACGGGTAAGCAAGAATCAACTAAACAAGAGCACTTGAGACGGACACAGGAAGACTTGCGTACAGGAAAGAAGCGCCCGTGCTGTTGGCCGGGATGTCCGCATCGCCGACCAAACGCAGCAAAATGGTTCGGTAAGAAATGACCAGTAATTCAGACAGTAGGCACAAAAATACCGTCATAATACGTTGTTGCATCTAGCTTCTTAAAAAAGCGACGTCGTAATTCCTACTTGGTATACTCATACTATATGAAAAGGGCGCGAGTGATAGAGGAACATAAGACCAACTACAGTATTTCTGATAATGGTCATGAATACACAGCCACAGTACGGGGCTCGTTTTTTGAAGTTGATGTTTTTCCTAAAGTGGGTGACATTGTGACATATAGTGAAGTTGCTGAAGGTAAAGCAGTAATTGAAGAAATTTTGCCTCGTACTTCTACCGTCTCACGTAAAGCGGTGGGAGTAGAGGGGGAACAAGTGATCGTTGCTAATGTGAATGTGATGTTTATTGTTCTGGGACTTGATGGTGATTTTAATTTGAGTCGGCTTGAGAGATACTTGCTATTAGCTCAGCAGAGTAATGTTAAGCCAGTGATTATTCTAAATAAATGCGACGGCATTGACGATCCGGTGAGCTTTATTAAACAATCCCAGGAGGTTGCTGGAGATGTTCCGGTACACGCGGTGAGTGCAACCACGGGAGAAAACATGGGAGTATTGCTGGAGCATCTAGATGCAGATACGACAGCGGTACTTCTTGGTTCATCAGGAGCTGGGAAATCAACTATAACAAATTGGCTGTTGCGTGAAGAAAAGCAACAAGTGCAAGATGTTCGTGTTGATGATAGTCATGGTAGGCACACCACCACTTCACGCCAACTTTTCACTTTGCCAAATGGGGGATATTTAATTGATACTCCCGGGATGCGAGAACTGGGTGTACAAAGTACCGAGGAGCATGAAGATGCGGTGTTTGCCGAACTTGAGGAACTTTCACAACAATGCCAGTTTCCTAACTGTGACCAGGAGAAGAGCAAAGGTTGTGCCCTCGTTGAGGCAGCTGAGACGGGGAAGGTGTCAGAACGGCAGCTTAAAAACTACCAAAAACTCCAACGAGAAAGATTTTTTGAAGAGAGTAAGTATGACGAAGAATCGTCACGCGAATACAAGCAAAAGCAGAAAAATTTACACAAAGGCTATCGAGAGACCCAAAAAAGAAATCGTTCTGGGAAAAGTTTTAACTAATTCTAGTTCGAGCATCCCACTAGGGTATCTAGAAAACCTTTATTAAATAGGACTTAAAATGCTGGACGACGTCGTAGAGTGAGAAGCGAATAACCGGAGCTTCGCAAGACCTTGCCTAGTATTTCTACGGAGGAGAAATACTGACAAGGTGTACAGTCTCTGTATAGAGATGTTCGAACTGTGTTTGAGGAAAAGAATGATGTACGTTATACTTTCCAACTTTTGATATAATTTTTGTATGAAAAAGATAGAGATACCAATACTTAAAACTGAACGATTGACACTAGAGCCAATTTCTAAAGAGCATTCAGAAGGTATGTTTGCGCTTTGGGCAGACGCTGATGTCTGCAAGTGCTCTGGGGTGGTGACTGATACAAATGGAAACATTATCCCAACACCAGTTCAAAAATCTACCCAGAGTGATTTGATTATCGACTTTTGGCTTAATGCAATCAAAGATGGCTGGGGTTTTCGTTGGGCAGTATTACTTGAAAATGGTTTTACCGGAACACTGGGGTTTAATTCTATTACTGACTACTATGAAATAGCATTTCACCTCCATCCAGATTATTGGGGAAAGGGGATAATGAGCGAAGCATCAGAAGTGGCAGTTAAGTGGGCGAGCAATAATGGTGCGACTGGCATTGAAGCATTTATTGAGCCTGAAAACATTGCATCACAGGCACTTGCTCAGCGTCTCAATATGGAAGCGACTGACGAATATTCTGAGGGCGCTCAGAGATATATTCTGTCTTTTTAGTTCGAACGTCTCACTAGGGTATCTAGAAAACCTTATAAAATCTACTTCAAATTGCTGGGCACGTACTGTCCATGGAGTGGAACCAGTTTGAGGAAATGACTATGAGTTGGCTCCAAGAAGCAAGAAAAGTTTTCTAGTTAACCTCAAATGAAATCTGCTCCTCAAATGGTTTTGTACCGTCGATAACCATATTGGCCTTCTCCTTTGGGTTATCTCTTTTAATGTATGTTTCTTCTTCATCAAACCATTTCTCCCACATCTTTGTCAGTTCTTCTTTACTCATGCCAGTACCAGTATCTCTGGCAACGCCTCGGTCAAGACAAACATCCTTGGGTGTATCAACAAAAATCCGATAACTGATAAAGTCATCAAACTCACTACGTGAAGAACTTACACCTTCTAAAATCATAACCTCGGTGACTGGTTGATCTGCTACTGGTTTAGGGTGGTGATTTTCCCACCAACTCGCTGGTTGATAGGAAAAGGATTTAGCACCTGCTTTGATTGGTTCAAATACCTCTTTAATCACGTTTGGCCACCAGTTCAGTGGATTATCCCATCCAGCAAAGTCATCGGTGTGGATGATTTCAGCATCAAGTTTTTCCGCTAGTAGTTTTGCTAGTGTTGATTTACCAGAGCCACCGTGACCGTCGACAGCAATAAAAGTAACTTCGCCGACTTTCGGTTGCGTTGGTAAAAGTTCAAGCAAGATGTTTTTCATCTGATGAGTATAGCAAAAGTTCCACTACAGACAGTAGGCACTAAAAAATACCCTCAAAATGCGTTGTTAAATATAGCTTCTTAAAATGGGCGGCTACCGGGAATCGAACCCGAACTGCCGGTACCACAAACCGGTGCACTAACCGTTATACTATAGCCGCCATTTCCTGGACGGCGAGCGAAGCTCGCCGTCATCAGTGGGCAAAACTATACCTATTTTTAGCTTAAAAGTCGAGTGTGATACAGTATTTCTATGAAAGTATCTCACGATAGCGAAGTTCCAAAAGAAGGACAACAGGTGATTACTGCCTGTGCTTTTATTCACCATAATTTTGATGGGGCGGAAAAAGTGTTTTTGCCGAAACGAGCAGCAACGAAGAAGTTTTTGCCAGATAAGTTAGAGTTACCTGGCGGGCATATTGATTATGGTGAGAATGTTGTTGCAGGATTGAAGAGGGAGATACGCGAGGAATTTGGTGTCGATATACAGGTAGGAGATCCGTTTGCAGTGTTTGATTATCAGAACGAATTGAAGGGTTCGCACTCAATTGAAGTGGTGTACTTTGCTCGGCTAGCTGAGCCACTGGAAAATATTAAACTAAATCCAGAAGATCACTCAGAATTTGTCTGGTTTGATGGTCTTGATTATGAAGAAATTAGAGAAGCAATTGGAGGAGAGACTGATCCTGAATTTAATAATGTGAAACGCGGCTTTGAATTATTGCGTGGAGCGAAACTAAAATTTTAATTGCTCGACCTCAGATGCACTGTTTCCGATTACAGAGTAAGATATAGCAATGGATAAAGAATCAAGAATCGTTGCCACCTTCTTTACGTTTGCGCTCGGTGGGGCTTTGGGATTTTATTTAGCACCATTCATTATCGATTTAATCGGATAGGTATGTGGGCACGGATTGGTATTGGGCTGTTTTTGTTGTTAGCGGTTTCGCCGGTCTCGGCTCAGACTGTACATCAGGAATTAAAGGAAATAGTCGAAGCTGAGATTGTGTCGGTTGAAGCAGAGCGCGAGCGCTCAATTACGGGTACGGGAGCCACCACTACCGTACAGACAGTGCGAGCCTTGATTGAGACTGGCGTCCGTGCGGGGACGGTGGTGGAATTTGATAATGACCTCATCACCCTGGCACCGGGGGATGAGGTTTTTCTGAATCGCTTAGTGACTATCAATGGTGATGAATATTTTGTGCTTAAGGATGTTGACCGAAGACATTACTTGCTGATTTTGGGAGGGTTATTTGTATTTTTGTTAGTGCTGTTTGCGGGAGTGCAGGGGATCCGCGCCCTTGGCTCGTTAGCGCTTAGTGTGGCAGCGATTTTGTTTGTGCTTGTACCAGCACTATTGGCCGGGTATAACCCAGCCTTGGTGAGTCTAGCGGTGGCAGGAGCGATTTTGGCGGTAGTGTTGTTTGGAACGCATGGGTTCAACCCGCGCTCGATGATTGCTTTCGGTGGAACGTTTAGTGCGGTGTTACTAACGTGTGCAATTGCGGCAACATTTGTGTCACTGATGCGTTTAACTGGTTTTGGCTCAGATGCATCGGTCTATTTGAATTTCTCTACTGGTGGTTCATTGGATTTTGCTGGACTTCTCCTTGGAAGCATTATTATTGGTATTTTGGGGGTACTTGATGATGTATCCATTACCCAAGCATCGGTCGTGCAAGAACTGAAGGCAGCCAACGCACAACTCGATATTCGTGAGTTGTATACGAGAGCAATTCGTGTGGGGCGAGATCATGTTGGGTCACTCGTGAACACATTGGCTCTGGCGTACGTGGGAGTATCGCTACCTCTAGTGCTTCTATTTGCGCGTGCTGATTCAGCGTTATCACTCACACTCAACCAAGAAGTGGTAGCGGCTGAGTTGGTCCGGATTATTGTTGGGAGTATCGGATTGATTTTGGCGGTACCTTTGACCACTGCGTTAGCTGCGTGGTGGTTTGGCACTCGGGGTGTTGACGAGGCAAGTCTGACATCGTCCCATGGCCACCACCATCATTAAGAGGCTATAATACAGTCACAATAATTTATTTAACTATAAGTATATGAAAAAATTTCTTGAGGAATTTAAAGCCTTTGCCATGAAGGGTAATGTGCTTGATCTGGCAGTTGCCGTTGTGATTGGTGCAGCGTTTGGCAAGATCACTACTTCACTCGTCAATAACATTATCATGCCTACTTTCGGGATTGTCCTTGGCGGCATCGACTTTACTGACAAGTCACTAATGGTTGGTAGCGCCGAAATTACATATGGGGTATTTATACAATCGATTATTGAATTTTTAGTTATCGCTTTTGCGGTGTTCATGATGGTCAAATTACTGACACGCTTGCAAAAGAAAGAAGCTGAAAAACCACAAGAAGAAAAGCCAAAAGAACCAAGTGAAGAAGTGGTATTGTTGCGCGAGATTCGCGACAACTTGCGACGGTAAGAGACTGGTAAAAAAGAGCGAAATCCGAGAGGATTTCGCTCTTTTTTGTATCAGGCCACAGACACACTCTCTTGCGCAAGCGACAAGCACGTGGCTATCCACAGGGGAAAGAATAGGGCTGTTTTTTTCTTCGAAAAAAACAGCCCTATTCTTCAATCTATTTTCAAAGCGCCGCAAAAGAATATCCACAAATCAGAGTATATTAGGCCTATTTTACAAATCAAAAGGGCAGCGCTACTATCTAGGTAACACACGAGGCTCTCCAACTTTGTGTGTCGGAGGTACGGCACGCATTTGTGCTCTGTTAGCCGCAGAGTAGTGTGTTCAAGACCCCGAAAGACGCAGTAATCTTTCTTAGAAATGATTGTCTGCGGCAGCGTAGTAGCAGTCGCATGATTTGTTAGCGGTATTGAAAAATACGCTGACAGAGATACATCACCACCAATAATTTCTGCGAGAGATTATCTCTTCCGACCCTGAAGCTTTTCAGAGGCGGTTTATTAACCCCATACTCCACTTATGGATATAAGTGGCTCTTAATCACCCCGTTATGTTTACAGAGATTACAAAAAGAAATGGTCAGGTAGTACCGTTTGATCAAGGTAAAATGCAAGTTGCGATCAAAAAAGCCTTCGCAGCCGAAGCTGTTGCTGTTGATGAGCGTGTACTTGAGCAAATGGTTGACCGTGTGCTGGCCAAACTGGTCACTAAGTGCGAAGCCGCTACCGAAGGGCCATGCCCAACTGTTGAGTTTGTTCAAGATTTAGTTGAAGAGACACTCATGGAGCGTGGTTATTTCAACGTTGCTAAAGCATACATTTTGTACCGCTTTCGCCAGACTGAAGAGAGAAAAGATGAGATTGTTAAGGAGATTGAGGAGAATCGGTTGATGATTAAGACAGCCGATGGCGAAGAACAATTTTCTCGAGAAGAGATGATGAAGTATGTTGGTAAGTTTTTGACTGGCATTGAAGTAGAAGTCAATTTGGAGAGTGTGGTGAATCAGGTAGAGCGCGAAGTATACGATGGTATTTCTACTAAGGAGCTTGCTAAGCTTGTTACACTCGTTTTGCGGGCACGGATTGAAAACGATCCAGCGTACTCAACTGCTGCAGCGCGTCAGTTGTGTGCGCGTCTTTATAATGAAGCGATCAGTGAAAACTTGGACGTGGCTGACAAGGATTTTGCAGACAAATATAAAACAGCCTTTGCCCGCAATATTAAGGAAGGAGTCGCTGACAAAAAGCTGGCAGAGAGCATGCTTGATTTTGACATGGACAAAATTACGGCTGCGATCAAGCCAGAGCGAGATGATCTGTTTAAGTACCTAGGTGTCGAGACACTCAATGATCGGTATTTCATCCGTACATCAGCTGGCAAAATCCTTGAGACGCCACAATATATGTGGATGCGTATTGCCATGGGATTGGCACTCAATGAAGCCGAAAAAGAGGCTCGAGCGATTGAATTTTATGAAGTGATGTCGACCTTGAGTTTTGTACCAAGTACCCCAACGTTGTTTCATGCTGGTACACCACACCCACAACTTTCAAGTTGTTATCTCAACGTTGTGGAAGATGATCTCAATCACATCTTTAAAGTATTTGGTGATAACGCGCAGCTTTCGAAATGGGCGGGAGGCATTGGGACTGCTTGGAGTAAGCTTCGAGCAACTGGCGCCTTGATCAAGACTGCTGGAATCACTTCACAAGGAACTATCCCGTTTTTGAAGATTGCTAACGACGTTACTGTTGCGATTAACCGTTCTGGACGACGTCGCGGTGCTACCTGTGTATACATGGAAAACTGGCACTACGATTTTCTTGATTTCTTGGAACTGCGTAAGAACACTGGTGATGAACGTCGACGGGCTCATGATATGAACACTGCTTCATGGATCTCTGATCTCTTTATGAAGCGAGTGAAAGAAGATGGTGATTGGACGTTATTTTCACCAGACGAAGCGGTTGATTTGACTGAGACGTACGGTAAGGAGTTTGAAACTCTATACGAAAAATATGAAGCGATGGCAGAACGAGGTGAAATTAATCTCTTCAAGAAGATGAAGGCTCGTGATCTCTGGAAGCGACACATTGGTATGCTCTTCGAAACTGGTCACCCATGGGTCACTTTCAAGGATCCATCAAACATTCGTTCACCACAAGATCATGCCGGTGTGGTACATAACTCAAACCTCTGTACTGAGATTACGCTCAATACGTCAGAGACTGAGACAGCGGTGTGTAATCTTGGTTCAGTTAACTTAGCGCGCCACACCAAGGGAGGGGAACTCGACACTGATAAAGTGAAAGCAACTGTTGCTGTTGCAATGCGTATGCTCGATAACGTCATCGATCTTAACTTCTACCCAACCAAAGAAGCACGTAACTCAAACATGAAGCACCGCCCAGTCGGTCTTGGTGTTATGGGCTTCCAAGATGCACTGTACGAACTCGGTATCAATTTTGATTCAGATGAGTGTGTACAATTTGCTGACACTTCAATGGAGCTTGTGTCACATTCAGCGATTATGGCTTCAGCAGACTTAGCAAAAGAGCGTGGTTCATATGAAAGTTTCACCGGCTCTAAGTGGGATCGAGGAATTCTTCCGGTTGATACGATCGCTCTTCTCGAAGAAAACCGTGGTATGCCGACTGGTACCGATAAGACTGAGTCACTTGATTGGGCGCCAGTGCGGGCAGCAATTAAGCAGTACGGTATGCGTAACAGCAATTGTATGGCGATTGCACCAACTGCAACTATCTCAAATATTGCTGGATCAATCCCTGGAATTGAACCAATCTATAAGAACATTTACGTGAAGGCTAATATTTCAGGAGACTTCATTATTGTGAACAATGCCTTGGTACGAGAACTTAAGAAGCTCAACCTCTGGGATAAAGAAATGCTTAATGAGATTAAGTTTAATGATGGATCGCTGCGAAAGATTGATCGGGTGCCACAAGAATTAAAAGATCGTTTTAAGGAAACCTTTGAAATTGATATGCGTTGGTTGGTGAAAGCCGCCGCCGCTCGTGGAAAGTGGATCGATCAGTCACAGTCACTTAATATCTTCTACGCTGGTACGTCAGGTAAAGAAATTTCAGATCTCTATATGTATGCGTGGGAGGCAGGAGTGAAGACTACATACTATTTGCGGTCACTAGGAGCTTCTCAAGTAGAGAAATCAACCATTGATGCAGCTGGTACCCAGATGCGTCAGAAGAATGAGACGAAACAGACAACCGGTAACGACGTTGTTGGCACAGTTGCTACTCCGTCACCGATGCCAACTCCGTCACCAATCCAAAAAGAACAAATCGACGCTGCTAAAGTTGTTGAAGTTGCCAAAGTCCCAGCACAACCGCAGATTAAACTACACATTGCGGAAGAAGCGGTTTGCGATGCTTGTCAGTAGTGTACAATAGAGGGACTCAAGCGGCGCTCGGCTGGGACTACGTGACGCGACACGCAGTCCCCGCCGAGCGCCGCTTCTCGCCCAATTTGTAACACACGAGACGCTGCTCAGACGGTCGCCTTTACTAGCCCCTTAATGCGCGAGAAACGCGCCACTAAAAACCACATAATTTTATTATTGAGGTAATGGTGTACAACACATAACTACTATGAATAAATCAGGAATTATCAACAACAGCACGACCGATCCAAACAAAATTTTACCGATGCGGTATAAGTGGGCGCGTGAGCATTATAAAGCTGGAGTCAACAATAACTGGACACCAGAAGAGGTGTCGATGCAGCTTGACATCGAGCTGTGGAAAAAGCAGGGACCAGGGGCATTGTCTGATGACGAGCGCCGGATGATCTTGTGGAACCTTGGCTTCTTTTCTACCGCTGAGTCACTGACCGCCAACAATATCGTTTTGGCTGCCTACAACCACGTGACCAACCCTGAGTGCCGCCAGTACATGTTGCGTCAGGCGTATGAAGAAGCGATTCATACTGACACCTTTATTTACTGCTGTGATTCACTCGGTCTTGATCCGGATGAGATTTACAACATGTATGAGACAATCCCGTCGATTAAGGCGAAAGATGACTTTGTAATTAACTTCACCCAGTCAGTGCTTGACCCTAACTTCAAGACTGATTCAACTGAGGGGATCCAGAAGTTTATGCATGATCTGATTGGTTTCTATGTGATCATGGAAGGAATCTTCTTCTATGCTGGTTTTGCGATGATTCTCTCAATGAAACGTCAAAACAAGATGGTTGGAATTGGTGACCAGTTCCAGTACATTTTGCGTGATGAGTCAGTGCACTTGGCTTTCGGAATTGATTTGATTAACACAATCAAGTCTGAGAACCCAGACGCATGGACTGAGAGCTTCCAGGCTGACATTATCGAGAAGATTAAAGAAGCGGTTGTGCACGAACAAAACTACGTTGACGATGCAATGCCAAACGGCTTCCTTGGTCTCAACCCGCAAGCGGTGAAAGACTACGTTGAGTTTATCGCTGATCGGCGTTTCGAACGACTTGGTTTACCAAAATTCTATATGAAAGAAAATCCATTCCCATGGATGAGCGAGATCATGGATGTTTCAAAAGAGAAGAACTTCTTTGAAACAAAAGTGACTGAGTATCAGAACTCTGGTTCACTTGAGTGGTAGTAAGCACCTGTACAAAACGGTGTACTTTTCGGTACGCCGTTTTTGTTTGTATGAGTAGTATTTAAAAAGACAAAACCGCACAGACCAATTATGCAATTAAGTCTGGCGGCCCTTCTTCCGCTCTATGAGTTCTAATAGACAAGCGATGAATGCCTGGCTTACTTGTTTGTGCCATTCAGCACAGCTCGTCTTATCGTTTATAACGACGCAGGGGATTCCCTGATAGCGTGCCGTCTTGAGGAATCTTCGTCTGCTACTCGCAGAGCTTTTTACTTGAAAACCAACCAATCCGAAGTCAGTTTCAATAATAATATCCCAACCGAAATGGTCATGAGGTGAATTTTTTGCCACTTGCCAAAAATCAATAATGGCTCGGCGGGCTTCAGGTGATAAGTCATCAATGATTTTTTTAAGCGTCGATAGCGCTCTTTTTTCATTGATGTCGCCGCGAGTGTTGCCGTGCATCCCATGGAGCCTAGGGTTTCTTCCTGAAAGAACTTCTTTTCTACTACGCCCTACCATCCTAGAAAGATGGCGACGAGTACGCTTACGGTCAGCTGCGTAGGTCATTACCATCCTCCGGTTTCGTTTCTATATCTGAAGATAATCTATTGAAGTTATTTTGTCTAGTCTACTGCTTTAGTGCTGCTTAAAAGCAAGCTTTTTGCTATCATGATACCTATGCGAATGCCGTTTGCCATAGCTTTAATTATCACGATCTTAGGATCGAGTTTTTATATGTATCGTGAGGCACAAACTGTTTGTGCGCTACCGCTGTCATATCGAATTGGCTTTATCGATGAGCGCTTTGGCTTATCTGAAACAGAAGCTCTGAGCGCCATTGCTGATGCTGAACGTGTGTGGGAACAAGGCATTGGAGCTGATATTTTTGTGTATCAGCCAGAGGGGGAAATTGAAATTAACTTTGTGTACGATGAGCAGCAAGCATTTATTGATGATCAAGAAACATTGTTGCAAAAGCTGGATGCCTCACTCAGTGTGCAAGATGCTATTGACCAGACGTATCAAGAACTGGAAGCTGAATTTAGGAATCTAGGGATTGAGTATGAAAATCGAGTCTCGCTACATCTACAAAGACTTGATGCCTATGATGAGAAGGTGGCTGTATTTTCAACAGCTGGGACAGTCTCACCGGAAGAACTGGCCGCCTTAGAAACAGAGCAACAATGGCTGGAGGAGGAACAGGCAGCTATAAATACACTTAATGCTCAGTTAGGAAATTTGAGTAAGCAAATAAATATAATTAGTGAACGATCACAAGATTTGGTCGAACGGTACAACCAAAAAAATACGGTATACAACGATACGTTTGCTGGCAGACAAGAATTTATGCCGGGGCACTATCGTGACCGGACAATTAATATCAATCAATTTCAAAATGAATCATCGTTACAGTTATTGTTAACACATGAACTTGGTCATGCTCTGTCCCTGGATCATGTGGGAACTGAAACAGCAGTACTGTTTGCGTACCTAGGAGCCCAGTCTGAACCTTTGGTGTTGGACGAGGCCGATATTCTTGAATTTGAACGGGTGTGTGGAGCGACCACACGTTCTTTTATCGAGCGACTATTTATTCGATTTGGATTATAATGGGCGTAAGTTAATAATTCATATATATGGAAACACAATCATTTTGGTCTAAAGGGTATGTACAGGTTTTGCTTACTTTGGCGCTCATTGGAGTCGTTGGGGCATTGGGGGCGTACACACATCTAACTCTCAAAGAAGCAAAAAGCGTTTTTACTGGAGAGGCAAATATTCAGGTGGCTGGTGAAGGCGAAGTGCTAGCTAAGCCAGATATTGGTACGTTCTCATTCTCCGTGCAGGCTGAGGGAGAGGATGCGGCTACCGCACAGGAAGAGTCGGCAAAAGCCATTAATGCTGTTCTGGCGTATCTTGAAGAAGCTGGAGTAGCAGAGAAGGATGTGAAGACTGATAATTATAATCTCAATCCAAAGTATCGCTGGGAACAAGCTGCTTGTCCGGTTGGCAGTGTTTGCCCTGGAGGAGAGCAAGTGCTTGATGGCTACGAAGTGTATCAAAGTGTGACCGTTAAGGTCCGTGACCTCGATGCTTCTGGAGATTTAATTTCTGGGGTGGGTGAACGAGGGGCTACCAATATCAGTAGCTTGCAGTTTACGATTGATGATGAAGATGAGCTGATGATGCAGGCGCGTCAAGCTGCGATTGCTGATGCGAGAGCTAAAGCTAAAGAGTTAGCTAAAAACCTGGGTATGGAACTTGGCCGGATTACTGGTTATTGGGAAGATACTAATGGTGGTTATATGCCTGAAATGAGGATGGCCACCATGGAGATGTCGGCTGACAACGGTGGTTTTGGTGGTATGATTGCACCAAAGTTACCTACTGGAGAGAACACTATCACTGCTCGGGTTAACATCAGTTACGAACTGAAATAGCCACAGAGGGGAGGAAAAACGCAAGCGGGGCGGCCTTCGGCCGCCCCGCTTGCGTTTTTGTTTTAGAGGAGTATGATTACAGAAATCCACCCGCGGGGTGTTTTTTTAAACTCAATTAATTATTATGTCTCGATTTGGAAATTATCTTCGTGATACGAAAGCTGAAATGAAGCACGTGTCATGGCCAACCCAGAAGCAAGCTCTTGTTTTCAGTGTGTTGGTAATTATCGTATCAATCATTGTCGCTTTATTTGTGGGGGCGTTTGACTATGTCTTTACTGGCCTTCTTAACGCAATTATTTAATATGGCTAAACAACAGACAGACGGCGCTCGACATTGGTACGCGATTCATACTTATTCTGGGTATGAAAACGCTGTGTCTCGAAACCTTAAGCAGCGTATCGAATCACTTGGTATGCAAGACCAGATTTTCGATGTGGTGGTACCAACTGAAAAAAAGATTCGAGTGAAAGGCGGCAAGCGTGTGACTGAAGAAGAACGAGTGTATCCAGGGTATGTGCTTGTTGAGATGATTGTGAACGACGAATCATGGTACGTTGTGCGTAACACACCACGAGTTACTGGTTTCGTCGGTAGTGGTACCCAGCCAGTGCCACTGCGCGATGATGAGCTGAAGGCGCTTCTGAATCGTATGGAACAAGATGCGCCAAAACATCAGGTTGATATGGCGATCGACGATATTGTCTTTATTACTGACGGGCCATTCAAAGACCTGGAAGGGAAGGTGGGTGAGATCGACGAAGATCGCGGTAAGGTAAAAGTTTTGGTATCGATGTTCGGTCGAGAGACTCCAGTAGAGCTTGATTTTTTGCAGATTCGAAAAGGGTAGATAGAGAAAATACCAAAAGGCGGCCAGCTTTGCTGGCCGCCTTTTAGTATTGCTAAAAGCCACTATTTCTTGTAGTATTTGCCACGCTGTTACGTTATGGAAGCTTCAACTGCGTCGCTGACGCATATACATAACAAACTAAATCATGGCAAAAAAACTACTCAAACAAATTAAAGTACAAGCTGTCGGTGGTAAGGCGACTCCAGCTCCACCACTTGGTCCGGTGCTCGGACAGGCTGGGATTAACATTGGTGAATTCGTTAACCAGTTTAATGAACAAACGCGTGAGCGTATGGGAGAGATTGTTCCAACAATCATTAAGGTTTACGATGACCGGTCATTCACTTTTGAGTGTAAGACTACTCCAGCATCACGAATGATTCTGAAAGCAATTGGTAAAGATAAGGGCTCAAGTAAGAACCTGACATCAAAAGTTGGTGATATTACTAAGGCTCAGATTAAAGAAATTGCAGAAGCAAAGATGGTTGACCTTAACGCCGCTTCAATTGAAGCAGCGATGAAAATCATCGAGGGTACTTGCAAGAGCATGGGAGTCCATGTAAAAGGATAATTACTTCTCACGTTTGCAAAAGCCGGCGCCTATGGCGCCGGCTTTTGATGTGTGGTACTTTCAAGGCCATACATATAACACTATGGAACTGCACACTATTACCATTTCAAACTTCAACATTGAACCAGTGATTGGCGTCTATGATGTCGAGCGCAGCAAACGTCAGACACTGGTGTTGAATCTGACTATTGAGCACACGCGGCCAAGTCTCGACGATGACATTGAAACTACCTTCGACTATGATGCAGTCGCTATGATGATTGAGAAGTATGCCGAAGAGAAACAACCCTATCTAATTGAAACGTTTGCCCATGCGATTGCAGATCTTTGTTTGCAGTATCGTGAGGTACAACGGGTAGAAGTAGAAGTGCAAAAACCTGCAGCATTGAAAAACGCTGTCGTAGCTACGGTTGTCCGTAAAAGTAAATAACATGGAGTTTATCCCAATCAAAACCCGTATACTACAGCCACCGCAAGATGACCTCTTTGCCGTACTTGATGAGTCGCTTACGATTGTTGAAGAGGGTGATGTGGTTTTAGTATCCTCTAAGGTAATCGCGATTCATCAAGGGCGCTGTATACCAATTGAAGGCACCGATAAAGCCACTCTGGTAGCCGAAGAGGCTGAACACGTGATTGATCGCTCATATTATAAATACCCGCTGACCATCAAGTACAATACCTTCCTTGCGTCAGCCGGAATTGATGAAAGTAATAGTGCTGGGTACTATTCTTTACTGCCAGCAGACGCTTTTGGTGCAGCTAAAGAAATTTGGCAGTACCTTAAAGACAAACATAACCTTAAAAATGTTGGCGTTATCATTACTGATAGTCACTTAACGCCATTACGGTTTGGGTGTATGGGGGTGTCGATTGCATTTTGGGGGATAGAACCAATTGAGTTCCATAAAGGTAAGAAAGATTTGTTTGGTAGAGAGATCCATGTGTCATCAAGTAATATGATTGATTCGCTTGCAGCGGGCGCTTCACTGGTTATGGGTGAGGTGGCTGAATGTCAGCCAGTGGTGATTGCACGCAACGTGCCAGGACTTCGTTTCACAGATATTGATCGCCGGCACTCGTTTTTGATTGAACCACAGAACGATATGTTTCGTGTATTGTTTGAAGGGCATCTCTCACCCCAAGAGCAAAAAGAAACCAGATCATATATTGGTTTGGGAGCGAATCTTGATTCAAAATTTGGCACTCCAGCAGAGACACTGAAAAAAGCGATTGCCGCAATTAGTTTGCAGAGGATTGAAGTTATTGCTGTCTCACCAGTATACAAAACCGCCCCAGTCCCAGTATCAGATGATCCTTGGTATTTTAATCAAGTGATTGAGGTTACGACCATGTTGACCGCACATGAGCTTCTGAAAGTACTGCATAGTATTGAAGAAGAATTTGGTCGGGTACGCACAGTACAAAATGCACCACGAGTCTTAGACCTTGATATTTTGACCTTTGGTGAATATGCTCTGCACAGTGATGTTCTATCGGTACCTCATCCACGGATGTTTGAGAGAGCTTTTGTCTTGCAGCCACTCTACGATCTTAATCCGGAGTGGCGTCATCCGATGACAGGCAAACATATCAATGAATATATGGCGAATGTGGCTGACCAACCAATTAAAAAAAATGATGATTAAATCTGCGTATCAACCAAAGATTATGGGGATTGTGAATGTTACACCGAACAGTTTTAGTGATGGTGGGCAATTTCTAGAAACCGAGAAAGCGATTGCTCACGGACTGCAACTGATTGCTGAAGGAGCAGATATAGTAGATATTGGTGGCGAAAGCACTCGGCCAGGAGCTGCAGAAGTCGCTGTTGGTGAAGAATTAAGTCGAGTATTGCCGGTGATTGAGGGATTGCGTAAAGAAACAGACATTCCAATTTCAATCGATAGTCGACATGCTGCAGTCATGACAGACGCAGTTAAGGCTGGAGCAACAATGATTAATGATGTTGCGGCACTTCGCGAAGCTGATGCGCTTGAAGTAGCTAGTGCTGCCCAGGTCCCGGTATGTGTGATGCATATGCAAGGCGAGCCTGGTACGATGCAAGCTCACCCGCAGTATGATGATGTGATTGAAGAAGTGTATGCGTTTTTGGAGGAGAGAATTGCTGCTATTGAGACATCTGGCCTCAGTAGAGAAAATATTTATGTCGATGTAGGAATTGGCTTCGGTAAAACGCTTGAACATAACCTTACTCTGCTTACGAATCTAGAGCGTTTCAATACTCTTGGGGCACGAACTCTTCTCGGTACGTCGCGTAAGAGGTTTATTGAAAAGATTATGGGTGTGGAGGTGCCGACTGACCAGCGGTTACCAGGTTCGTTGGCGAGTCTGGTAGCCGGGCTTAAAGCGCAAGTCGATATTTTTCGAGTCCATGATGTTGCAGCTACGAAGCAATTTATACACGTTTATCAAGCAATTAATGAGCGCGTGTAAATGTCACCCATGTGTAGGAAATGCCGTTTTCAGTTTTAGGTTCTGAGCGTTCCGTTTCGATAAAATCTGCAGTGTAGTCTGGGAAAAATGCATCACCGTTTGGTTCGTCATTAATTAAGGTAAGTCGTAACTCATCAACGTACGGGAAGGCGACTTCGTAAAGTTGTGAACCGCCACCGATATGGATTTCAGGCGGCAGCGTAGCTGCCGCCGCTTCGAGTCCAGCTTCCAGTGATTCAACCATTGTTACATTATCGTACTCAGTGTGATAGTCACGATTTCTGGTCACGACAATATTGGGCCGCTGGGGTAAAGGCTTTCCTAAGATACTCAGAATTGACTCAAAGGTCTTACGCCCCAATACAACTGGTTTGCCACGGGTTTCGTCACGAAAGTGTGCTCGATCTTCTGGCAAATCCCAGAGCAGGGCATTGTCTTTACCGATTACTCGTTGCTCCTGGCTCATTGCGGCCACAATGACAACTGGTATCTCTTTATACATCGGCAGTAGGTTTCATTACGTTGTAGTCTGTTTTGAGCTCTTTTATTTTTCCGTCACGAATCAATTCGATTTCAATACCAATCTCTTTTTCACCCTTTTCAACGACATCTTTCTTGTGCCAACGGCTGGGCCGAGCATCAACTGCATGGGTGAGAGCTTCAAAAACTACTTGGCAAAAACGTTCTCCCGGATACAAGCGGATGATTTGCGCTGACGTATTGTTGCGTACTGGGAGGGTGAGGACACCTTCGTAGCCAGAATCAATAATTCCAGTTAGGTCAACTGATAACCCTTTACGGTTTACCGATGAACGAGGGTAGAGAATCGCCATCAGGTCTTTTGGGACTTTAATATTTTCAAGACTAGAGACAAGGACGTGCTCACCAGGAAGTAGTTCAAAATATTGACCTTGTTCAAGTTCAATGACATCGAAATATTCCGGTCCGTGGTTTAAGAGAGGGTCGATCTGCAGAGCTTCGCGGCCTTTTTGCGTTAACACATATTGTTTTGGGAGCATAAAGGTGAACCCGAGTCGCAGATCAACCGAGTGGGCTTGGATTTGGAACTGGTCGACAGATGGTTCAATGGCAATATCGCCTTTATCAATGCGGTCAAGGATTTCGTCTTTGGTGAGAACTGACATAACAATTATAAAACAATTTTTAAACCTTTAATGGCGGCCTGTGGTTCATACTGGTCTTCAATACTGGCAGCGATTTCCTCAACTAATGAGCCGTCTTTGGCTTCAGCGCGAGCAAACGCACTTTCAGGAATGCTCACATGAATTGGTTTTTGAGAGCTGGTACGACTAATAACCTCCTTGGCTTGTTCGTAGTGAATATCGTAGATGTGCGCGTTTGAGATTGAGTGGGTGTAAATGCCAGGGCGAACACCAAGTCGCTCAGCCAAGATACACTGCAGAAGCGCAAAGCCAGCGACATCGGCGGGGTTACCAAGCATCATGTCATTGGAGCGTACAAAGTTATGAAGATGAAGGCGACCACCCACAATGTTAACGGAGAAACCAAACGGGCAAGGTACGTTAGCGCGTTTAGTGCCGCCAAGACCATCGCTGCCCGGGTCCCACGCCAGCACGATGCCATGGCGAGAACTTGGTTCGTTTTCGAGGAGGGTGATCAAGTCGCCGAGCTGATCACGACCGAAGTGATGACGCCACCGGTAGCCATAAGCGACAGTCACGGTGTCGCCTGGGTTAGTGAAATCATCCCAGATTTTGGTGTATTCACGAAGGAAGTCGGCCGGCTTGCGTAAGCCAGCGATAAACCAGACTTGCTCAGCAACAAACATCTTGATTGGCACTTTCCGCAGTGAGAGCATCGGAAAACCGTCAGTTTCAAGGTCAAGGCTGAAGCTGACGCCGGGCAAAGTAGCGGTTTCGTGCCCGGTACGCTCGTTGACCTCGCGAATCCCTTTTTCCATGATGTCTTTTAGTGCTTTTTGATACGCTATATCATAGCCATTGATGAGTGTTTCCATGTCCCAATTCTACTAGACAAGCCCATTTGGGCCAAGATTTAAGCTTATTTTTCTTGTGGTACAATTTGTTCATTATGTCAGCAGAATACCCCCCATGTCAGATATGAGTAAAAAAATTGAGTACCCCTATTTACCTGAAGGAATAGAGATCAAGTATGTCTCGGCAACTAATGAGTTTATAGTGGCTGCTAAAGATTTTGCTCGAGAACATTCATTAGATCAGGTCATGCCTAATGCTTCAGTGATTGTCAGTGAAGGTACTATTGTTGCGGCTGGGGCAAATGGTAGTGAGTACCATAAGACGCATGAGTGTGAACGAATAAAACAAAACGTACCTTCGGGACAAGGGTATGAGTTATGCGAAGGCTGTCACCCAAAAAACCATGGTGAACAATCAGCCATTAATGAAGCTCGAGAAAAAGGGGTAGATACTAGCGGAGCTGATCTCTATCTCTGGGGACATTGGTGGTGCTGTCAGCCGTGCTGGGAGGCAATGATTGCAGCTGGCATTAAAGATGTCTATCTACTTGAAGGGAGTGAAGTGTTGTTTGATAAAAACAATCCAGGTAATATTATTGGAAAACAATTTGAATAAATATGGCAACAGGAAAACTCATTGTAATTGATGGTGGCGATGGAGCAGGGAAGCAGACTCAGACTGATATGTTGGTGCATCAGTTGATTCAAGATGGTCATCAAACCGGAACACTCGATTTTCCACGTTATAAGCATAATTTCTTTGGGGGGCTACTGCGGGAATGCCTTGATGGCAAGCGGGGTGATTTTTTGCATATTGACCCACGGATTGCTTCAACACTGTATGCAGCTGATCGATTTGAATCAAAACCACAAATTGAAGAGTGGTTGGCTGAAGGTCGAATTGTGGTCCTCGATCGCTACGTAAGCTCAAATATGCTTCACCAGGGATCAAAGATTGCTGATCCAGCAGAAATGGAGAGTTTTTTAGAGTGGCTCGATCAGATGGAACATAAAGTTCTTGGGTTACCGCGCCCTGATCTTATTTTATATTTTAGCGTTGATCCCGAGGAGCGAATTAAGATGCTACAACACGCAGCCGATAAAAAAGAAAATGTGCTTGATGTAGCAGAAACTAATCTAGAACATCAAAAGCAAACTGATCGAGCCGCTCGAATTGTGGTTGAAAAACTCAACTGTTGGCAACAGATTGAATGTATGAAAGATGGTCAGATGCGAACGCGTGATGATATTCATCAGGAAGTGTATCAACTAGTCTCTAAACACGTGTAGATTATGGATTTCAACGAGTACCAATTTAAAACCAACGCGACCGTCGTTAGCAAGTCTCAGTATCAAATGGAGCGGATGTTTTATTTAGGTTTGGGGATTGCCGATGAGGCTGGAGAAGTGGCGGGCAAGTTAAAGAAGTTTATTCGTGACGATGGAATGACCGGGACTAGTGAACTGAATGCTGAGCAAAAAGAAGCTTTGATGAAAGAAGTGGGCGACGTACTCTGGTATATTGCTCAGCTAGCTGAGACCTGCGGGTATCAGCTTGAAGACGTTGCTGCCATGAATATTGAAAAATTATCCTCACGATTAGAACGTGGTAAAATTGGTGGAAGCGGCGATAATCGTTAACCAGACTCTTTATTTTGACTATGTTGTAACGATGTAGATAGCAGAATACTTTATACACTTAATGATTTTTATCATGCACGAATACAACTACATCAAAGACCAAGATCCAGACATTTACGCTACGCTCGTCGGAGAAGAAGAACGAGAACGAAAGGGGATTGAGCTTATCCCGAGCGAAAACTACGTTTCAATGGCGGTGCGAGAAGCCAACGGTTCAGTCTTCACCAATAAATATTCAGAAGGCTATCCAGGGAAGCGTTACTATGGCGGCCAGGATTTTACTGACGCGATGGAAACAATCGCCATTGAGCGAGCGTGCAAACTTTTTAAAGGGAAATACGCCAACGTGCAACCACTCGGAGGGGCAGCGGCCAACGTCGCCATGTATTTTGCCTTGATGGAACCAGGTGACACTGTCCTTGGTATGGATCTGTCGCACGGTGGACACCTCACCCATGGTCACCCGACCACTGCTATCAATAAAGTCTTCAACTTTGTCCGGTACAAGATGAAAGACACGAGTACTGGTGAGATCGACTTTGAAGAACTGCGGGCAGTGGCTCTTGAGCATAAACCAAAGATTATCTTGGCGGGCTTCTCAGCGTACTCACGAGAACTTGACTATGAGAAGTTTGTGGAGATCGCCAAAGAAGTTGGTGCGTACACTGTCGCTGACGTTGCTCACCTGACAGGGATGATTGCGGCCGGGGTACTGAAAAATCCATTTGACTACGGCTTTGATGTCATGACCATGACGACCCACAAGTCACTCCGCGGTCCACGCGGCGGCATGATCGTGGTGCGGGAAGACGCTGAGATCGCGAAGAAAATTAATAAAGCCGTCTTCCCCGGGATGCAGGGTGGTCCACATATGCACATTATTTGTGCGAAGGCAGTCGCGTTTCATGAAGCGATGCAACCTGAGTTTAAAGAGTATGCTACGCAGATTTTGAAGAATGCCAAAGCGATGGAGAAAGTGTTTCTTGATGCTGGTGTGCGCTTGATGGCTGGTGGAACTGACAACCACTTACTCTTGGCCGATGTAAGTTCACTTGATCTCACGGGGCAGGAGGCTGAGGTGGTGCTTGATGAAGTGGGGATTACACTCAACAAAAATATGATTGCGGACGATCCGCGTAAAGCGATGGATCCATCGGGGATTCGCTTTGGGACACCAGCGATGACCACTCGCGGCATGAAAGAAGAACAGGCAACCAGATTGGCTGAAATTATGATCGAAACTATGAAGCATAAAGATGATGCTGACAAAAAGGTTGAATTGCAGAAAGAAGTGCAGACCATGTGTGAGAAGTTTCCGGTACCGGAACGCTTCATGTAGGGTGCGTCTGATGAAACGGCCGGCGGTCCTGAAGGACCGCCGGCCGTTTCTATTGGCAAAGATTTTTTTATAACGTAACTTTTAGAAAGTGCTTGGTTCCCTCCAAGTACTGTCTCAGGGCGAAAGCCCCCTCGTTCTGAACTGGCGTCACTTCGGTGACGCCATTTTTCTTTTGCTCAAGATTTTTCCTGTACAATACACCCATGATTGGTCAAAAATTTACGCAACAACCAACCGTCAGGCGGGTGAAACGTCACTGGCTGACCATCGCTTTTTTCTTGGGTTTTGTGGTGGACAATTTGACTCTCAACCGGGTTGATGAAGTGTTTGATAATGTGATCCTGGCGTCATATGTGATCCTGGCAATGGCAGCACTTTTGTTGCTCTATGCCAGTACGGCCGAACGTTTACCAATAAAATTTAACGACCTGGCGCGCCGTTATTCACCAGTTGTGGTGCAATATGCCTTTGGTGGATTAATCTCTGGAATGCTCATTTTTTATGGCCGCAGCGGGGCCTGGCTTGAGAGTTGGCCTTTCTTAGCGGTGTTCTTAGGAGTCATTTATTTAAATGAAACAGTCAAAGATCGAGCTAGCCGCTTACTCTACAATTTGGCCATTTTATTTATTGGTTTGTTTGCGTATGTTGTTCTTGTAATTCCAGTATTTACAGGTTACATGGGCGCTTGGGTGTTTGTCGGGAGCGGGTTGGTGGCGCTCTTTATTATGTATTGGTTTGTGCAAGCTCTCTATAAGATCGTCCCGCGGTTTATGGAGCTCCAGATGCGACCGATTGTCTTTATTCTGGGGATGATTTATGCGTCGTTTAATTTTCTCTACTTTGCCAACATTATTCCGCCAATTCCATTGTCATTGAAAGATGTGGGTATTTACCACTCAGTGGTACGATTTGAAAATGGTGACTACCAGCTTAAGTATGAGGAAGGAGAGTGGTGGCAACCGTTTAAGGACTCTAATGGTACGTATCACGCTCGGCCAGGCGACGCGATTTTCTGTTTTGCTAAAGTATTTGCCCCGACGAAGCTTTCGGTTGCTATTGTGCACCACTGGCAATATTACGATGAAGTAAAAAAGGAGTGGGTGGAGCATAGTAAGCTGCCATACAATATTGCAGGTGGTCGCGGTGACGGGTATCGGGGGTATACCTTGATCCAGAATTATACCGATGGTCAGTGGCGCTGCAGCGTCGAGACCGAACGCGGCCAAGTACTAGGTCGAGAGAATTTTACGATTGATTCACAAGGCATGCCAAACGACCTAGTGACTAGAGTTGAATAGTATTGACTTTTATATATAAGTGTGTTTAAATACTGGCCGGTAGCACATTCGTTGGCTGCCGATTTTTATAGAAAGGTCTGCAGACTATGGAAGCAAATAAACAGAAGCCAACTTTAAGGCTCAGAAGAGGTGGCGAGCAGCCCCGAATTCGCGAACGCCGTGGCGTATCGCCTGAGGCGTTGCGCCGAGCGCGGGAAAAAGCCCGCCAAGCACAGCTCGGCCAGGCTTCAGGCTGAACAGGGAGGGGCGTCGGCATCCGGTCGACGACCCCACACACCCAGCACCATGTGCTCGGGTGTTTTTCATTTTAGATATACTAGTGTAGTATCGGACCATATATGGAAGCAGTTATTCGGGCGGCAATTACCGAAGCGTTAGCGAAGCTAGGCGTCACTGACGCTGATTTTGCGGTGGAGCATCCAGGTGAACTGAGTCATGGAGATTATGCTTGCAATGTAGCCTTGGTAGTTACCAAGGAGGTAGAGAAAGCGCCGCGCGAAATTGCTGAGCAATTACGCGCGACGCTCGACGGCCAGATCGAATACGTTGAGAAGATTGAGGTGGCTGGTCCAGGGTTTTTAAATTTTTATCTCAGTCGAGACTTCTTTACGCAAGAGCTCAATCGCGCTACCAAGCTTGGTGACGACTGGGGAAAGAATGAGACGTTAGCTGGTCAGCGGATTATGGTGGAGTACACCCAGCCGAATCCGTTTAAGGTGTTTCATATTGGTCATCTGATGAGTAATACCATTGGTGAGTCGCTGTCTCGCTTGGTTGAAGTGAGTGGGGCTGAGACCTTCCGGGCCAACTACCAAGGTGACGTTGGTCTACATATCGGGAAGACTATGTGGGCGCTACAAGAACTTGGCTATGATCCAACTGACATCCCAAAAGTGGGTGAAGCCTATGCGTACGGCAACACCAAGTACGAAGAAGATCCTGAGGCCAAGCAAGCGATCATTGCCCTTACAAAAGCAGTTTATGCCGAAGCGCCCGAGGTGATGGAGATGTACCAGAAAGGTCGCGAAGCGTCACTTGAACACTTTGCTGAGATTTATGAACGACTAGGATCGAAGTTCGATGAGCTCTTTTTTGAAAGTCAGACCTGGAAGCAGGGTGGTGAGCTGGTGCGAGCTCACGTGGGGGATGTGTTTGAAGAAAGTGCTGGAGCAATTGTCTATAAAGGTGAGCAAGACGGTTTGCACACCCGCGTGTTTATAAACTCTGAAGGGGTAACGACCTACGAAGCGAAAGATGTTGGCCTTGCCTATACCAAGAAAGAGCGCTGGCCGTTTGATCTGTGTATCTATGTGACTGCCGTTGAGCAAGATCAATATTTCAAGGTGGTGTTCAAGGCGATTGAGAAATTAGATGATTGGTTTAAGGGCCGACTCACCAATGTCGCTCACGGCATGATGACGCTACCAGATGGCAAGATGTCTTCTCGCAAGGGAAATGTGATTACCGGTGAAGGGATGCTAAATGACGCTCAAGCAGCGGCGCTCGAAAAAATCAAAGACAACGACGCTTTGGCAGATAAAGATACCCTGGCCGACCAGATTGGTGTGGCGGCCTTGAAGTATATGATTTTACGTCAGTCGCTCGGGAAGAACACGGTCTATGACATTGACCGAGCGCTGTCTTTTGAAGGTGATTCCGGTCCGTACTTGCAGTACACGCACGCGCGGATTAACTCAGTACTAGAGAAAGCTGTTGCAGCTGGTGTGACGCCGAGTTTTGCTCATGCCCCCGAGACACCATACGAGATTGAAAAGATTTTATATCGTTACGAAGAAGTGATTACAGAAGCAGCATCTGAACGCGAACCACACACCGTAGTGACGTTTCTAACTGAGCTAGCTGGTGCCTTCAACTCTTTTTATGGTCAAGAAAAAATCGCTGACGTAGACGATGAATTTGCGCCGTACAAGGCGGCAGTGGCAAATGCCGTCCGACAGACACTGAAGAATGGGTTGTGGGTGCTGGGGGTCAAAGCGCCGGAGAAGATGTAGTCTTGACGAAAGTAATTTTTATAGTATAAAGAAATCTCCCAATAGAGGAGGACAGAAGATGATCCGCTGTGGATTTTCTAGAATCGTCCTCTTGTGGGACGACAAAGTATACAAAGTAGCTAGGGTAAAACCTTTGATACTACTTGTATGGCTGGTTTGGATACACTTGTCCGAATCAAAAAGAGAAAAGTTCTTTGCTGAGTATGGCACTGACTTATGCTCTGCTTGCTTTAGGCTCCTATTTGTGGGTTTGTTTGCAAATTATAGGGAGTATACATATTCGGAGAATTCAAATGACCGAAGCGTGGCACGAGTATTGAGGTGTTATCTAGGAGGTTTGGTTACCACTCAAGAAAGAGTCGCTCCTGTTTCTTTGGACGAAATAAAAAAGGAGTGTCCATGCCTGATTAGTCGGGCGGCAGACTTGCTCCGGCCAGAGAATTTCGGTAGGCGAATTTCTACTGGAGAAATTGTTGTTTTAGATTATGGCAATCTTGAAACAATTGCAGCGCTAAGCGCGAAGAGGCATTAGGCCGCAACGGAATCGCGTTGCGGCTTCGTTGTTTCCAAACTCAAGATTCGTGATAGTATCGATAGGCAGCCTGATACGCTGTTTACTAGCTATGCCTGATACGCATACAACCAAAAATATATGAATACAAAAACTGAAGCGAAAGCTGAGAAAAGTGACGTCGCGCTGCGCGAAGAAACTATTTTAGAGTTCTGGCGCGAGCACGATATTTTTAATAAAACCATTACCCAGGAAGCACCAAACGGTGAGTATGTGTTTTTTGATGGGCCACCGTTTGCGACTGGCTTGCCACACTATGGGCATATTTTAGCGGGGACAATCAAAGACGCGGTCCCGCGATTTTGGACGATGAACGGCTACCGGGTGCGCCGCAAGTGGGGCTGGGATTGTCATGGCTTGCCGCTTGAGAACTTGATTGAAAAGAAGCTGGGCTTAGCGACCAAGCGTGATATCGAGGAGTACGGTGTTCAGAATTTTAATGAGCAAGCGCGAGACGCCGTGCTGGAGTTTCGTGACGACTGGAAGCGGATCATTCCACGGATGGGTCGCTTCGTTGATATGGAAGACGACTACCGCACCATGGACAGCAGCTACACTGAGAGTGTCTGGTGGGTGTTTAAACAACTCCACGAAAAAGGCTTAGTCTACGAAGGTTTTAAGACCATGCACCTTTGCCCACGCTGTGGGACGACACTGTCTAACTTTGAGGTTAACCAAGGCTACAAAGATATTAAAGATATTGCCATCACAGTGAAACTTGAGTTGGTTGATGATCCTGATAAAGCCTCTTTGTTAGTCTGGACGACGACACCCTGGACAATGCCGGGTAATATGGCTGCGGCGGTGCATAAAGATTATACATACGTTAAAGCTAAAGTCGCACACGAAGAAGATGGCGAAATTACTTCAGAAGTTGTCATAATTGCAAAAGAAATACTTGAGAAATATCCTTCGCATGATTACAAATCAGGTGAAAAAGTTTATGCATTTGCAAATGAAGTTTGGCTACATCCATTTGAAGAACTCAAAGGGGCTGAGCTGGTTGGCAAGCGCTACGTGCCGCCATTTGCGTATTACGTCGACATGGACTTTGAAGGAAAGGAAAACGCCTGGCAGATCTTGCACGCTGACTACGTTGAGCTTGGCGAGGAGGGGACTGGAGCCGTGCATCTCGCGCCGGCCTACGGTGAAGACGATATGATCCTCGCCAAAGAACATGGCGTGCCGATTGTGCATCACGTCGATCCAGACGGTCACTTTATGGACCATATCACCGACTTCAAGGCGCAGCTCGTGAAGCCCAAGGACGATGACGATGCCGGCGTAACGCACCTCGATGCAGACATTGAGATTGTGAAAGCCCTCAAGGCCAATGGCCGACTGTTTAAAAAAGAAAATATTACGCACAGCTATCCACACTGTTGGCGCTGTGATACACCGCTTCTCAACTACGCGACGACGAGTTGGTTTGTGGAAGTGACGAAGATCCGGGATGAGTTGGTCGCAGCCAACAATACTGTGAAGTGGGTACCAGAACATGTTGGGACGAACCGTTTTGGTAAGTGGCTCGAAGGGGCGCGCGACTGGGCGGTGTCTCGCCAGCGCTACTGGGGAGCACCGCTACCGGTCTGGCGAAATCCAGAAACCAAGGAATATAAAGTGTTCGGTTCTTTAGCGGAACTTCAAGAGTGCGTGCCACAACGCAACAATACCTTCCTGCTGTTGCGTCACGCTGAGGCGATGAGTAATCTGCATGATGAAATTAACGCTCTTCCAACTGACAAAAATGGATTGACTGAGGCAGGTAAGGCGCAGTGCGTGAGCGTTGCGGCGACCTTGGTTGATAAAGGGATTACGAAGATTGTGCACACTGGTTTGCTGCGCAGCCAGCAAACCGCTGAGTTAATTGCTGCTGAGTTAGGTTTAGCTGGCGAAGCATTGATGCTTGATGAACGATTGAACGAGTATCAACCCGGAGCTAACTGGGAAGGAAAAACCTGGACCGAATTTAATTCTCAGTTTACGTCTGAAGCTGAAAAATTTAATAAAGACATCCCGGGGGCTGAAAGCCGCTTTGATCTGATTAAACGTGCCGGGTCATTTCTCTATGACTTCAATACGGGCCACGCTGGCGAAGTCGTGTTGGTAGTAGGGCATGGCAGTTCGATGTTTGCGTTACAGTGTGCCGCCGAAGGAGCTGATCACGATCGTGTGGTTGCTTTGAAAGAAGCGGGGTATTTAAAAAATGCTGAGGTGCGTGAGATTGCTTTCACACCGTTGCCACACAATGATCTCTATCAGCTCGATTATCACCGACCATACATCGATGATGTTGAGCTCTATGAAGGTGATGTGCAACTCGAACGAGTACCCGATGTGTTCGACTGTTGGTTTGAATCAGGCTCAATGCCGTACGCGGAGACACACTATCCATTTGAGAACTTAGAGGTGGCTGATATGGAGAAGGGAGTTCGTTTTCCAGCCAACTTTATTTCTGAATCGGTCGACCAAACCCGGGGCTGGTTCTATTCATTAATGGTGCTCGGTGTAGCGCTCTTTGGCAAATCACCGTTTGAGAACGTGATCACCAATGGTCTCGTGCTCGCTGAAGACGGTAAGAAGATGAGTAAGAAGCTGCAGAATTACCCAGACCCGGTAGAGCTCGTCAATCGCCAAGGCGCTGACGCGATGCGCTTTTATCTACTTTCTTCATCAATCATTAAGGGTGAAGACCTCAACTTCTCAGAAAAAGAAGTGGCTGAGTTGCAGCGCAAAAATATTGGGCGACTGCATAATGTATTAGCGATGTATGAACAGTATGCTGGCGGCGAAGCCGCCAGCGCCACGTCCGACCATGTTCTCGACCGCTGGATTATTGCACGGTTGAATCAGGTAGTAGCTGAAGCAACTGAAGGCTTCACCAACTATGAGCTTGATAAGGCAACCCGTCCGATCACCGACTTGATTGATGACGTGTCAGTCTGGTACTTGCGCCGCTCACGTGACCGACTAAAGAATGATGATGAAGCTGACAAAGTAGCGACACTTGCTACCTTGCGCCATGTATTACAAACACTCTCACTCGTGATGGCGCCAAGTATGCCGTTTTATGCCGAGTACTTGTGGGGTCGGGTGAAGGAAGACAACGGTGCGGAGAGCGTACACTTAGCGAGTTGGCCGAAGGCCAATGAATCTGATTCAGGGTTGCTAGAAGAGATGCATATTGCTCGAGAGGTCGTGACACAAGCACTTGAGCAACGCGCTAAAGCCAACCTTAAAGTACGTCAACCACTACCAGGAGTAGTTGGGCCAGATCTGTCAGCTGATCTGCAAGCAATTGTGGCAGATGAGCTTAACGTAAAAGGATATGAGGTTCATCCGGACGGAAAGGTAGAGCTTGATACTAACATCACACCTGAGCTTAAGGCTGAAGGTGATGCTCGAGAATTGATCCGCCAGATTCAAGACATGCGTAAAAAAGCTGGTCTTCAAGCAAGTGATCGGATTGTGTTAACGATCCAGACATCTGACGGCGGGGAAACCTTGGTAAAACAATTTCAAGCTGATATAGAAAAGACCGTCGGAGCGAGCCAGGTAGTGTTTGGTGATGCGACTGGCGCAGAAATCACTGCCGGTGAACATTCATTTACTATCGAACTTAAGAAACAGTAAATGGCCTACGCAACCTACACCACTGATGCGATTGTGTGTGGGAGTAAAGACTCATACACTAGCGACCGGGCTTTTCTCTTGTTCACCCGCGATGGTGGTATGTTGTGGGCGACAGCCCGCAGTGTACGTGAAGAGAAATCGAAGCAGCGCTATGCGCTACAGGATTTTTCGTTCATTAGAGTGTCGCTCGTGAAGGGGAAGACAGGCTGGCGGATTGGTAGTGTGGAGGCGATGAGTAATCCGTTTATGGAGGCCCGCGCACGGAGCGCACGGGCCGGTGTTTCCGCAGTAGTAAAATTGCTTCGTCGTTTCCTGCATGGCGAAGACCCACATCCAGAAATGTACCAGGACTTATCGTATGCGTTGGCGTGTATTGCGGTAGCGGATACTGAAGATGTTATTAATCTGCAAAACCAATTCACCTTACGTTTGTTGTACAAATTAGGGTATATTGCCCCTCATGAGTCGTATAGTGATGTGCTCGACGCAGTTGACCCTTGGTCAGTACCGGCGGCCCTTCCGGGAGAAGCTCATCAGGCGATTGATCAAGCTCTGAAAGCCAGTCATCTCTAAGTGCATCGTGATATAATCTGCCTAGTTGTATGGCTAATTTCAAAGATGAGGATAAAATTAATGAACTGCGTGAACGTTTGTATTCACGTGGTCCGGGTGGTGGCGAAAAGAAACCCTACCAATTACCGGTTGAAAAAAAAGTAGTTGCAACTGGTTGGCAACGTCCCCCTCAGCCAAAACACATGGCAACAGACATCAAGCCAGCTGCACCCGAGCAGCTGCCAACGCCTTTTTCTGAAGCAGAATCGCTGTCTGAAGATGTGCCGTCAGTTGAAGAAACAGCAATGGCCCCACGACGTAACAAAAAGTACCGTTTAATTATCGCTGGCGCTGCCTTAGTGTTTTTTGTGTTGTCAATGATTGTTTCAAGTCTGTTTTTCTTTTTGGGTAATAATTCTATTTCGGGCGAAAATATTGCCATTGATATTAACGGACCATTTACCATTGGTGGGGGAGAAACAATCCCGCTTCAGATCGCTGTCACCAATCAAAATACAGTGGCAATTGAGTCAGCAACGCTTATTGTCACGTACCCATCGAATACTCAGTCGGCTACTGAAGAAGGGAAGTCATTGACTGTTGAGAGATTGGCTCTCGACACGTTAGCTCCAGGTGAAGCTTTAAATATTCCATTACGGGCAGTTATTTTTGGTGAAGAAAATGATGAAAAAGTGATTCAGGCAGAGATTGAGTATCGCGTCCAAGGTTCGAATTCAACGTTTGCGATAGAAGCTGAACCACTGCGTTTCAAAATTGGCTCGTCACCGTTAGTAATAAATGTCGATTCAGTGAAAAAAATATCTTCAGGTCAAGAGACGACCGTCAAAATTACACTTATTTCAAACTCCTCGAATCCACTGACTGATATTTTAGTCAAAGCTGATTATCCCCTTGGTTTTGACTTCACGTCTGCTCAGCCACAGCCGGTATCAGGTCAGAATGTGTGGTTGATTGAAGAGCTTGGTCCGGAAGGTGAAACCACGATTGAAATTACTGGTGTTGTGGTTGGGAAAGAGACTGATGAGTACGCGATTAATTATTCTGTGGGTGTAGCCAATGCTTCTAACCCTCTTGCGCTGGCTTCAATTTTTTCAACAGCTACAACTGATTTTGAAATTGAGCAACCGTTTTTGCAAGTAGCACTATTAATAAACAAAGACAGTGCTAGTAGTGTGGCTGTGGAAACAGGTGAGCGCGTGGATATTAGCATTGAGGTCGAAAATACTTTAGATGACACTATCTATGACGCCCACGTTGAACTTAATGTATCGGGTAATGCGCTGACTGATTACGAGGTTGATGCAATGCGAGGGTTTTATGATTCTATTAATAATGTAGTTCGTTGGTTACCAGCTGATGTTGAAGCACTCCAGGAAGTTAAACCAGGTGAAAAAATAGAACTGACCATGGCGTTGACGCCAGATCCAGAAACCACCTTCGCTCCACAATTGGCATTTGATGTAAATGTACGTGCACAGCGTCTTGCTGGTCAGCAGGTTAGTGAACAATTGCTTGGGACCGCTGCCGCAGTAGCTCGAGTGATTAGTGAAATCAGTATCTTGGGTGAGGTAGCTCGTGGAACCAGTGTTTTTACTGAGACAGGACCTATTCCACCAGTTGCGGAAGAAAGAACGACCTATACAGTGACTCTCTTGGCAGAAAATGGAACCAACGACGTAGGTAGTGCTGAAGTGACCGCTTCACTCCCGAGTTACATTGAGTGGCTGGATAAGACTACTGGAGCGGGTGATATTTCCTTTAATGATAACGGTCGAGTAGTCACATGGAATATTGGAAGAATCGATGCCAACCAGTCTAAAATTGCGTCGTTTCAAGTATCGTTCTTGCCAAGCCGCTCTCAAATTGGTACAACTCCAACACTGCTTGGTGAGCAACGTATTAGGGCAACAGATCTTTTTACCGATCAAGTGATCAGGAGCACTAAGCAATCACTGACTACCAATTTAGCTGCCGAAGCTGGTTTTGGGACACGCAGTGGTGAGGTCCGGGCTTTTATTACTGAATCTGAATAATCATGACAAAACCAACTGACGTAACGATGGAAAAAATAACCTCACTTTGTAAGCGCCGGGGGTTTATTTTTCAAGGTTCAGAAATTTATGGTGGGTTAGCGGGTACCTGGGATTATGGGCCGCTCGGAACTCTCTTGGCAGATAATATTCGCGGTGAATGGAAGAAGATGTTTGTTGGTGACCGGGAAGATATGTATGGTCTCAATGCTGCTATTTTAATGAATCCAAAAGTCTGGGAAGCATCTGGACACACCGGAGCGGGGTTTGCTGATCCAATGGTAGAAGACCTTAAGAATCATAAGCGTTACCGCGCCGACCATATCTTGGAAGAAAATGGTGTTGCTGACGCCGAGTCCCTCTCTGAAGCAGAAATGACTGCAGTAATACAAGAAAAGGGTATCAAGAGTCCTGACGGCAATGATCTTTCAGAAGTGCGGAAGTTCAACATGATGTTTGAGACGAAGGTTGGTTCAGTTGAAGATACTGCGGCCAAGGTCTATATTCGACCGGAAACCGCTCAAGGTATTTTTGTAAACTTTAAAAATGTCGTTGATTCAATGGCCCCAAAAATCCCGTTTGGCATTGCTCAAGTCGGCAAGGCGTTTCGAAACGAAATTACACCCCGTGATTTTATCTTTCGCTTGCGCGAACTAGAGCAAATGGAGATTGAGTATTTTATAAAAGAAGAGGATTGGAAAGAGCAGTTTGCCTATTGGCACGGCGAGATGAAACGCTGGATGGCACATATTGGTATTAAGGATAATGAAGTACACGAGCTTGAAGTGCCTGAGGCAGATCGTGCTCACTACTCAAAACGGACTGTCGATTTTGAATACGATTTCCCCTTTGGTCGCAAAGAACTCTACGGCCTCGCGTATCGCACTGATCATGACCTTAAGAGTCATATGGAAGCGAGCGGTACCACGATGGAGTACATCGAACCAGATGGTTCACGCTTCATTCCACACGTAATCGAGCCGACCTTTGGTGTAGAGCGAACAGTGTTGGCAGTGTTACTTTCAGCGTACACCGAAGACACGATGGGAGAAAATGAGCGAGTCTTTTTAAAGCTCCCGACACACCTCGCGCCGTACCGTGTCGCTGTCTCACCACTTTTGAAGAATAAGCCGCAGCTCGTCGAAAAAGCACGCGAGGTATTTACGCTACTCAAAAAAGAGTTTGGTAATGTTGCTTGGGACGATAACGGCAACGTCGGCAAACGTTACCGTCGCCAAGACGAGATTGGGACGCCACATTGCATTGTCATCGACTTTGAAACTTTAGGTGAAGAAGATCCTACCTTGAAAGACACTGTCACCGTCCGAGACCGAGATACTGGCGAGCAGACTCGGGTGAAGATTGAAGACCTTGCAAATTACCTCATGCAAGGCTAATCTTCAATAACTATGTCAGATAAACCAGCTCGCTATATTACTACGACACTTCCGTACGTTAATGCCGATCCGCATATTGGGTTTGGACTTGAATTGGTGCAAGCAGACGCGCTTGCACGCCATTGGCGCAATCTGGGTGAAGACGTTTTTTTTACCACTGGCACTGATGAACATGGCCAGAAGATAGCCGAAAAGGCCGACGCGGCTAGTCAGGATCGACAAGCCTACGTTGATCATTATGCTGAGCAGTTTAATAAGCTGAAAGAGTCCCTAAATCTTTCATACGACAACTTCATCCGTACGACTGATGAACACCACAAGACTGCGTGTCAGGAAATTTGGCAGCGCTGTGAAGCAGCCGGTGATATCTACAAAAAAACGTACAAAGGTCTCTACTGCGTGGGGGATGAGATGTTCATGAAGGAGTCCGAGCTTGTGGACGGTAAGTGTCCCAACCACCCCAACATGGAGCTGCAGGAAGTGGAGGAAGAGAACTATTTTTTCAAACTTTCAAACTACCAGCAGTATCTTGAAGAGTATTTGAGCCAACCTGGCGTGATTGCTCCAGAGTGGCGGCGTGAAGAAGCCTTGAAGTTTGTTAAGGGAGGTCTGGAAGATTTTTCGATTTCCCGCCAGAAGACGCGGATGGACTGGGGGATTGAGGTTCCGGGTGACCCAGATCACGTCATGTATGTCTGGTTTGATGCCCTCACGAACTACATCTCTACTTTAGGTTGGCCGGAGGAAGAGGGCGATTTTAAGAAATATTGGACTGAGGGAGAAACGCTACAATTGGCAGGGAAAGATCAGGTGCGCTTCCAATCAATTATGTGGCAAGCAATGCTGAAGAGTGCGGGAGTGAAAGCCACTGATCAGGTTTTTTACCACGGCTTCATCAATAGTGGCGGACAGAAGATGAGCAAGAGTCTCGGCAACGTAATTTCACCCTACGAACTCGTGGAGCGTTACGGTACAGACGCTACTCGCTACATTCTCCTCCGCCACGTGCATCCAGTTGATGACTCCGACCTGACCTGGGAGAAGATGGATGGGTATTACACTGATAATCTCGTTAACGGACTTGGTAACCTCGTTGCACGGGTGATGAAGATGGCGGAGACGAACCTCAGCGCGCCGATCGAACGACCAGCCCCAGATCAATTTGCTCCAGAGTATCTTGAGGCACTAGATAACTTTGATTTTCAAGGCGCAGCAGATTTTGTTTGGAAGAAAGTGCAGGAACTCGACGAGCGCATCACCGAGACCGAACCATTCAAGCTGGTGAAGGTAGACAAGCCAGCCGCCCAGAAACTGATTGCCGAATTAGCTCATGATTTGTACTACATCGGCCGCTACCTTAATCCGTTGATGCCTGAAGCCAACGTAATCATCAAAGACGCCGTCTTAACAAACAAAAAACCAGATAATCTTTTCGGGCGCCTAGAATCATAATATGCAAACCGCTCTCCTCATTCATGGTGCGTATGGCAGCCCGGAAGAGAACTGGTTTCCGTGGTTACAGAGTGAATTAGAGAAGCAGGGGTACAAGGTAATAGTGCCGACGTTTCCGACTCCTGAAGGGCAAAATTATGATGCGTGGCTGGCAGCGGTAAGACCCCACCTGACTGAGTTTACTTCAGAAACGATTTTGATCGGACATAGTATTGGCGCAACATTTGCCTTGTGTATTCTTGAGCAGTTAGATATTCAGATTAAACACACAGTGTTGGTGTCTGGCTTTCTTGGCCTGCTCGACAATGAACAGTTTGATAAAATTAATTACACCATCTCAGATCGAGATTTTGATTGGGAAAAGATCAAGCTAAGTTCAAAAAGTTTTTCAGTTCTACATGGTGACAACGATCCGTATGTGCCGTTAGAGAAAGCTGCAGAATTGGCAGCACATCTCGCCGTAGAGTCAGTCATTATCCCGGGCGGTGGGCATCTAAACTCTGACGCAGGTTTTGTTGAGTTCTCATCGCTGCTTAATACGCTAGTATAGTAAGTATGAAATTTGATCGGGAGGTGGCGTTGTTGTTGCCAGTAAATAGTCAGGGAAAGATTTTGATTCAGGATCGGGCGGGACATAAACCACCACCGTGGGGATTTTTTGGTGGTGCGATTGATAACGGAGAGACTGCGCTAGAAGCCGTCATCCGTGAATCGAAAGAAGAGCTTGGTATAGATCTCAGTGAGGATGACCTGATCTTTTTGGGAGAATTTCCAGCCCAATTCCCATCAAAGCTAGTCAATCGTCATATGTATGTCTGGAAGACTGAACAGACAGATTTCAAGGTCCTTGAAGGCAGGGCTGCAGTCTGGATGGATCATGCTACCGCCAAAGAAAAGCTCGACCCAGCTGACACGATTGACTTACTAATAAGTAAAATTAAAGAACAGCATGAATGATATTGAACAAATCCAAGAGCGAAACAAGCGAGTTGAGCTTGATAAAGCATGGGAGACTAGTTGGATCCGTCGAGGAGTAATTGCTTGTATCACCTTTGCTACCGCTACGACGTTTATGTGGAAGATTGGAGTATCTGATCCGTACCTTAACGCGCTCGTCCCAACTGGTGGCTACCTGCTTTCAACGTTGTCTTTGTCAGTGATTAAACAATGCTGGCTGAAACGATATGAAGGTTAAAAAGATTGTAATCGTCGGCACTAGTGCTTCAGGCAAGTCGACGTTTGCGCGGAAGTTAGCTAAGCAATTATCTTTACCACTAATTCATATTGATTCACTAATGTGGAGCTCTGGCTGGGAATACGCTGGTGATGAGACAGCTATTGAAAGAATTCGGACTGAGGCTGAAAAGTCGGAATGGATAATTGAGGGCTTCATGTTTGAGGCAGTTGTTGCTGAGTTGCTAGAAAAAGCCGACCAAATTATTTATCTTGATTATGCACGTTGGATTTTAGTGTGGCGCTACCTCAAACGCACCTGGCAGCATCGAGCAGACCCGCGACCAGAAATTCCTGGATGTCTAGATAGTTTTAGTCTAGGTTTTATGTGGCGTATTCTTATGAAGAAAGAAGTCTATTGGTTGGAGCGAGAGTTAAAAGAAGGTGCATTTGATGCTACATTGGTACGATTAGAGCGGCCAACAGACGCTAACAAATTCTTGCAACATCATGAACTATACATACATTGATACCCACGCGCATTTAAACATTCGGGCTTTTAACGATGATGCTGATGCGGTGGCTTTGAAATGCGCTGATGAGGGTGTGGCGGTAATTAATATTGGGACGAAGTTATCGACGAGCAAGAAGGCGGTTGAGTTGGCAGAGAAGCACGACAATTGCTACGCGATTATTGGGCTGCATCCGATCCAAACTACGCAGGCTGATCATGATGAAGATGAGATTGGAGAGGGGGGTGATCCGTTCTTAAGTGGCGGAGAAGATTTTGATTCTGATGCGTTCCGCGAACTAGCAAAGCACCCGAAGGTAGTTGGGATAGGCGAGACTGGTTTTGATTATTATCGCTGTGATGAGTCTACCCGAGCCAAGCAGGAAGAGGACTTTATCAAGCAGATTATGCTCGCTAATGAGCTAGAGTTACCCCTCATGATCCATACGCGCGATGCAGCAGGGAACCAAGCCAGCGCGTCAGGAGACACGCTTAGTGCGTATGATGACGTGCACCGAATCTTGAAGCAGTACGCAAAAGTGCCAGGTAATATCCACTTTTATGCTGGCACCTATGAGCAGGCCAAGCGGTTTTTTGATATTGGCTTCACGGTGTCGTTCACCGGGGTAATTACCTTTGCCAAAGACTACGAAGAGACCGTCAAAGCCGCCCCGCTCGATATGATCCACGCTGAGACTGATTGTCCGTTTGTGGCACCAAAACCGCACCGTGGGCAACGTTGCGAGCCTTGGATGGTCAAGGAAGTTTATAAAAAAATCGCTGAGTTGAAAGGGGAGGATGAAGAGAGGGTGCGGGAGACACTTGTGGCCAATGCCCGAAGTTTGTACCAGATCTAAGCGATTTGGTAGTGGATTCGGACCACCCCGTCACCAATGTCTTTTTCACTTACTTTTACGAGTTCAGTTTTGTCTGCAAACGTGCTTTTCTCAAATTGCCGTACGCCCTCACCGAGAATTATCGGGTGCACACAAATAGTGATGTCTGTAACAACGCCTTCCTCTAGTAAATAGGCGTTTAGTAATCCACCTCCAGCAACAATTATATTTTTATCAGTGTTTGCTCTTACATAGTCTGCAGGATCTTGATTTGAAAAGGTAATATAATCTTGAGATGTACGGTCTCCAGCACTTTTGGTAAATACTATATGTTCTTTTGGTAGCACAGGGAAAAGTCCAGTATTACTATCAAATGTATTAGCACCTAAAAGAATGACATCTGCAATTTTACATTCAGATAAAAAATATTTTTCGTCTGCAGCTGATATCCAGTCTTCATAGTGGTTTGGTCCACAAATAAACCCGTCTATACTTATTGAGTTACTTACGAGGACTTTCACAATAGTATTTAAAATTTAATCAAAGATATTAAGTAAATATTCGTCAATCTTGCGCTGTTCCCAGTCATAGAAGCTGGCGTTAGTGCGGTTGAGATCGCCGGCAAGTTCTTCTCCAACAAACCGCCAGTGCCATGGCTCGAATACATAAAAGGAATTTCCTTCAGGGTAAGAGAGCACAAAGCCATATTTATAGGCGTTATCGAGGAGCCACTCGTAGGCTTCAGTATCGGCAAAGCTTGGGAAGGTGCCACCAACTTCATCGGTTGTCAGGTCAACCGTGGTACCGAGTTGGTGTTCCGAATATCCTTGGTCAGCTGAGAATGTGTTGGCACCGCTGCCGTACACTTGCGTAAACTGACCTTTGAGTTGAGTTTGTTCATCGAAAGAACGATAGGCTGATACTACGCGTATGTCATGCCCAGCTCGTTCTGCTCGATCAAGCATGCGTTCAAGAAATGGTAGGGCGTCAGCATGAAAGTACTGTTCATCTTTACCGTCTTGGATGTACTCGTCATCAATTTTGTCGATATCGGACGGGACAAAGTTTTCGTTGAGGAAATAGACTTTTGAATATTTTTGAAGGAGTTCTTTATCGGTCTTTGAAAGTTTATCGAGGTCGGCGACAGTGCCGGTGATTTTACGGATTTGTTCTTCAAACTCATCATTTTTATTCTTTTCCTTGCGATAGTCGTCATCGAGCTCAGCCAGCTCTTCGTTAGTTTGGTTGAGTTCAACCGATAAGTCAGAGATGGTGTTATTAGCGTCAGCCAGCTGTTGGTCTTTTTCACTTTTAAAATCGCGGTATTGGGCGTTGAGGAGAGCAATGGCGTCTGCTTGTTTGGTTGTCTGGTAGTAGAGATACGCGACACCACCGATGGCTGCAAGTAAGATACCTGTGAGAATAAGGATATAGAGCCGGTTTTGTGTCGATGTTTGAGACATAATGGTGTCATTGTATCACGCTTTTTTGGGCGCTCATCCTATTGAAATAGGCATTATTTCGTGGTACTGTGTGGCCCTTATCAGGTTAATGTCAAAAACATGGCAGAAACAAAAATGCCAGCAGCCGAGGCAGCTGTAGCTGATACTTCAGAAATGGAGCACAACAGCTACGAGCTTGCCTTCCACGTACTTCCAACGGTTGCTGAAGGGGAAGTCGCTGAGGTCTTTAGTGATCTCAAACAAACTATTATTGATCATCAGGGAGAAGTCTTTGATGAAGAAGCGCCAGAGCGATTCGACCTAGCGTACGAAATCGTTCAGCACATTGAAAACAAAAACCGTAAGTTTAGTAGCGCATATTTTGGCTGGGTTCGTTTTAAAATGACCGCACCGATGTTGGTAGCTGTTACCGCTGAGGTTGAAGCACGGACTGATATTCTCCGTTATATGGTGCTGAAACTCACAAAAGTAGAAGAAGCTAATCCATACCGCTTCCATGAAGCGATCAAAGATGAGAAAATGGTTACTAACGTAGAGGATTCAAAAGTTATTCCTGATACGACAACTGTAGCTAAAGAAGAAACAGCTGAAGAAAAGAAGGAGGAAGCAGCTGATGTCGATGAGGGAAAGCTTGACGAAGCGCTCGAAAAAGCGGAAGTGGCAAAATAGCCAATACCAGTTAATTCAAACTCATTATGTACCTCAACAAAGCGATGATCTTTGGTAATCTCACTCGAGATCCAGAAATGAAAGCCTTACCAAGTGGCATGCAAGTATGCTCGTTTAGTTTGGCGACAAATCGTGTTTACAATGACCGTGACGGCAACCGACAGGAAAGTACTGATTATCACAATATCAGCGTGTTTGGAAAACAAGCGGAGAACTGTGCTAAGTATCTGACAAAAGGCAGTAGCGCGTACGTTGAGGGGCGTCTTCAGACTCGCAGTTGGGAAGCCGATGGTGTGAAGCAATACCGAACTGAGATCGTTGCTGATCGAGTACAGTTTGGTCCGCGTAGTGGTGGCGGTGGATCTGCTCCAAGTAATGACTCAAAATCATCGGGCACGACTGATGATAAAAAGCCTGCTACTCCTGACTATCCAGAAGAAGAGATTAATCCAGAAGATATCCCATTTTAGGAAATTAAGAAGAGCACATAGCGCACGACTATAATTTCCGTATGCAAATCAGCAAATTTTCAGCCCCTAAACTCAGGGCTGAAAATGAGTATGATCTTGCTTAAATTGACATCATAATTATTACTCAACTAGTATAAAACCATGGAAGAAAAAGACACAAAAGCTGAGATCGTTCAACATGTTGATTACAAAGACATTACGACATTGAAGAACCACATCAATCCACACGCGCGGATGATGGGGCGTCGACGAACTGGTTTTTCTGCCAAGCAGCAGCGAAACTTCGCTCGAGCGATCAAACGAGCTCGATTTATGGCCTTGGTGCCGTACGTAAGCTACTAAGTAACTATATGCAAAAAGCCGGTGAGCGAAGCTCACCGGCTTTTTGCATGATGGCTACGCCTTTGAGATTCTCTCTGAATACAGCCCAAGCTCGGTATTGACCGCAATTACATCGCCTTGGTTGATAAATTGAGGGACCTGGATCAGATAGCCGGTCTCAAGAGTGACTTCTTTGGTAGCGCTACTTGAGGTGTTGCCTTTGACTGCCTCTGAGGCCTCGGTCACTTTCAGCTCAACTTTGATTGGGGTAATAACACTCATGATAGTGTCATTAAATACCACTGCCTCGACAATGGAGTTTTCAGTCACGAAGTCGGCCATGTCACCGATCGTGTCTGCATCGAGCTTGAAGCGGTCTCCAGGGTTATCAGGAGGACAAAACCAGTATTCATTCCGGTTGTGATAGAGGTATTTTACGTCTCGCTTTTCAATTTCAGCCTCATCAAGTACATCCGATTGATGGAAGGTTTTATCAACCACGCCACCAGTGCGAAGGTTTTTCATTTTCACGGCGTTACTGGCTTTTTGTCGGTCTTTTTTTGCAATTGAAGAAGACAGCACAATATATGGGTCGCCGTCCATGATGACGGTTTTTTTCTGTGTAATGTCACTATATTGAACTTTTGCCATACTGATATTATTTTAGGGCCAAATTATAGGCTAAAGAATTGACTTCAGCAATCGGTGACAGTATTGGACCTTACAGACACAAAAACACAACTTCACCACGTTTTGTAGAGTGATAGTATTAGTACAATGCTTGGTCTAACTACTACAGAAGACACCCGTGATTTGCCTGATGAAGAGATTTTGGCGCGCAGTCAAGCACAGCCGTGGATTTTTGCAGTGTTACTTGAACGATATCAAGACGCTTTTTTGCGGAAAGCACGTGGGATTATTCGCAACGAAGAAGATGCTGAGGAGATTGTCCAAGATGCTTTTACTAAGATTTACCTGAACGCAGACAAATTTGAGCCGCAAGAAGGGGCTAAGTTTTCTAGCTGGGCCTATCGTATTCTTATGAACACTGCATTTACTCGCTATCAAAAGCGGGTCAAAGAAGGTCAGCGGGTCGTCAACCTGGATCCAGAATTTGAGCACCTTCTTTCGGACAATCATCAAAACGCACCCTTCGATGGTAAAAAAGATGCCGTTGATCGGGTGTTAACACGCTTACCTGATCACTTTGTGTATGTATTGCGCCTTCATTACCTTGAGCGGTGGAGTCATCAAGATATCGCGACTGAAACGGGGGAGACGGTCGGAACCATCAAAGCTCGGATTCACCGCGCAAAGGCAGCCTTCCGTAAGGAGGCTAAGGAAGGGGAGACAGATCTCTTGCTGCAGTAGCTAGAGACATGCAACTTTTAGTTTGAGTCGAGAGTAATACAAAGTACATATCCAAGTTGATTAAATTATATGACTACTAATACACACACATTACACAAGCGAATTATGCGACGGATTTATGTTGCGTATGCAAAACGGTTGGCGACACATGAGGTGACACTGCAGGTGGGTTTGTTTGTGTTGGCCTTGTTGGTGTTTGCCAAGCTGGTTCATGTGGCGAGTGTGATCGACAACCTACTCCGGGTGGAGGTCGGTAAGCTCCCTGCCTATGTTTGGGCGACGGTCAGTCAGGGTGAAGTATTGACCTTGATTGCTATCGGTACGATGATGTTTATAGCGTTGTCGATTCCTCTCCGCCTACGGACAATTGTCTTGCCAGGACGGCACGCGCTGCCAGGGTAGGGTTTTCACACCAAAAGCGGCGGGGCCTTTGGCCCCGCCGCTTTTGGTATGTTTATGCCTCTTCCTTCAAGGCTTTACGAATATTTTTTAGAAGTTCGCTGCTAAGTTTCTTATCTTCTTTTAGGGTTGTCCGAGCGGCGTCATAGCCTCGGCCGAGTTTCACAATAGTTGATTCATCACCACCTGGGGGAGTATAGGAATACGATGCACCGGCTTTGGCCACCATTTTGTATTTTTCACCGAGTGCCAGGAGTTCGCCTTCACGACTAATCCCTTCATTGTATATGAGGTCGAATTCGGTCGTACGGAAAGGAGCTGCGACTTTGTTTTTCACTACCTTGACGCGGTGTCGTCCGCCAACGACTTCGTCACCTTTTTTAATCTGAGCAATTCGGCGAATATCGAGACGAACTGAGGTGTAGAACTTAAGGGCCTTTCCACCTGGGGTAGTTTCTGGGTTGCCAAACATCACTCCGATTTGCATGCGGATTTGGTTGATGAAGATCACGACGGTTTTACTCTTTGAGACAATACTCGTAAGCTTGCGCAAAGCCTGACTCATAAGACGGGCTTGTTTACCTACATGATGTGCACCCATTTCACCCTCAATTTCATCTTTTGGAGTAAGAGCGGCGACTGAGTCAATGACGATCACGTCGAGTTTCCCAGAACGCACCAGTGACTCAACGATTTCGAGCGCCTGCTCACCAGTATCTGGTTGTGAGATAAGAAGTTCATCAAGTTTGACGCCAAGATTTTTGGCATACTCTGGGTCCATAGCGTGCTCCGCGTCAATAAATGCACAGATGCCACCGAGCTTTTGGGCTTCGGCGATAGCATGCAGGGAAAGGGTAGTCTTACCTGATGATTCTGGTCCGTAGATTTCAAGGATCCGACCGCGAGGGAAGCCCCCAATACCGAGTGCGTCATCAAGTCCGATTGACCCAGTTGGGATAGCATCAATGTTTACTTTTCGGGTTTCACCCAAGGTCATGATTGAATCATCACCAAACTTGGTCTTAATACTCCGGAGAGTTTCACTAATATCAACGCCCTCGTTTTCAGCGACGGTTGCTTTTGCTTCTTTAACTGCTTTCTTTTTAACTGCCATAAATGTATACCTTACGTTTCTAATAATGATCGTGGTGTAAAGACAAATTCCCGGGTAAGGGTGGTTTCTCTGCCATAACGATCTTCGGCTCTGATACTAATTATAGTATACCCGTTTTCGAGGATAACTGGTTCCTCAAAATACCCAGCCTGGTCAGTTTGGATCGGTCGACCGTTGAGCGTGATAGTGGTGATGTTACTGGCGTTACCGGTTAGCGTGATTTTACGCTCAGTTTGGATGGTCGGCAATTCGCTACTAAGGGCTACTTGGGGACCTCCAATGAGTAGCCTGGCTTGGAATAGTACGTAGAGGAGCAAACCGACACACACTAACGCAACCAGGCTGTATGACAAAACTGAAGCAAATGTGACCTGGATTCGAGAGGTGGGAAGCATGGTGATTAGGTGTTAGGTTCGTCTTCCTCATCAGAACCGTAAATAACTTCACGTGGCTTTGAGCCGTCTTGTGGCCCAATAATGCCACGCTCTTCCAGCATATCCATGAGGCGTGCTGCTCGTGAGTAGCCAATCCGGAATTTACGCTGTAGCCATGAAGTTGAAGCTTTGCCAGCTTCCATGACTGCCTGCTTGGCATCTTCGTAAAGGTCGTCGTCATCTTCCTCTGTCACTACCGATTCAAAGAAGGCGTCAGGGTTACTGTCTTTGTCTGTGTCGAAGTTGATTGAATCAAGTTCTTGGACGCTTGATTGATTTTTAAGGTATTCGACGACTTTTTTCAACTCGTCTTCTGAGATAAACGGTGCTTGGAGACGTTGTGGCTTTGCTAGCTCACCAGATAAGAAGAGCATATCTCCTTGCCCAAGGAGGTTTTCCGCCCCAATTTGGTCAAGGATGGTCTTTGAATCGATGTATGAGGCTACCTGGAGCGCCATTCGTGTTGGGATGTTGGCCTTAATGGTACCGGTAATGACATTTACTGACGGTCGTTGGGTTGCCAAGATAAGGTGAATACCCACTGCTCGACTCATTTGCGCTAAGCGCACGATTGATGCTTCTAGCTCACGTGGGTAAGCCTGCATCAGGTCAGCGAGTTCGTCCATCACGATTACGATGTACGGCATTGATTCCGGTAAGTCGGCTTTCTCTTCTTCAGGTTGACCGGCTTTGTCCCAGGCAAGTCGAGCGGGGTGGTAGACATTGTCGTGGTATGAACCGATATCACGTACTTTCTCTGACTGCAAAATGTTGTAGCGTCGCTCCATTTCTTTGATGGCCCACTTCAAAGCTAGGATAGCTTTTTTAGCTTCGGTAATAACTGGGGTGAGGAGGTGAGGAATTTCATTATAGAGAGTCAATTCAACGCGCTTGGGGTCGACCATGATAAAGCGTAGTTGTTCAGGTGAATTGCGGAACAAGAGGGAGGTGACCAGAGCATGGATTGAAACAGATTTTCCTGAGCCAGTGGTTCCAGCAATGAGGCCGTGAGGCATTTTAGCAATGTTAGCAAAATGTGCTTTGCCAGTGATGTCACGCCCGAGCGCAACTAAAAGTGGTTTTGGTGAGTCGGTGTAATCGGGTGAGGTGAGGAGAGAAGCGAGACCTACCGAGGCGCGGGCACTGTTTGGGACCTCGATCCCTACGAGTGATTTGCCAGGAATTGGTGCCTCGATACGAATCGGCGATGCCGCCAGGGCGAGCTCGAGATTTGTCTTGAGATTAACAATTTTCTGAATTCGGACTCCCTCAGCTGGTTTTAGTGAGAAACGGGTGACTGATGGTCCGATTGATACTTCGTCCATTTCGACATCAATGTTGAAATTTTTCAGTGTCCGCTTAATGATATTTGAGTTGGCTTTCACATCGCCACTTTTTGCTTTGCCTTTGTCTTTCTGAAGGAGTGAGAGCGGTGGTGGGGCGTAGGGTCCAGAGAAGTTTGAGACTAAAAATTCTTCATTTTTGGTTAAACCGAGTTTCTCGGTCAGACTCTTCTTATTGCTCGGGGCTGCATCTGGTGACTCCTCAGGTTCGTCTTCTGGATCATGTTCTTCGGGTGACTCAATAGCGTCATCAGCAGGGCTTTCGATGTCGTCTTGATCCTCGAATTCAGTTTCGTCATCGACTGTCTCAGAACGCTTCAAGAAGCGTGGCATACCAGTATTAAAAATAAGAAAGACGCTCATCAAAACCGCTGCAACTAAAATAATACTGGCTGCGATAGTGTCAACTAAATAATTGAGTGGATATTCGACAAAGACTCCGAGCAAACCCCCAGTGCTTTTTTCATACAGTTCAAATAGGCCAAGTGAGGAGATAAATAGAAGAGCAATGCCGATGATTTTTGAAGTGCTTACCTCGTCATTATCTTCACGTGGATTTAAGAGAGCATAGACATAAAACAGACATACAAATGGAGCGAGGTAAGAACCGTTGCCAAAGAGAAACATCAGAGCTGTCTTAATCCAACTACCTAGTGCACCAGCATAGGAAAATAGAGACATAGTAAATAAGAGAGCTAACACCACAAAAAACACTGCACCAATCGCTTGCTTTGCATGGGGGGATAGGTCGTCAAAAAAAGGTCTTTTTTCTTTTTTGGTTTTTTTCTTAGCTGCCATTCTGAAAATACTAAAGATAACTATATAAAGTGATACAGCCACATTCTAGCACGGCAGGGTACAACCCTAAGTGGAAAACAGCCAGGGCCGACTGGCCGTAGGGATCAAATATATGAGACACGAACGTTCGCTATTGCAAAGCGCTGGTATTAGTATATAGTCTGTCTTAGACATGTGACTTTTATTGAAAAGACACCTCAAAATAATTATTATGGACACAAAGGACATACAAAAAGCCACAGACACAACGAAGAGATTAATCCAGGATGACAACTATTATAAGTATATTTTTAAAAAGACTGAAAGAATTGTCTCAGTAGTCTTTTATATTCTTAATTCTGTCCCAGAAAGTCAAAAGACACAGACACATATTGAGGACATACAGCATCAGGCACGGTCTTTGCACGATGCTATTTTGCAGTCACTGGAGTCACGGATCTACGCAGCTGAAGACGTAGTTCGTGGCGTCGCCCATGCTCTGGTATCGCTGCAGAGTAAGCTTGCAGTGGCTCAGGTAGCCGGGGTGGTGTCCCCGGCAGTGATTTCTGTATTTGATAATGAGATTGATGCCGTGCTTCGTGGAATGAATAAGTACCTTGGTGATGAAAATGACTCGCTACTATTTAATGAACCAACCCAGTCGAGTGTGCGGTTGAGCTCAGCTGAGCGATCGTCAGCAACACCACGACCAGCTACTCCAGCAAGCGCACCTGTCAGTAACCACCCAGATCGGCGAGAGCGAATTAAGGTCATTCTTGAAGCCAAGGGCGAAGCATCTATCAAAGACATATCAGACATTATCTCTGATGTGAGTGAAAAGACAGTGCAGCGTGAGTTAAACGCCATGATTGAAGACAATGTTGTAAAGAGACATGGTGAACGAAGGTGGTCCAAGTATTCATTGTTCTAATCAAATTATAATGATGACTCATTGTTGGTTATTAGTGTCTTATAATAGTCCCTTATCTACTTGTGCAGATATATAACTGATTGGTTCACTTTAAGAGAATTAATCTGCGTATCACAAACTTTATTTGTCAAAATAGGTTTTTATTTCATAATCTTTTCGGCCGTAAGATTGTGATCAATGGGTCGTCATATAGAACAGATCAAGAGCTTTTACTGACTGCTGCTGTTGCAGTTCGGTAGTATTAGTTACTTGGGGCAGTCAACTGTTGAAGGCTAAAATAAAGCTATCCACAGCCAAAAAGACTTGCTAAGTCTGTAGTTTTATATACTATAGGCAAGTGCTCAGCACGCTTTTTTAATAACAGCGTGTCAGAGTGTTATGTTCGTTGACAACCGAGTGCGTGGAGAAGTTAGTTGAGTTTACTCACGACTTCTAACACAAACAAGAATTGTATAGCTTGACTGTACAATTGAATAGCAAATACACTCTAGCCTCGCTTAAATAGGCAGGTTAGTACCGCGTGACCTTTTCCCCGAAGCTGACTGTTATGAATAGAATTCAGGCCAACCTTACAGCTGGTCCATACATACCTTATATGTATGGGTTAGTGTAGCGTGATGCACCTTTGCCGTAACGTAGTAAAGACTGCATCGCAAATAAGAATTAATTCTTATTATTAGTTTACGTTACAAATAATTCTCGCAAGAGAAACAATTAATTAATTATATGACACTTGCAAATTCAGTGTTCGCAAAAGCTTCAGTAGCTTTTGTTGCACTTGCAACTGCATTTGTACTTGCTGCTCCGGCACAAGCGCAGATGTCAGGAGATGACATGCAGTCTGAGATCGATCGTCTCACTGCACTCATCGAAACCCTCACTGCTTCACTCGGAGGCGGTGCAATGTCAGGTGACTCAATGATGTCATCTGCTTGTCCTTATACTTGGACTCGTGACCTTTCAACAGGTTCAACAGGTATGGACGTTATGAAACTACAACAGTTCCTAAACTCTAGCGAAGACACTCGTGTGGCTACTGCTGGTTCAGTAGGTTCTGCTGGAATGGAAACTGAGTACTACGGTCCTGCGACTGCAGCTGCTGTTTCTAAGATGCAAGTTAAGTACCGAGCAGATATTCTTGCTCCTGCTGGACTTGTAAATCCAACTGGATACTTCGGTCCTTCAAGCCGCGCTAAAGCAAACATGCTTTGTGTAGCTGCACCAACCATGCCTGACATGGATGATGACATGATGGACGATGATATGATGGATGATGATGACATGATGGACGATGACATGGAAAGCCGAGACCTCGAAGGAGGTGCAGGTTCAATCGATGACGTTGACCTTGTTTCAAAAATCAACAACGAAGACGTTGGAGAAGGTGAAGACGACGTAGCAGTTCTCGGACTTGAGATCGAAGCTGATGACAGCTCTGATATCATGATTCTTGCACTTGATCTTGACTTTGATCAAGTTACAGCTACTGCAGATCTTGATGACTTCATCGAATCAGTATCAATCTGGTTTGAAGGAGACATGATCGCTGAATACGATGTTGACGAGTTTGACGAAGACGATGATTGGGACAAGACTGTCTCACTTCCAAGTTCAGTTGCTCCGATCATCCGTGCTGGTGATACCAACGAACTCATAGTCGCTGTTACTGCAATCGGTAACCTTGATTCAGACGACATTGGAGACACTTGGAACCTAACTGTTGAAGAAATTCGTTTCCGAGACGGTGATGACGCTGTTCTTACTGAAGACGGAAATGGTCTGCCAGCTACTCGAACCTTCACTGTTGAAGACTTCGCGTCAGCTTCTGATCTTGAAGTAGACTTCGATGAAGAAGATGAAGACATCAATGATGAACGCATCATCGACATCGATGACAGTAATGACACTGACAATGTAGGTATTCTTTCATTCACTATTGATCTTGACGGTAACTCAGACATCAATCTTGATGAAATGCCAATCTTCCTCACATCTGTAGGAGCTGATATCGAAGACTTGATCAACGGTATTTACCTCTACGCTGATGGTGAAGAGATCGGTTCAGAGACAGTTGGGGCATTCGGACTTACTGAACAAGTAATCTTCGAAGACCTTGACTTCGACATGGACGCTGACTCTACTGTAGAGTTCATCGTTATGGCTGACTTTAACTCAACTGATGATGGCGCTGTAGAAGGTGCTACGATTCAGGCTGAAGTTCGAACAGCTGATCGAAACGCTGCTGATATTGAAGACGAGCAAGGTGATGACGTACCGACAGGCGACCGAACTGGTACTGCTCTCGGAGGTCCACACGCTCTCTTTGAAAACGCAATTGAAATCTCTTTGGTTTCTAAGAACGCAACAAAGAGCTTCACAGCAACTGAAGCTGGTCAGCAAGATAAGGTTACCTTTGATTTTGAATTCAGAGTTGATAACCTAGGAGATGACGATGTGTACCTCGAACGAGATACTATTCGCTCTCTATCACCAGCGTCAACTACTGATGGAAATGCGTGGTCAACGACTACATCTGCAACAACTGGTACAACTACTGTTGATGCAAACATTTCATCAGACGAGACTGATTCTAACGACACTGCTAACTCATTCATCATTGATGCCAATGACGAGCGTGTGTTTACGTTCCAGATCGTACTCGAAGCTGACATTGATGGTTCAATGCAGACTCAGGTTAATGGATTCAAGTGGGGACTCGTAGACGATGGTGATGCTGATAACCTCGGCAAGCTATACGACTTCAACCTTGATGCATTCCTCTCAAAGATTGTTTCAGTCAGCGTACTGTAATAACTCTTAGAGTTGGTCTCTTGTAGCTTAGCTACAATGATCAAACAAAAAGCCCCTTCGGGGGCTTTTTGTTTTGGGTGACTATTTTGACAACAAAACTTTGACAACAAAACCGCCGGGGAGCGAAGCTCCCCGGCGGTTTTGTCTGGTATACTTTTAGCGACATGAATTTATTTAATAAAACCTTTTATCGATTTGTATTTCGCTTTGTCCTAATCGTAGGAGGGACATTAGTTCTGATTCTCTTGGTGGGAATGTATAATAGGTAACAATATGATACGAATCACTGATCAATACTTTTGGAACGCAGTCTTTTCGGGTTTCTTTTTGTTACTCACTATTATGGGGGCAATTATTCTTGAAACAGAGAGTTATCGGCCACTCAACGAGTTTGAGATAGTTGATTTTCTTTTGGTTGCTTTAGCAACCTGGCGGGTGATTAGGCTATTTGTATACGATGCCATTACAAAGTTTTTCCGGGAGCAATTTTGGGACGCTAAGACGGTGGGAAAGTCGATCGTTCTCGAAAAACCACCACACGGGCCACGTCGCACTTTGGCCGACCTACTTAGTTGTCCATGGTGTATTGGCGTCTGGGCGGGGGCATTCATTACTTTTGCTTACGCGATGTTTCCGTACGCCTATTATTTTGTTATATTCCTAGCCATCTCGGGGGTAGCTACTTTCTTGCAACTCCTATCAAACGTAGTGGGTCATAAGGCTGAACAACTAAAAAATCAAAACGAGGGTCGTTAAATATTTACAAATACATCAGTTCTGTTATAGTAGCTCGCAACAGGCTCATGACAGTCGGTTGGGGAACGTAAAGGTTTCTCAGCAAAGTATCGTTTGATACGCCGGCCGAGGTCCAACTCTTTTAGATTTGGAAGGTCGAGCCCCTCATAGTTATATGTCGGGCCTGTTTTATTCTTAGATTTCCAATCGAAATCATGGCAATTACAAAAGACAAAAAATCAGGAATCCTCACAAAACTCGACGGTGTCAAAAATGACTCTGAGTCAATTGTGTTTGTGAGCTTCAAAGGCATGCCGGTACAAGATTCAACTATCATGCGAACCAAATTGCGCGAGCAGGGTGTTGGCTACTTTGTTGCCAAAAAGACCCTCATGCGAAAAGCATTTGATGGGGCCTTTGAAGGCGAGATGCCAGAGCTTGAAGGGGAGATCGCTGTGGCGTATAGCGCTGACGCGATTGCTCCAGCTCAGAACATCAAAGAGTTTGCTTTGAAGTACAAAGACAATCTTGCGATTGTTGGAGGAGTATTCCAAGGAGTATACAAGAATAAAGAAGAGATGACTGAAATCGCCTCAATCCCACCACTACAGGTGCTTCGAGGAATGTTCGTCAACGTTATCAATTCTCCAATTCAGGGTCTAGCGGTTGCTCTCAACCAAATCGCTGAAAAGAAAGCATAGTAATTAATTAATACATTTATCATGGCTGATGAAAAAGATACAGCAGTAGTGGAAGAGACTACTGCAGCCCCAGAAGCGGCAGCAGAAGAAACTAAAACAGAAGCTCCAGTAGCCGATACATCTGGAGTAGATGAGTCTGTAGAAGTGCCAAAAGAATTTGCAGCACTTGTAGAACAAGTAGAAAAGATGACCGTACTAGAACTTCACGAACTTGTGAAAGTACTTGAAAAGCGATTTGGTGTATCAGCCTCTGCAGTAGCAGTAGCTGGTCCAGCAGCAGGTGGTGACGCAGCTGACGAACAGTCAGAATTCACTGTGGTACTAGCTGAAGCCGGTGCACAGAAGATTGCCGTTATTAAGGCAGTTAAGGAAGCTTGTGGTCTTGGCTTGAAAGAAGCTAAGGACATGGTGGACGGAGCTCCAGCTGACGTTAAAGCTGGTCTTAAGAAGGAAGACGCTGAAGCTCTTAAAGCTACTCTCGAAGCAGCTGGAGCCAAGGTTGAACTTAAATAAGTCTAGAGTAGATTACAAAAAAGCGGCCCCGGGGCCGCTTTTTTGCGTGTCGTGTCACTAAAACACATCTCATTTTTGTCCAGGGGAGGGGATATTGAAGCTATGCTATAATCCCTTCCACGATAGTTATGGCAGTTGATCCGCTTACAATTCTGTTTGGTAGCCAGGCCCGAGTGAAACTCCTTCGCTTTTTCCTATTTAATCCCTCAAAAGAATTTACGTTTGATGATATATCAAGGCGCGCTCGCTTGGTACGTCGCACTGCACGCACGGAAATGAATGCTCTTGAACGTGCTGGCGTCATCAAAAAAAAGCAGATGTATATTCAGCTTGAAGGCAAAGATAAAAAAACTCGTGCTCACGGGTTTACCCTCAACAAAAATTTCCCCGATCTACAATCCCTGCAAACTTTTTTATTCGAAACCGCACCGCTTGATGATAAGACTGTCCTCAAACACTTGCGTAAAGCCGGGCCACTTGATTTTGTGGTGACCTCAGGCATCTTCGTGCGTGACTTTGAACAGCGACTCGATATTTTGATTGCTATGAAAAAAGTCTCAAAGACAAAAGTTGAGAATGCTGTACGAGCGCTCGAGTCTGAGATTGGGATTGAAATTCGCTACGCGGTTTTTTCTTCTGAAGATTTAATCTATCGGGTGGGGATGTACGATAAGTTAACTCGAGACGTTTTTGATTACCCACATAAAATTATTGCTGACCGCATCGGAGTACGTGATGAACTTCATCGTTCGTAGTATACAAATGTATGATACATACTTTTGTAAATACATTTGGATATTTGTCGTTAGAAAATTTTGCCATTTCAAGTAAGCGTAAAGTCCGTTTTTTGTTTGAGATCGTACTATTGGGCGTATTGCTTTATTACGAACAGCAAATAGTTGGATTACTTGATGCGCCACGTCTATTGCAACTTACTACAGTTTTTTTAGCAAGTCATTTGGTTGCTAACTTTGCCCGTTTTTTTATAACAACCACGTATCGTCGCCGTCATCAGATTAAGATTGGTGAGCAAGATAACTTTCTTCTAGGTCTCGAGGCACTGGTTTTCTTATTTACCATCCTAGTAACACTGGGTAGTATTTTCCCGATTTATGATATTCCCTTTGCTGATTTTGTGATGTCACTAGGGGTATTTTCGGTGGCGATTGTTTGGGGTTTCCATCAGTACATTACCAATTTTTTTGATGGATTACGATTGATGTTTTCTAATGATTTTAAAATTGGTGATTATATTAAGGTGGCCGATATGCCAAGTGGCATTATTACACACGTAAGTTTTCGTGCAGCGCAATTGCGTACTGATGATGGTGATGCACTGTTTGTACCTAATACTACAATTTTAAATTCTGAAGTTATTAATTTCAGCAAACTGAAGTATAAAAGGATTGCAGTGGAGTTTGTGTTACCGGCCGCAGAAGCGAAGCGCGTACCTGATCTTGAAGCTGAGCTTAGGCACGGCCTTGAAATTCAATTCGACAAGCTCGTAAAAGTGGAGAAAATGAAATTGTACGTAATCACTATCGCAGCTAGTGAAATTACGTGTCGATTTACTGTTTCAACAGACCACTACAATTTTTCGACTGAAGAGGCGGTTAGTAAGTACGTGAATGATACTGTTATCACGTTTGTCTATCGCTAAGAGATAGCAGTTGACATATCAGATATTTGTAGCTTTGGCGTACAACTGGATCGTATAGGTGTATCATTACACTATTACTTCGTTATAGATACAAATTAATATGAATTATGATATTCCGATGACATTGCGCTCATCATTTTATGAACTCGGGGGAGATCTCTTCTCCTTTCTCCCGGAATTGATCTTGGCCGTTGTAGTCGTGATTGCTGGTTGGATTATTGGGGGCTTTTTAAGCCAGGTAGTAGAACGTCTCTTTGTCCGATTGAAGTTAAATGCTGCCCTCGACGCAGCTGGTGTTGATGATCTAACTGAACGAGCTGGCTATAGCTTCAAGCCAGGGCAGTTTGTTGGTGTTTTGATTAAATGGTTTGTTATTTTAGTGTTTGTCGTGGCCGCACTCGACATTTTACGACTCGACCAAGTCACCGTCTTTTTTCGGGAAGTAGCGCTTGGATATTTACCAAAAGTAATTGTCGCAGTGTTGATCCTTCTCGGTGCATCGGTCTTAGCAAATGTAGCGTCAGCGAGTATTACCGCTGGCGCGCGCGCAGCTGGGTACAAGGCTGCTGATCTGCTAGGGACAATTACTCGTTACTCAGTAATTGTGTTTGCAGTTCTGGCAGCACTCAATCAACTTGAGATTGCCCCTGAGTTGGTGCAGACACTGTTTATGGGGATTGTGTTTGCGGTTTCGTTAGCAGCTGGTTTAGCCTTTGGCCTCGGCGGTAAAGAAGCGGCTTCTGAGTATATTCGTAAGATGGGTGGTGGGAGTAGTCACTAGGTAGATAGTTTGAGGAGAATAGAGGCACAAAACCTTTGGTTTTGTGCCTCTATTCGTTTCGACTACCTGTGCACAACCCTGTGTATAAAAAGGGTGACAACTATCAAGACGAAGGGCTTGACTTTAAAATTAATTTCTATAGAATAGCGCCTACGTATATGAGTATTGCCTTAAAGAAATCGTAGCGACACGAACGTCTCCGGATTTTCTGTGCCGCGTCAAGCGGTTTTTTTAAGCCAAAACTCACAGGATACGTGGTGTTTCTTTGACACCCTGTCGCCAGTAGCTGCTAACCCGGCCAACGCGACATGCATATCCTTCACAAACTATTTTAGGATAGTAGTTTGTGAAACTAACTAAAAAAGTCCTGCTGTGAAATCGACGTCCAGCAGGCAAGTTACTAGTGCTCCCCGCAAGCGGAGCGCTAGTAACACAGGTAGTGTGTCGGGTTAGATCAATTGAGTTGGCTTTGCCGCCACTCGGGTCTTTTCGTCCCCGACACACCTGTTGTGAATCCCGCTGGGAGTTTTAACTCCGAGTACTTACGCCGTTCCTAGCTCAGAGATAGAGCGCTCCCATCGTAAGGGAGAGGTCTTGAGGTTTGATTCCCCAAGGACGGCACCATAAAACATGTCACTCATCTTGATTGAGGGTGACATGCTTCCAGCGGGATTCACAACAAAACACAAAGACCGCGCAGGTATGCGCGGTCGACACTCAAAATTGTACATGTGGTGTACAGCATTCCCTATGGGAATGTAAGGGTGTATGGTGGATGCCTAGGCTATAGAGAGCGATGAAGGACGTGGAATGGCTGCGATAAGTTCCGGTAAGGTGCCAATCAACCGTTATACCCGGAAATGTCCGAATGGGGAAACCCTCCTGATTACGTCAGGAACCTGTGTATGCAGGAGTGTACCTTGGGAAGTGAAACATCTCAGTACCAAGAGGAATAGAAAGCAATAATAGGGACTTTCTTTCTGGCTAAAACTATTCTCCCTCGGGAGAATGCCATTGAAGCCAGGAAGAAGGTTCTTGCGATACCCTGAGTAGCGGCGAGCGAAACGGGTACAGCCCAAACCGTACGTGTTTACATGTACGGGGTTGTAGGACAGAATCTGCATTTAGTTGCGGAAAGTTACAAAACGTTATGATAGCAAAACAAGCTGGGAAGCTTGACCCTAGTGGGTAATAGTCCCGTATGCGAAATTGTAACGACTTTCTTGGTTTTGTTCCTGAGTAGTTCGAGACATGAATAGCTCGAATGAATCTGCCAGCACTAACTGGT